>DATHHQ010000525.1:0-3962 GCA_035490095.1 Bradyrhizobium sp.
TGCCCTGTATGCTCGTGTGCGATTTTCGTTCTGCCTTTTGCACACGAGACCGCGGGTGCAGCGCGCATCCGGCATTCCCTGCTCCCTCTTTTGAGGGAGGACGACACGCAAACCTCGGGCGCCTCCCGCCGCGAGAATGCGCACGTGTATCCGCTGTTTGAAATTTGAATCGAAACTCCGTTTCGTCATTGCGAGTTCGTTCGGTACCGACCGCGGGGCCGACGCCGGTGGACGAAACAAACACCGCGGTCATCGCCCGGCTTGACCGGGCGGCCCAGTATTCCAGAGACGGTCGTGTCCAACCGAGAAGCTGCGGCGTACTGGATCGCCCGGTCAAGCCGGGCGATGACAGTCTTGTTGTGGCAGAGGTCGTGCAAGCCCCGGTTTCAGGAGCCTGGCAATGCAGGCCACAGCGCCGCGACGATCGCATCCAGCCCGTCGGTCAACGCCGCCGGGCCGGGCTGCAGGATCAGCGGCGACTTGATCTCGATGATGCGGTCGTCACGGACGGCCGGAATCTCGTTCCAGCCCGGCCGTTTGAAAGACTTGTGAGCGATCAACAGCGAGCGGACGAGAGATGTTGCAGCGTACGGCGAAGTCGTGTGGTCCTGACGCCCCGACGCTGGCGTCAAGTTCGCGGAGTTAAGTCGGCCCAACCGGGCTTAGACAAAAACATATCCGCTGATGACGGTGGCAAAAGAGCCCGACCACCGGGGAGAGCGCGGCAAGGCTATCGCTTGAGAACGGTGGCGGTGATAAATAGCTTCCCCGCAACCTAACGAAAAACAGGAAGCCGATGGCACGCGTGCGCTGTATTACCGAAATGGGCATGGGCGTTGATGTTCACGGACGCGATGCCACCAAGGCGGCCAGGCGCGCGGTCTCGGACGCCATCCGCCACTCCAGCCTCGGGTTCGTCCGGATGCTGGGCAAGACGGCAGGCGACATGTTCGTCGATGTCACCATCGGCGTGCCGGACCCCGGTGCGGTCGACACGACAGCAGTGGCGAAGGAGCTGCCTTACGGAACGGTGACCGTCACCGCGGTCAAGGGCGGGCTCGAGATTCCAGCGGAGCAGGGTGGCGATGCCATCATCATCGCCAACGCTGCCGTGATTGTGAGCCTCGACGACGGTGTGCCCGGCTAGACATGCATCCACGCGTCGTCCAGGCTGCTCGGGCTCGAGGATGACGCATTCGGAGGAACAAGGAGGGTCGTTGCCATGCAGCATCTTGCCAAACCTTTTCTGGTGTCCGCCGCGCTCTGCGTGGCAACCCTTTTGCCCGCGCATGCGGAGATAGATATTGCGCGGCTCAAGGCTGCGATCGAGGCATCCGTCGAAGCCGACTATCCAAAGCTCGACGCGCTTTACAAGGACATCCACGCCCATCCGGAAATTGCCTTTCAGGAAGAAAAAACCGCAGCCAGGCTCGCCGCTGAAATGCGCGCGCTCGGCTTCGATGTCACCGAGAAGGTAGGCAAGACCGGGCTGGTCGCCATCTATAAAAATGGCGATGGCCCCACCATCATGGTGCGCACCGAACTTGACGCGCTACCGATGGAAGAGAAAACCGGCCTTGCCTATGCCAGCCACGACAAGACCAGCTGGAACGGCCGGGAGACCTTTGTGGCCCATAGCTGCGGCCATGACATCCATATGGCGAGCTGGGTCGGAACGGCGAAGACACTGGTCGGCCTGAAGGACCAGTGGCAAGGCACCCTGATGTTCATCGCCCAACCAGCCGAAGAGACGGTGTCGGGCGCCAAGGCCATGCTGGCCGACGGCCTGTTCACACGATTCAAAAAACCCGATTTTGCATTTGCCTTGCATGACGGCGCTTTCGCCTACGGCACCATCAACTATCGCGTGGGCATCGGCTCGTCCAATTCCGATAGCCTCTTCGTCCGATTTCGTGGCCGCGGCGGTCACGGCGCGGCGCCGCAGGCGACCATCGATCCGGTGATGATCGCGGCGCGCTTCATCGTCGACGTGCAAAGCGTGATCAGCCGCGAAAAAGACCCGACCGAATTCGGTGTGGTCAGCATCGGCGCGATCCATGGCGGCACCGCCGAGAACATCATTCCCGACGAAGTGCTGGTGGCCGGAACCATCCGCACCTTCACGCCGGAAGTGCGCGCCAAAATGCTGACGGGGATCGAGCGGACGGCCAAGGCCGTAGCCGCGATGTCAGATGCGCCGGCACCCGACATCGGGATCACCGAGGGTGCCAAGGCCGTGATGAACGATCCCGGGGTGGTCGCGACCGCCGAGAAGGTGCTGAAGGCAGCGTTTGGTGACAAGCTCAGGCCGTCGCCGCCGGGTACGCCGAGTGAGGATTTCTCCGAATTCATCAATGCCGGGGTGCCGTCGATGTTTTTCAATATCGGCGTCTACGAGCCCGAGCGCGTGGCCGCGGCACGCGACGGATCCGGGCCGCAACTGCCGCCCAATC
The DNA here is from genome assembly GCA_035490095.1 of Bradyrhizobium sp. Lineage (GTDB taxonomy): Bacteria > Pseudomonadota > Alphaproteobacteria > Rhizobiales > Xanthobacteraceae > Bradyrhizobium. The sequence goes on from DATHHQ010000525.1 coordinate 2,454, forward strand.
ATTCGCCGCTGTTCGCGCCGGTGCCGAAACCGACCATCGAAACCGGCGTTGCGGCCATGACACTCGCCGTGCTCAGCACCTTCGATCAGCATGCCCGGGGCAAATGAGAGCGGACCCTGGGACGGGTCAAATTCCCCCTCGGCTGAAGTTCACCAAACGTGGCGTACGAGGTTTTAGGTCTGCCAGGCGGTGGGATCTATTTGCTGCGAGCGCCTCGCGCATGTCTCTTCATGGCACTTTTGAGACATGCGGATTGTGTTGAGCGATGTCCGCTTTCAGGGTGCCGGGGTAACTCGGAAGACATTTGCTCGCAGCGAGTTCTTCTCTGTTTGACCGCTGCGGACGTCAGCACGGTTCGCCCGAAATTGCAGCGCGACGCGGCCAGGCCCTGCCGGAACCGACCGCGTCGGTGTTATGGATCAGGTCTCGCCACCGGCGAAGATATCCTTCTTGATGACCGCGTGGACGCCCCAATTTCCATCAACCACCTGGGTGATGCCGAAGTCGACGCCAATCGTAATTAGAGAGATCGCCTCATCTTCGGTCAGCTTCTTGGTCGTCATCAAGAATCTGCGTATCTTGCGGAACGCATCGCGCAAAGCAAGGTCAACCGACGATTTCGAGTAGATGTCCGACTGCGCCTTGTCCCCTAATTCGGTGAGATAATTGGCGAAGCTGAAGCCGTGCACCAGCCACTCGTCCTTGGTTTCCAGCATCGGATAGTCGAGGGCTTCGAGAGCTGTGCCGACGAGATCGGCTTTCTTGTGCAGGATGATCTGGAAGGTGCCGTTCAGCGAGCATTCGATTGCCGTACCACACAGTTCGGAATCTCCCTGCGAAGCGTGCGAGTCGCCAACCGATAATAGGCCGCCTTCTACCGCAACTGGATAATACATCGTGGCGCCCTTGCCGATCCGCCAATTATCGATGTTGCCGCCTGTATAGCTCGGCGGAATCGAGTCGACGATATCGGCTTCCTTGGGCGCTAAGCCTATTACGCCGAAATGCGGACGTATCGGAATGCGCACATTCTTCAGGATGCCGTGGTTCTCCTTGATCGTGGAGTGATCGACCGGAACGCCAGGATAGTCGATCGTTTTGTGCACTACGCCAGAAGGGTCGGTCTGCGGAGTCCATCTGAAATTATACACGGCTTTCGCCCAGTTGCGTTCGCCGGTGGCGTCGACCTCGTAGATTGTGACCACTTCGCGCGGCTTGGGCTCGGTGAGCAAGTCCTTATAGTGAAAACCCCACCATGCGGCCGCGTTGCTGCCGAAAGCCTTTCCGGGATATTGCGGATTGGCGCAAGGTCGGGGTGCGACGTCGATAATGCGCAACTCGATCACATCACCCTCTTGGGCGCCGCGTACGTAGACCGGGCCGGTGCAGATGTGCACGCCAAGGCCCTCGCCGGCGCCACGCCCGAACAGCGAGGCATCCATCGGTCCAGCGCCGCGCCGGTTTACGCCCTTCTTTTCCTTGGTCCACAGGAACACGCTTTCGGCGCCA
>DATHHQ010000526.1:0-4487 GCA_035490095.1 Bradyrhizobium sp.
CCCGAGTCGCCCTACCACGACAAGAATTTCGCCAAGGACAAGACCGTCATTCTGTACTGCGCATCCGGCGGACGTTCCGCGCTGGCTGCCAAGGTGCTCAAGGACATGGGCTTTGGCCAAGTGTACAACGCCGGCGCCTTCAAGGATTGGGTCGAAAGCGGCGGCGCGATCGACAAGCCGCCGGGCGCGTAAGAATCCGGCGATGGATGCGCAATACGCACCGCCGATGATGGAACTGACCTGCTCCCTCCGCTGGCGGCACCATCAGCCCCGGCGCAATGCCGAACTTTGAGTCGGTAACGCGCTCCAAACTGGACATTGGCCAGTCGCTGCCCGGCTAACCTCGATCCATTTATGGGTACATGGTCCAGCCGTGCAGCGATTGCGCAATGGCTTGAGCGTACCTATCTGTCGGAACTCACGACCACCAATGCCCCAGGCTGGCCGAAGTGCCGCCTTATCCTTCCCCGCATTCCCAATTCAGGCCATCAAGCCCCTCATGTCACCTATCATATCCGTTGCAAATCTGTCGAAGACCTATGCCTCCGGTTTCAAGGCGCTCGACAACATCAACCTGGAGATTCGCCGCGGCGAGATTTTTGCGCTGCTGGGGCCGAACGGCGCCGGCAAGACCACGCTGATCAGCATCATCTGCGGCATCGCCAATCCGACCAAAGGCAGCGTATCGGTCGATGGCCACGACATCATCAAATCCTATCGCGCCGCGCGCTCGCTGATCGGTCTGGTGCCGCAGGAACTGCACACCGACGCTTTCGAGACGGTGTGGGCGACCGTCAGCTTCAGTCGCGGCCTGTTCGGCAAGCCGAAAAGCCCAGATCATATCGAAAAGGTGCTGAAGGACCTGTCGCTGTGGGACAAGAAGGACGCCAGGATCGTCACGCTGTCCGGCGGCATGAAGCGCCGGGTGATGATCGCGAAAGCGCTGTCGCACGAACCGCAGATTCTGTTTCTCGACGAGCCGACCGCGGGCGTCGATGTCGAACTGCGCAAGGGCATGTGGGAAGTGGTGCGGACGCTGCAAGCCTCCGGTGTCACCATCATCCTCACCACGCATTACATCGAAGAGGCCGAGGAGATGGCCGACCGGATCGGGGTCATCAACAAGGGTGAAATCATTCTCGTCGAGGACAAGGCGGGTCTGATGCAAAAGCTCGGCAAGAAGCGGCTGAAGCTGTATTTGCAACGCAAGATCGATGCGATCCCCGCTGATCTCGCGGCTTACAACCTCGAACTGTCAGACGGGGGCTGCGAACTGACTTACAATTACGACACCAAGGGCGAACGCACCGGCATCACCAGCCTGCTCAGCGATTTGCGCGGCGCCGGCATCCGTATCTCGGACCTCGACACCACCCAAAGTTCGCTGGAAGACATCTTCGTCAACCTGGTGAGGGCGTCATGAATTTCAGGGCTGTCCGCGCGATCTATCTGTTCGAAATGGCGCGAACCTGGCGCACGCTGCTGCAAAGCATCGTGTCGCCCGTGGTTTCGACGTCGCTGTATTTCGTAGTGTTCGGTGCGGCGATCGGCTCGCGCATCACCGAGGTCGAAGGCGTCAGCTATGGCACCTTCATCGTGCCCGGGCTGGTGATGCTGTCGGTGCTGACGCAAAGCATCGCCAACGCCTCGTTCGGCATTTACTTTCCGAAATTCGTCGGCACGATTTACGAATTGCTGTCGGCGCCGATCTCGTATTTCGAGATCGTGCTCGGCTATGTCGGCGCGGCCGCGACCAAATCGATCATCCTCGGCCTGATTATCCTCGCTACCGCCGGCCTGTTCGTGCCGCTGCACATTCTTCATCCGTGGTGGATGCTGACATTTCTGGTGCTGACCGCGGTCACCTTCAGCCTGTTCGGCTTCATCATCGGAATTTGGGCCGACGGTTTCGAAAAATTGCAGATGATTCCGATGCTGGTGGTGACGCCGCTGACATTCCTCGGCGGCAGCTTTTATTCCGTGAATATGCTGCCCTCGGGCTGGCGCACCATCACGCTGCTCAATCCCGTGGTATATCTGATCAGCGGCTTCCGCTGGAGTTTTTATGAAATCGCCGACGTCGGCGTGGGCCTCAGCGTCGGCATCACGCTGGTTTTCCTCGCCGTCTGCATGGTCGCGGTGTGGTGGATCTTCAAGACCGGCTACCGGCTGAAGAACTGACCGCGAAGCGTCATTCCGGGGCGCGTCGAAGACGCGAACCTCAGATGTGCGATTGCACATCGGGGAATGACGTCACAAACAAAACCTACCGGTAGCAGTGGAATCGACTGTGGCGATCGTAATAGCCGCGGCAGCGATAGCCGCGATCGTTAATCCCGAACACGCCCTTGACGGCACCCATCGCCCCGCCGACGCCGGCTCCGACTGCGCCACCGACCACACCGCCCACCGGGCCGGCGACCCGGTTGCCTTCCCGAGAGCCTTCCTGCGCGCCGCGAACGATGCCCTGCGCATGCCCGATATTCGGAATCGCCAGCAATGCGAGCACGATGGCCGCAGCCGCCAGATAGAATTTCGCGGGCAGCGCTGTCGGCAGGGTCGCCGTCTTGATCTTGATCTTCGTCATCTGAATTCCTCATGCTCGGCCGCAGCTGACCGGCGGGGCGGGAACCTGTAACGCCGATGCGGCCAAAAAGTTGCGCGGATGTGATGAATTCGGGACGAGACGGCCCCGGCGATGCCTCGCGGAAATTTGCGCGGCCCACCAAATTCAGCCCGGCCAACGCCTTGTTTGCGCCCAGCCGCGGATAAATGATTGCTCACCAGCCACTGGAACCAAAGCCGAATTCCGGGCATATTGATGCGGGGGACGGTGCTGCAGTTAAGGCTTGGTAGTCAAAAGCCTGGAGGCCAAAGGTAAAATGCGTTCCTTCCTTATTGCTTTCGCCGGTCTGACGTTGTTCGCCACCGGCGCAGCGCAGGCCAAAATTGCCATCACCGTCGACAAGAATGCGCAGATGATGACCGTGGCGGTCGATGGCGTCGAGCGCTACCAGTGGCCGGTGTCGACTGGCATTCCGTCGTACGAGACCCCGAACGGCAGCTTCCGCACCTTCCGGATGGAGCAAGACCACTTCTCCAAGGAATTCGACGACGCGCCGATGCCAAACTCGATCTTCTTCACCAAGATCGGCCACGCTATCCACGGCACAGACTTCGAGGGCCGCCTTGGCACCCCCGCTTCCCACGGCTGCGTGCGGCTGTCGAAGGCCAACGCTGCTACGCTGTATGCGATGGTCGAGAAAGATGGCGTGCTCAACACCACGGTGACGCTCACCGGCTCTTCCCAGATCGCACTGGCGCGCAACCCGCGGACCCGGCCGAATACCGCCGTCGCCCGCCGCGACCCGGCTCCGGAATATGCTCCGCAGTACAACGCCGCCGCCGGCGATCCGGTCGTGCTGGCTCCGCAGCTACCGGCGCCGCGCGAGATCGCACCGCTGGCGCAGCCCCGCGGTGTCGCGCCGCTCCCGCAGCCCCAAGTGCAGCAGCCTCAAATGCAGCAGGCCGACGACGGCTACATTTATCCGGCGGACGGCAGCTCGGACGTGGCGCGCTATCCGGCGCCGCGCGGTTCCCGGCGCCTCTACGATGCACAGGCCAATCCGCAGCAGCAGTATTACAACAACCGCGGCTATGCTCCCCAATATGGCCAGCAGGTCTATGCACCACGGCCGTATCAGCCGCGCGGCTTGTTCACGTACCAGGATTAGCGACACGCATCGATCTGGGTAACGCCGGCTATTACGGATTCAACCGACAAGAAAAAAGGCCGTAGTTTGTCTACGGCCTTTCTCTTCAGTTTTCGTTGCGGCTTAGTAGCGGCCGGTGCCGATGCCAACGCTCACGCCCGGCGCGACGAAGCCGACGCCACCGCGATCCTCGTAGCCGCGACGCTCGTAATAACGTTCGCGGGGGGCATAATCGTATGAATCACGGATAATGACGCGGCGTTCGCCGCGCTGGCGCCAGCAACGGCCGTTCTCGTCGCACACCATACGGACGCTCTGGACATTGCTGTCAGGCAGGGTTGTCATGCCGTTCGAGAGCGGAGCAGCGGAAGCAGCGGTAACAAACAGCGCACTGACGCCCAACGCCATACAGATCGCGAGCTTTTTCATCATGTTCTCCGGTTGATTGTGTCAATCAACCAACACGCTCAGCGCGCTAAGGTTCCTGCCGATCAAAGGTTCATTTGGTGGAGAAAGCAGCGCTTGGCCCGAAAACAGCCACGATAGAGGGCGGGTTGCCGCGCACATTAACCATTGATGAGGCGGCCTATATGGCGATCAGGAAGCGGTCGCCTGAGTTGCAGTGAGCACGTTCGTAGGTCCGCAGCTTTTCGAAGAACAAAGACGACGACGAGTGATATCCCGCAGGGAGGGCTACTGCTCGCCGTCGCGCAGCCGCCGCCACACCGCGCCGAGCACGTTGGAATAGTCGTCGGTCCAGACCCGCTGGTTCTC
>DATHHQ010000527.1:0-7584 GCA_035490095.1 Bradyrhizobium sp.
CAGATATGGAACGCCGCTTGACCTTGAAACGATTGCAATGCTCGACCAATTTCCGGTTTTTGAAGTGATCTTGAAGAAGCGAGGCCGGGCTTGGAGGTGGTGCGTGTGCACGACTGAAGGGCAGATTGTCATGCAGGGCTCGGACCGCCGCCGATCCGGTGCCAAATACAAGGCTGACAGGGCACTCTTCCTACTGCTGTTGTGGGCGCCGTATCGGTCGACCCGGCTGAGCAATCCCGACGCCACGGGTTACGATTACTCTGGCCGGACGCGCTCCCCTAGCTAACCCCTTTAGACTTTCGAGGATCGATCGCGATATCCGCTTTGCGCCAGACAATGCTTCAATTCTCGCTCTGTCTGGCCCTCCCCCGTTAGGCCGGATCGTTGCGCCGCATCCTGGGAAAGAGGACCCGATGGCTCAAAAGGCCATCGGGCAAGTCTAGGGAGGAAACGCCCTTGGGGGGCCTCTGGACGGCGCGAACGCCGAAAGCATGCCTCCTGTTACCTGATGCAGCCCTTCGCGTATTTCACGAAACCAATACGATTTTTAGAAACACACGACCCGTACTCAACGCCGCCGATGAGCGCGGGCCCGCGTTCAATGTCGTTCAGGCCGCCGAAGCCGTTTAGCAAGCATCCGCGCCGGCACCCGCCGGCGGTTGCTCACTACCGCCCGTGGCGGCGTTCACCGGTTGGGCGGTCGGTGCACCCTCACAAGCTGTTTCATGCGTTTGAGCATGATGTTTTCCCCTTGTGCCATGGTAAGCTGAAGGAGAGTCTCCCGGCATAAACTCGGCGGTTTGGCCAGCATCCCGCGAGCCGGCTAGCCCCCGAAGCCGTCTTGGACGGCACAATCGCTTCCTCAACGAGGTGATGGAATGAAGCGGCGGCAGTTCATCACGTTCCTCACCCGGCCAGACGCCCGTTGGCCGCAAGACTTAAGGGTGCAGCACCGTTATTGGGTGCAGTTGATAGTGGCGTTGAGCGGAGTGGCGTGGGGGCTGTCATCGCACTCCTCCCTATCCCAGGAGTTGGCGTCGCAAGGCAAAGAGGCCGCTTCAGAGCAACAGGTTTTCAACAATGCCTGTCGAACCTGCCACACGATCAAGGAAGGCGACAACCGACAAGGCCCCAACCTGTACAAGATTATCGGAAGGAAAGCCGGATCGCTGCCGGACTACAGCTATTCCAGCGCAATGAAGGGCGCTGACTTCGTCTGGGACGAGGAGAAGCTCGGGCACTTCATCGCAAGCCCCGATGAGGTCGTGCCCGGCAACAACATGAAGCCCTATAGCGGTCTCGCATCGACCGACGACAGAACAAAAGTCATCGCTTACCTGCGATCAGTCGCGACCGGTCGACCGTGACTCGGCCGACTCATGCAAAACGTTTTCCGAGCCTTGAAAACACATCGATCGGCGATTGTCGCCTATTGCAGCGGCCAAGTTTCAATCGCCGCGTGATTACCGCGATTTAATCTTGCACTCAGCCAAGGTTCATAGAGGAACCACTACTTTTCCGAGCGGGGACAGAACCACGGAGAGTAAAGTGAAACTTAAGTACGCACTTGTTGGATTGGCCGCCCTCGGCGGCGCAGCACTTTCAGCGGGAACCGCATCGGCTATGCCGATCGGCTTGGCCACAAACGCCGACATCGCGTCCAATGTCGAACAGGTACGGCTGGTTTGTGACGTGTATGGCCGTTGCTTTCGCACCGGTCCCCGCTACTACGGTTATGGTGGACCGGTTGTCCGATACGGTTACGGCGGCGGATGGCACCGCGGCTGGCATCACGGACACCGCTGGTAATCATTTCAAGAGGGCTTCGGCCCTCTTTTTTTTATGCACGTCCGCTTTGTCGTGCTTTGTCCGGTGGCCTCGCACCGCCCCCCGAAGCGGCTTTGTTCTTGTCCTTGAGGGCATCGTCGCCGATGATAGGACCAACAAACAAAGGGGGATAACGGCCATGGGGCGTGTTTTGTGCGTACTTCTCGCAGCCGCATGGCTGGCCCTTGGCGTCGTGCCATGCTCCGCACAAAACTATCCGGCACGGCCGGTGCGCCTCGTCGTCGGATTCCCGGCCGGAGGTCCTACCGATGCGATCGCGCGCATCGTGGCGCAGAAGTTATCCGACAAACTCGGCCAACAGTTCTTTGTGGAGAATATCGGCGGCGCAGGCGGAAACACCGCCGCCGGCCAGGTCGCCCGCGCGGCTGCCGATGGTTACACCATTATGGCGATCAGCACCGGCTTCGTCGTGAATCCCAGCCTGTACGCCAAGGTGCCGTACGATCCCATCAAGGATTTTGCGCCGGTGACACTGGTGGCCGTTTCTCCGAATGTGGTGGTCGTCAACCCGACGGTGCCGGCCAAGTCGCTGCCTGAACTGGTGCAGTTGATTCGAGATAATCCCGGCAAGTACAGTTTTGCCGGCCCGGGTGTGGGCTCTACGCCGCATCTGGGGGGCGAGCTGTTCCGGCTGGCGTTCGATCTCGACCTCGTACACGTGCCGTTCACCGGCGCCGGGCCTGCAATCCAGGCGACGGTTGGCGGACACACTCCGATCGCGTTCACGGCCCTCCCGCCCGCCCTCTCGGCGGTACAGAGCGGGCAGTTGCGCGCGCTCGGTGTTGCCGCGAACGAACGCGCGGCGGGGATGCCGGATGTGCCGACGTTCGCCGAACAGGGCGTCAACGATCAGGAAGCCGACACGCTCACCGGCATCGTCGCACCGGCTGGAACGCCCAGGGAAGTCATCGACTTGCTTTATAGAGAGACCGCCAACGCCGTCAGGCAACCGGAGGTGAGCGAGCGCCTCAAAGTGCTCGGCTTCAAAGCGGTTGTGGATACACCGGATGAGTTCGGCGCCCGGATCAAGCTGGAAATAGAAAAGTGGGGCAAGGTTGTGCGCAACGCGAAGCTGAGGATCGATTGATGATCTGCGTGCCCGGCTGAACCACGAAGGCCCTTCTCCTGCGAGTGCGATAAGGACTCGCCTGACGTTCGATTTGAATATCGAAGGCCTAGAGATCCAAATCCACGCTTGTCCGAGGAGTCGAGCAGCAAATCAGAGCGAGTCCTTCGCCCGGCCGATCGATCGGATCGGGTGAATATTCAAGCTCGCCATCGACGATGCCGCACTCGCAACGATGACAGACGCCGGAGCGGCAGGACCAATGCACGGGGACATCGCAGGCTTCGGCAAGTTCGAGCAGACTGCGGAAACGTCCATCCCAGGACACCGCGAGGCCGCTGCGGACGAAGGTGACCGTCGGGCCTCCACCAAGTTCGCCGCTCGGCGGGTGTGGGGCCGGCCGCTGCGCGCCGTTGGATGGCGCTGCGGCCGGACCGAACAGCTCGGTCCGAATTCGATCCGCCGGAACGCCCTGCTCCCGCAACGCGGACGTGACCGCGCCCATAAATCCCGTTGGGCCGCAAAGATAAAAGGTTCCGGACAGCGGCATACCCGACTTCTGCAGCCGCGCCGTGTCGATACGACCCTCCGCGTCATAGTTACGACCCGGCTGATCGTTGGCCGAAGGGCGGAATAGAAGACAAATGAGCGTCCAGCGCTCAGACCGGCGATCAGCCCTCTAACCTCGTCCGCGAACGGGTGGTGCGCGCCGTCGCGCGCGGAATGAACCCACCAGATCTCGCGCGGCGAAGATCCTTGCGTTTCCAGGGTTTTCAGCATGGCCATCAACGGCGTGATGCCTACTCCGGCGCTCATCAGCACAACGGGTGACGCCCCCGATTCGAGCACGAATGACCCACGTGGCGCGGAGACCTCCAACAGGTCTCCAACTTTTGTATGTTCGTGCAGATAATGGCTGGCGATCCCGTCGCGCTCACGCTTTACGGCGATCCGGTAGATGCCCTGGCCGGGCGCTCCACAAAGCGAATAATTCCTCAGGACGGGGGCCGAATCCACCCGGGGCCGGAGTCTCACAACGACGTGCTGACCGGGCAGCGCGTCGGGCAAGCCTGATCCGTCATCGGCCGCAAGGTCGAACGACCGGATATCCTCGCTTTCGCTCTTGCTTGCGACGATTTGCAACCGGCGCGTGCCGTTCCACGAAGGAGCCGCGGCGGGCGCCGCCGAAAGACCAGCATTTCCGGCGCGTCGCCCCGCCATCGCGGCGTCAAGCAGGGAATTCATCGAACCTTGCCAGCCGGGGCTCAATGCGGAAATCCGCACCGCCCTGCGCAAGGCCTCCGTTGGGTGGTCAGCCGTGTACAGAAGCTGATCGATCTCCGTGACGCTCATATGCTCCGGACCGTCGGCTATCTTTTCAATCAGGTCCCCCGCGCCGATCTCGCCCTCCTTGAGAACCCGAAAATAGAAGCCGGGTCTTCGATGGGCCACCATCAACGCAGGCATCTGCTCGTGGCCCATTCTGATGCCCAGGCGATAGCAGGTGACCCGCGGCTGCGTGACCTCAAAGACCGCACCGCCAATCCGATATCGGTCTCCTATGCAGACATCGCTGTCTGCAAGTCCTTCGACCGTGAGGTTTTCGCCGAACTGGCCGGTTTCGAAATCCGACCGCCCGAGGAAGTCCGACCAATATCGATACGAGTCGACCTGATAGACCATCACCGCGCGCTGTTCGCCGCCGTGGGCATCAAGATCCGCCTGGCCGTCTCCGGCCAGATTGAGGCGGCCGGCAAACACCCTGCCATCGACCGGACGTTTCCAAATCGCGGTCCGGACCAATCTGCCACGCCACGGCACGTCACGCGGCATGCCCACATTGACCGAGACAACCCTGGACATGAATGCCCCTCTTCTCCTGCGACGTTGCCTTCCTGATCGTCCGCTCACCCGTGAAGCATGGCGAACGGAGCACCGCAGGGCTTCCATATCTGCACGGCTGTGTCGGGAGTCTGCCCGAGATCGACCTATCCCGGCAAATTGGAGATTGTATGGTTTCCACTCGTCCCTCGCGCGCGCGGCGCATCGTTCCGGCGCTGCACTGATCGCGATTGCCGACTCGGTCGCCGCACCGATGGTTGAGGGCGCCGATCATGATGGCGCACGGTGTCCACGCCCTCATGCGACGGCTTCGTCCGATCGCAAGTCGCGACGGTGTAGCGGTCGTTTACCTTCTTCGAAGCGCGCAGTATCAATTTTGTAATTGTGGTGTACTCTGAGTGATGCATGTCGATGGTCGACTTGCATTGAACCAAACTTTTGGGATCACGGAGGGCAACATGGCCAAGAAAGCGAAGAAGGCAAAGAAGACAGCCAAGAAGACAGCCAAGAAGAAAAAGAAGTAGTCGTTCGACGAAAACCTCATTGCATCCGGATAGCGTCTGAAGTCCGTTCCGCCCTTCGCAGCACGGACAGGTGGCAGCTCTCGCCGACAGAATATCCGCGCAACAAACACTGAGGCCGGACCCTTATGCAGATGGCTGCTGCATAACGGTCCGGTTTTTCGTTGGGACCTCATCAAGCGGTCGGCGCCGGACTGCTTGCCGAGGATCAGCAGTTCAGCGAGAGTTCGAGCCTGCCGCTTTCGCGCTCCCTCGCTTCCAGGGGTTGCGCGGCGATACCGTCAGAGCTAGTTTTCCCCGCGAATTAGGGAGTGCCGGCGATGCGCTATGCTGCGTTTATAGTAGGATTTGTTGCCCTTACGGCACCGGCGCATGCCGAGCCCCGCTCAGCATATGTGACGATGGTCTTGCAGGCTTTCGCCGCCAAGGTGGAATGCCCCGGCACGGACGTCGTCTATCAGGATCTGGTGCAGAAGGCTCAGGACATGCACCTGCCGGACGAAACCACCGAGAAGGTGCGAAAGGCCATCGCCTACATGCACACCGGTGGAAAAATGGGCGAGCGCCAGGATGACGACCTCATGTCTGAAGTGGCCATAGCGACAAAGTCGACCGACCTGGACCAGAATCGTCTCGGCATGACAAGTTGGTGCGAGACTCAGAAATCCAGGCTTGCCGGGTTTATTCGGACGAAAAACTAGCTCTGGCTCAGCGCCGTTGGCTTACCGGATATTGCCGTTGGCTCACTACCCCCACCGGCCGTGACGCCGATGCAAAGCCGAGCCTTCGGCAGCCTAAGTCAGCGTCCAGTCTTCAGCGCTTGCGCCGGCCAGGGCCCGGACGCGTGCTTCATCTGCCGCGAGTTCGCGCGCCGATCCAGAGTAAACCACGATGCCATCATCCAGCACATAGGCATCGTCGGCAATTTCAAGGCTCATTCGCGCATTCTGTTCGACCAGCAGAACGGAAATGCCCTCGGCCTTCATTTGCTGGACGATGCGAAAAACCTCGCGCACGATCAGCGGCGCCAACCCCTGCGACGGCTCGTCGAGAATAAGGAGCCTTGGGTTCAGCAGCAGCGCCCGGCCGATCGACAACATCTCCTGTTCGCCGCCGGAAAGTTGACGGCCGCGATTGAGCTTGCGCTCCGCCAGACGCGGGAACAGGTCGTAGATTCGCGCGATGGTCCACGGGCCCCCACGTTCAAGCGGGACCTTGAGATTCTCCTCAACACTGAGATTAGCGAAGATGCGCCGGCCCTCCGGCACATAACCCACCCCCTGCGCGGCGATGCGGAAGGTCGGCCAACGCGTTGTGTCCTTGCCGAAGATTGTAATTTTGCCATCGCGCGCGGGCGTAAGCCCCATCAGGCTGCGCAATGTCGTGGTCTTTCCCGCGCCGTTGCGTCCCAGCAATGCGGTGATTTTGCCCTCGGCAACCTCAAGGCTGACGCCATGCAGGATGTGGCTCTTGCCGTAATAGGTGTGGAGGCCCTCGGCGGTGAGTGCTGCGGTCATGCGGCGTTACCCAGATATGCCGCCTGAACGGTTTCATTGGCGGCGATTTCCTGGGGAGTGCCTTCCGCCAACATTCTGCCCTGATCAAGCACGCTGATACGGTCGGCGAGATGAAAAACCACGCGCATGTCGTGCTCGATCAGCACGATGGTATAGTTACTGTCGCGGTGCAGCCGGCGGATGAGCTGGGTGATCTGATATGTTTCCTGGTCGCCCATACCGGCCGTGGGTTCGTCGAGCAGCAGCAGGTGCGGCCTCAGCGCCAGCGCCATGGCAATCTCGGCGGCCCTCTGATCACCATGAGCGAGTTCGCCGACCAGCCTGTCCGTTTTGGTTTCCAAAGATACCAGTTTGAGAGTCTCTTCGACGCGTCGATGAATTTGTGCTTTTGCCGAAGCGTTGATCCAGGGCCGCAGCCGGTAACCACCGGCAACCTCCGCCGCAATGCGGACATTTTCGAACACCGTGAGCTCTGGAAAAATTTCGGTGATCTGGAAGGTTCTGGCCATACCGAGCGTCACGCGCTGATGCGTGGCCAGCTTGGTAATGTCTCGGCCATCGAACGTTATGGCACCGGACGTTGGCGGGAAAAACCCGCTGATCAGGTTGAAGAAGGTGGTCTTGCCGGCGCCATTCGGCCCGATGATCGCGCGCAGTTCTCCCTTGGCCACGGTCATCGACACATCGCGCACAGCCACCAGATTCCCGAATCTCTTGGTGACGTTCTGGATTTCGAGGACGTTCATGCCTTGCTCCGCTGAATGAACCCAAGCAATCCGCGCGGGAAAAA
>DATHHQ010000528.1:0-4902 GCA_035490095.1 Bradyrhizobium sp.
CCGATCCACCGCCAATGCCCGGCAAGCCAGACAAATCACTGGCCAGCATGGGAATCTACATCTTCGATTCCAAGTTCCTGTTCGACGAGCTGCGGCGCGACGCGAATGACCCGAACTCGAGCCACGACTTCGGCAAGGACGTCATTCCCTATATCGTGAAAAACGGCCGGGCGGTGGCCCATCAATTCTCCAGCTCCTGCGTCAGGTCCGGCGATGATCCGCGCACCTACTGGCGAGACGTGGGAACCGTCGACGCCTACTGGGCCGCCAACATCGATCTCACTGATATCCTGCCGGAGCTTGATCTTTACGATCGCGAGTGGCCGATCTGGACCTATGCTGAAATCACGCCTCCTGCCAAATTTGTCCACGATGACGAGGGCCGGCGCGGACAGGCGGTGAGTTCGCTTGTCTCCGGAGGATGCATCGTATCCGGCGCGGCGTTGCGTCGCTCTCTGCTCTTCACTGGCGTGCACATCCATTCATTCGCCAGCGTGGAAAATGCGGTTATCCTGCCTTACGCGAACGTGGGTCGCAATGCGCAGCTGAACAATGTCGTGATCGATCGTGGCGTTCAAATCCCGGAAGGTCTGGTGGTCGGAGAAGATCCCGAACTCGATGCGAAGCGGTTTCGAATCACCCCGGAAGGCATCTGTCTCATTACGCAGCCGATGATCGACAGGCTGAACGCATGACGTCCATTGGTGTCCTTTCGGTCGCCTCGGAAATCTACCCGATGATCAAGACGGGCGGCCTTGCCGACGTCGTCGGCGCGCTCCCGGCCGCGTTGAAAGCTTGCGGAATCGAAACGCGAACCCTGGTGCCGGGATATCCCGATGTCATCAAGGCGCTTTCAGCAGCGGAAGAACTCGTCCATTTGCAGGATTTTTACGGTGGACCTGCGCGCGTGCTCGGCGGTTCATACGACAAGCTTGATTTGCTTGTGCTTGACGCACCGCATCTTTTTGCCCGCCCCGGAAACCCCTATGTAACGCCGGACGGCGCGGATTGGCCGGACAATGGCCTGCGCTTTGCCGCGCTTTCGCGAATGGCGGCCGAAATCGGCCAAGGCGCTATCCCGTCGTTCGTGCCGGAAGTCGTACATGCTCACGACTGGCAGGCCGGACTCGCGCCGGCATTTTTGCACTACGGCAGTCGTCCCCGACCTGCGACCGTGATGACGGTCCATAATCTGGCCTACCAAGGGAAGTTTCCGCATCAAATGCTTGATGCGTTCGGCCTGCCTCGCGAGTCCTTCACGATTCACGGCGTTGAATATTACGGAATGATCAGCTTCTTGAAGGCGGGCCTGCAATTCGCCGATCGCATCACAACGGTCTCTCCGACCTATGCGATTGAGGTTCAGGGAGAGGAGGGGGGCATGGGGCTGGGCGGCTTGCTGCGCGAGCGATCGCAGGCCCTGAGCGGGATCCTCAACGGGATCGATACCGCCGTTTGGAACCCCGAAACAGATCCGCAGATCGCCGCTCGTTTCAGCGCGCAAGAGCTACAGTTCCGTGCGGCGAACAAGGCGGCCCTGCAGCGGCGGCTTGGCCTTGATCCATCTCCTGACGCGCTTCTGCTTGGCGTCATAAGTCGACTGTCCTGGCAGAAGGGACTCGATCTCCTTCTTGAGAGCATTCCCACGATCTTGAACGAAGGAATGCAGTTGGCGTTGCTTGGGAGTGGAGATCCCGAGCTTCAGGATCGCTATCAGGCGGTCGCAAGAGCGGATGCGGGCCGGATAGCGGTTTTGATCGGCTATGATGAGGCTCTCGCCCATCTCATTCAGGCCGGTGCGGATGCCATTGTGGTGCCGTCGCGTTTCGAACCATGCGGCCTGACTCAGCTTTGCGCCTTGAGATACGGCGCGGTCCCGATCGTATCGCGGGTCGGCGGCCTTGCGGATACCGTTATTGACGTCGAGGAAGCCGACATTGCCGGTAGCGCTGTGACCGGCTTCAAGTTTGGTCCAGTCACGGCCGAAAATCTCGCCGGCGCCCTACGCAGGGCCAACATGGCGTTCCATGACAAGCAGGCTTGGCGAAGGTTGCAGGACAACGGCATGTCGACGGATGTATCGTGGCGCAATCGGGCGAGCCGTTACGCCGATTTATATCGTGAGGTCGTCGCGGTGCGCCGGAACCAGGCGCACTGACCGACGCAGGATGGCGTGCATTTGCAGAGCCGGGGCTGGTGACCGCCCTGTGGCAGTTGTGGGCGTGTGGCCGGCCTGACGAATGCCCTGCTTCTGCACCTGACTTGTCGCTCGTGCAGACGTGATCTAAGTTTACGGTCGGCGGACGTCCAAAGCGAATAATAAACGCGCGAGCTTGAGCCGCCTTCGAGGGAGGAGACAATGAAGACGCTCTTGATGACCGCGGCCATGGTTGTCGGCATCGTTGTCAACGTGGCAGATGCCGCGCCGTTGCCTGAGGCAAAGCCCGACGACGTCGGATTCTCGCAACAGGGATTGACGCGGCTCGACGAATTCTTCGCCCGCGAAATCGCCGCCAAACGTGTGCCCGGTGCCGTGGTCGCAATAGCCCGGGACGGAAAGCTCGTCCATTACAAGGCGTACGGCCAGCTTGATGCGACCAAAGACACGCCGATGCCGCCGGATGCTATTTTTGCGCTTGCGTCCATGACCAAGCCGATGGCGGCCGTCGCCGGTCTGACGCTCATGGAACAGGGCCGCCTGCCTCTCCAGGCCAAGGTCACGGACTACTATCCAGCGTTCTCCGAGATGAAGGTGGGTGTCCAACAGTCGGACGGTTCGCTGCAGCTCGAAGCGCAGGCTTCACCGATCTACATACACGACCTTTATCGCCACACATCTGGTCTGATGTATGGAGGACGCCCGGACAGCTCGAGCCCGGTCGCGCGTCAGTACCCGGAAGGGACGGCGCCGGCCATCGAGGGCGACACACAGGCCTTCATCGATCGCATCACGAAACTGCCGCTGGCGCACCAGCCGGGGACGGTTTTCGAGTACGGCTTTTCGATTGACGTGTTGGGCGCGGTCGTCGAAAAGGTAAGTGAGCAGCGCCTCGGCGACTACCTGGCTGCCAATGTGTGGCAGCCACTCGGCATGAAAGATGCCACATTCCACCTCACGGAGGCGCAGCGCCCTCGTCTCGCCCGCGCTTTTCCCAATGACCCACTGACGGGCAAGCCCCAGGCCATCAACCTCCTCGACACGCCGACGAAGTTTGACTGCGGGGGAGCCTGCGCCTTTGCCACCGTCGGCGACTATTTGCGCTTTGGACAAATGCTGCTCAACGGCGGTGAACTCGACGGTCAACGCGTTCTTGGCCCCAAGACGGTGCATCACATGATCTCGAATCACCTTGCACCAGAGATAAAGAACAACGTGGCCAACGTGGAGCCGCATCGCGGTGGCTTTGGTTTCGGCCTTGGGGTGGCAGTCCGTACGAGCGAGGGTCTGTCATCGGTTCCCGGCAACCCTGGCGAGTTCACCTGGAATGGCGCCTACGGCACGCAGTTCTTCTGCGACCCGAAGGAGCGTCTTGTCGTGGTCGTAGGAACCGCGGCGCCCGGCGAACTCCGGAAATACTATCGTGAGCAAATCCAGGACATCGTGTATGGCGCGATGGTGCGGTGAGGCTCATCGCCGGCTATGAAGTCGATTAACCGAGCTCATCAGATGCTGGACATAGGATAGTTGGCGCTGGGGCCGGTTGGCAGGTCGAGTTCTACATGCCGCGCCGTCTCAGCCCAGGCCAACGAGCCAGGTCTTACTAACTTCGTCAGCCAGCGAGATGTCCGCTTTGCGCCAACACCGGACCTCCCCACAACGACGCGATTGACCCGGAACGGACATTCAGACCGTGCGCTGGGAATTGATTCAGTTTGAGATATGAGCGTCGCTGAATCGGATCAAGTTTTCGTGGGTCCAAGAAACTGTTCCGCCGCCACCATATGATAGTGCGCGGAATATGCGGCGTTGTTGCCCTTTCTCTACGAGAGAAGAGACGGTCTAACGATGTCCGTTGATCCGGGTAGACCGGGAGTGGCTGGCCTACGATCAGAGCAACGCGGATGTGCCCCACCCCAAGCGGGCGCGCCGGCCTCAAGAAGCGCATGGAGGTAATTTTGAACAATCGGCATGCGACAAAACTGAATTCGGCAAGGAAATGCCCATTGGTAGCTTCTGTAGCGATTGCCATCGCATCGACGGTCTTGGCGGGACTCATGGGGGCGCATCAAGCTAACGCGCAAATGCAGAACACCAGCGCGCCGCCGCCGCCGGACGAGATTGCGCAGAGGCTCGCCGAGCAACAACGGCCCCGAACAGTTGTGCCATTTGATCCCAAGGAGTTCGATCAATATGTAGGCTATTACCAGATGGAAGCAGGCCTTGTTTTCACGATTACGCGGGACGGCGACCATTTTCTTTCCCGATTATCCGGTCAACAAAACGTCGAGCTTTACCCGGAAGGCAGCAATAAATTCTTCGCCACGGTCGTTGCCGCACAATTGAGTTTTGTGACTGACGCGCAGGGACGGGCGACGGAACTGGTGCTGCACCAGGGAGGATTTGAGCAACACGCCAAGCGAATCGATGAAGCCGACGCTAAAAACCTGGAAGCGACTCGAGAGGCGCGTATCGCGAACAAGACGTCCAGTCCTGGTACCGAGGAGTCGCTTCGGCGTTTCATTGATTCAATGCAAAGGGGACAGCCAAATTATGACGAAATGACCCCTCCGCTCGCCGCCGCTAACCGCTCACAAGTGTCCAGGACTGGACCGTTGATGAAGAGCTTTGGCGCATTGCAATCACTCACATTCAGGACTGCGAATGCGCAAGGGATGGACGTTTACGACGCAGTTTTCGAACAAGGTCGCGTGGAATTTTCGATTGCTCCTCTCACCTCGGAT
>DATHHQ010000529.1:0-20228 GCA_035490095.1 Bradyrhizobium sp.
GCACGACGGGCCGGGAGAGAAGGGCAGCGATAGGCCGCGCGCCAATTCTCCCGCGCTATTGCCGATGTCGCTCAACCTGCGGCTTGTCGTGCAACACTGCGCTCAGCAGCGAAGTATGCACTTCGATCTTTCCGTTGTAGCTGATGAAACCCAACTTGCGGAACTTGTTCATGAAAAAACTGACCCGCGAGCGGGTGGTGCCGATCATCTCCGCCAGTGTTTCCTGGCTGATATTGGGATTGATCAGCTGCGGGCTGCCCGACTTGCCGAAATTCGCCAGCAGCAGCAGCAGTCGTGCCAGTCGCCGCTCGCTTGAATTGAACAACTGGTCGATCAGGTCCTCCTCAATCCGGCTGTTGCGGGTCAACAGATAGGACATAAACAGCTCGGAAAATTTCGGCTGTTCATGAAGGAGGCCGATCATTGCGTCCTTGGCGATCGCAGTGATGGTGCAGTCTTCCATCGCCGTCGTGGTGGCGATCCGCAGCCGATGGCCGTTCAAGCAGCCTTCGCCGAAGAACTGGCCGGGCTCCAGGATTGCAACGACTGCTTCCTTGCCCTGTTCGGACAGGACAGTGAGCTTGACCTTGCCGCTTTGAACGTAAAACACTGTATCCGCCACGTCGCCCTGCGCGAACACGTTTTCATTCTTCCGGAATTTCAGTATCGTTTTTCCCGTGCCCACCTTGGCAAGAAACCCCAAGGTGTCGAACGAGTCTTTGGCTGGTTTCGCCACAGCAGCGTCTCCTGCCTCCGTTCGGACGATGCGCAACTTTAGCGTGCCTGGCTTCATCCTTCAAATTCTACTTTCGGAATCTCGCGGTATTTTATTCCGCTTGAGCGACAGGGAGTTCCGCGGGGGCGCGTGCGGAAATTCTCACGCCGGCCGGATGAAGCGCCAAGGCAACAAGGCAGTTTCTCATCTCGTACGACTCACCCGAGAATTCGAGTACCGCCGATCGTGAAAAATTCGTTACGCGCAAGACGCGTCCGAGCGATTGTGCTCACACAACAACAGATCTCGACATTAATGGAAAGGAAGGTCTTTCTTGACCAGAGTGTTGGCGGCGGGTGTGCGCAGTATTCGAGCACACCGGTAGCCGCGTGAAACTGGGGACGTCCATTCTATGACAAAGCCTGCGTCGAAAAAATACAGCGAAGTTGATGCAAGAGCTCGCTTCGATCGAGCGCTGAATGACACGCCGAGTGCCCCGCTAAAGCTGATCCTGACCGCGACCATGAAGCGGCGTGCACTTAAAAAGAAACCAGAAAAATCCGACAAAAAAGGCCGGGAGGGGTTGCCCGTCCCGGCAATGACATCCTTTTTGCTACACGACCAGAATGATCGCGACCAGAGCTAGCGGAAATCGGCGATCACCTGGGCGTCTCGGTAGTGAGACCTTGAGCGCACAGTCCTCCGGCCTGGCGATTAGGTCAAGCGGCGGCTCCAAATTGTAAATTCCAAACGGGCTGGGGTCAGAATTCATATTTAGAGCACCGCTAAATTAGCTTAACGATGAGGGTGCAATCTCATCGCCAACGCATTCGACCGCAAGTCGCCGCGCCTGTCTGTGCAAAATTGACCAATGCGGCAAAAAGTCTAGCCGGTTGTGCTGTTTTGCGTGCATTTGGCAGATTCGCACGCTGCGGCCAGGCGACAACGGACAGCTTTGGGTATTCCGCTCATCCGATTGGGAACGTCCGGATTGCCGGCGCGTTATGTTGGTATGGAGGGCTCAACATGGCTGAGAAATTCGATCCGGCGGCGCACGACAAGCACGCCGCCAACCCGCGCGAAGCCGCATCGGCCGACCGCGATACCCATACCAAACTGGAAGCCGGTCTGATGGGCAGTTTTCCGGCATCCGATCCCGTCAGCGCGGCACAACCGGCACCGTCGAAGCCGGACGGCGACCGCGAAGCGGCTTCGCTTTGGGACAAGGTCATGGCGGTGTTTCGCTAGATCTGCAGAGGTTGATTTTGAAGTAATCGCCGCTGGCCGCGTTGAGGGATGCCTGAATGAGTAGCGAATTCGATCACGCCGTCAACGACTCGCCGCGAAGCGGTGGTTCGAAACGGGTTACGCCATTGGTGTGGGCCGCCATCGTTGTCGCCATCGTCGCGATCATCATATGGTTTGCGATCAAGCCTTGAAGCTTTGCACCGCCGATCACCTTCGCACCGGAACCATTCAAGCCAGCACGTATTACCTCTGCGATAGTTCACAAACAGAGGATCATGCAATGATGAGGCGTCTTGTCGTTATCGCCGTCGCGGCGGTTGGAATTTGCGTCGCCATGCCGGCTGGCGCGGAAGAAATCGGAGTTGGTGTCGGCCCCGGCGGCGTGACCGTGGGAACGAGCCACGGCGATCGCTATCGGGATCGCGACCGTGAGGTTATTCGCGAGCGTGACCACAGGGATCGCGATACTGTCGTGATCAGGAAGAGTCGCGATCGCGATCACGACCGGGATTACGATCGCGACCGCAAGACCGTGATCATCGACCGCTGATCTGCCATTGATCGCATTCTATCTAGCGGCCTCCTTGCGGAGGCCGTTTGCTTTTGTGGCGCCGGTTAGGTGCCATATTTTCGGATCGCGATCATCTCAATAATGCGGCGGCGGTTCGTTGGTGGCGCCGGGCGCATGAGTCTCGGCCTCGCGCAGGCGCTGGCTCAGGTCAGCCACCTGGCGCGTCAGCGCGTCGATCTTGAGCCACTGCGCGGTGATGGTCTTGTTCAGCGTCTCGATGGTTTCGTCCTGAAACGTCAGCCGCATTTCGAGCACGTCGATCCGGTCGCTGAGCGTCTTCACATCACTCATCGGAATCCTGCCCCATCGGGCGTTCCCGCAAGCCGTGGCCGAGCGCGACGCGGTCGTCGAAGACAAAACATTCGCCGCGCCAGCGGCTCTCTGCTGCCGGCACGCCCTCGAGATATCTGAGGATGCCGCCCTTGAGGTGATAGACCTCGGCGAAACCACGCGCGAGCAGATAGGCGCTGGCCTTTTCGCAGCGAATGCCGCCGGTGCAGAACATCGCGACCCTCCGATGTTTCGCGGGGTCGAGATGGCGCGCGGCAAAATCCTTGAATTGCCCGAAGCTCTGGATGCCGGGATCGACAGCACCCGGAAATGTGCCCATCGCCACCTCGAACGCGTTGCGGGTGTCGATCACCAGCGTGTCCGCCGATGCGATCAGCGCGTTCCAGTCGGCGGGGTCGACATAGATCCCGACCTGCCGCGTCGGATCGGCCTCCGTGTAGCCGAGAGTGACGATCTCCTTTTTCAACCTGATCTTGAGACGCTGAAACGGCATCGCCGCGGCATGCGAGTATTTCAATTCGAGGCTGTCGAGTCGGCCGCCAAACAGCGCGCCGCGCTGCAATTCTTCAACCAGTGCGGCAATTCCCTCGGCCCTGCCGGCAAGCGTACCGTTGATGCCTTCGTGGGCCAGCAGCACGCTGCCCTTCAGCCTGAGTTCGGCGCAGATCGCGCGCAGCGGCTCGCGCAGTTCCCGGAAATCCGGCAACGCGGCGAATTGATAGAAGGCGGCGACCCTGTGTGACATCGCCGTGGTTTATCAGGAGGGAGGGGACGCAATCAACACATACGGCGTCGTCCCGGCGAAGGCCGGGACCCATACGCCGTGCCGTGGCGGTCAGAAAATGGAGCCAATAGCCTTTGCTGCAACGAACATCGGTGGCTGTGGGTCCTGGCCTTCGCCGTGACGACGATGCTATGCGTCTCCAAGCATTGCCCATCACCTCACGAATATGCCATGTAAACCGGTGCTTAGAGAACAACGGTAAAACCGCAAAGTGAGTAATTTGGCATGAGGAATTTCCATCTCGCCGGCCGGTCGACGGTCCACGCCCAAAATGGGATGGTGGCGACGTCGCATCCGCTGGCGGCGTTGACGGCGATCGAGGTGCTGCGTTCCGGCGGCACCGCCGCCGACGCCGCCGTGGCGGCCTGTGCGCTGCTCGGCGTGATCGAGCCGCAATCCACCGGGATCGGCGGCGATTGCTTTGCGCTGGTTCAGCCCAGGGGCGAGGGCAAGATCGTCTCCTACAACGGCTCCGGCCGCGCGCCGCAGGCTGCGATGCCTGAATGGTACCTCGAGCGCAACATCCGTGCGATCCCGCTGACATCGGCGCACGCCGTCAGCATTCCCGGTGCGATCGATGCCTGGGCAACCATCCTGCGCGATCATGGCAAGCTTGGGCTCGATCGCCTGCTGCAGCCAGCGATCAAGGCCGCGGAAGAAGGTTATGTCGTAGCACCCCGCATCGCCTTCGACTGGAAGAACCAGTTCGACAAGTTGAAGAACGGCACCAACACCGAGCGCTATCTGCTGCCGCACGGCAAGCCGGCGGCCGCCGGCGACGTGATCAGGCAGCCCGAGCTCGGCCAGACGCTGCGGGCGATTGCAAAAAGCGGCCGCGACGCGTTTTACAAAGGTGCCATCGCCGAGGATATGGTCGAGACTTTGCGCGGCATAGGCGGGCTGCATACGCTCGACGATTTCGCCACACATACCACCGAAATCACGACGCCGATCGGCACCATGTACAAGGGCTTCGACGTCTGGCAGTGCCCGCCGAACGGTCCGGGCATCACCATGCTGGTGATGCTGAACATCCTGGCGCGCTTCGATCTGACAAAATTCCCGGCCCTGAGCGTCGAGCGGTTTCACCTCGAGGCGGAAGCGGCGCGGGCCGCCTACATGATGCGCGAGCAGTACATCGGCGATCCCAGCCATGTCGATGTTGATGTGGTCCGGATCCTGGCCAAGGAATTTGCCGAGGAGCACGCCGGCAAGATCAGCATGGACCGGCTGCGCGATCTGCCGAACGTGGCGCCGCCGATGAATCCCTCGACGGTCTACATCACCGTGGTGGACAGCAACCGCAACGTTTGTTCGTTCATCAATTCGATCGCCCACTCGTTCGGTTCGGCGATTGTCTCCAACAAGACCGGCATTCTCCTGCAAAATCGCGGCGGCGGTTTCCGCATTCAGCCTGGTCATCCCAATTGCATCGCGCCGGGCAAGCGGCCGCTGCACACCATCATTCCGTCACTGGTTACCAAGGCCGGCCGGTCGGTGATGCCGTTCGGCGTGATGGGCGGGCAATATCAGCCGGTCGGGCAGGTGCATGTGCTGACCAACATGCTCGACTACGGTTGCGACCTGCAGGAGGCGATCGATATGCCGCGCGGCCTGCATTACGAAGGCGTCTACCAGCTCGAGGATGGCGTGCCGGCCGATATCGTCGAGGGCCTGAAGAGGCTCGGGCATCAGACCACCAGCGTGGTCGGGCCGCTCGGCGGCGGTCAGGCGATCTGGATCGACTGGGACGAGGGCACGCTCACGGGCGGTTCCGATCCACGCAAGGACGGCTGCGCGCTTGGGTATTGAGCACCCTGCGGAACCTTCGCGCCGCCGATGGCGTCGCTTAGCATAGCTGGACCGCAGTCCGGAACATGCTTCGTTTCCGGGCATTGACCTCAAGGAGGAGCCAATGCCCATTTTTCATTTCGACATCGCTGACGGTGTCCGGCTCGAAGATCCGGTTGGATTGGATTGCAAAAACGAGCACGACGCCAAGAAAACCGCCGACCTGATCGCCCGTCAAATCGCCATTGACCTTGATGACGGCCACCAGGGTCGATGCGTGGTCGTGATCGACGAAGCCGGCTCTGAAATCTACAAAAAGGAAGTCAAGGATTAGTGCCCCATCGCGCGTGCCGCGATTCTGTTCCATCAGCGAAAGTTTATCGCAGTTGTTGCCCTGAAGCGACCGGTTCGGAACCAGACCTCATTGTTCTGGTTAAAGCGATCAGGCGCAAGGCGTCGCGTCCAGACTACCGCCCACTGCTTGAGGTTGTTATCAGCGTTCTTGACACAGACGATACCGAACAGGCCGACCTGCGCGGCGGCCGCTCGCCCTGGTTTGCGGCAGGCCGGCATGCTGCCCGTCTCGACCTCGCTGAGGACATCAAATGCGATGCGCTGATTGTCGGCGGCGGGATTACCGGATCGCTCGTCGCCGAACGCCTCACGCGGCAGGGGCTGGATGTCGTTATCATCGATCGTGAGCTTCCTGGTCACGGCAGCACGGCTGCGTCGACGTCCATGCTGCTATGGGAAATCGACTGCTCCCTCACCGAACTGACGGAAACCTACGGCTTCGAACGGGCGTCGCGCGCCTACCTGGCAAGCCTGCATGCCGTCGCCGGATTGACATCGCTGGTGCTCAAGCTCGGTCTTCCCTGCGAGATGCGCGACAAGGATTCCCTTTTTCTGGCCGCCGGTAGCACCAGCAAGGAGCTGCTTGGCGAGCATCAGCTTCGCCAACGCGCCGGTTTGCCGGGCGATTTCCTTGACCATGCGACCTTGCTCGATGTCTTCGGAATTACACGTGCCGGCGCCATCGTGTCGCCGGGTGCCGCGGATGCCGACCCGATGCAATTGGCCCGCGGGCTGCTGCGGATCGCGGTAGCGCGCGGCGCCCATGTGTTCGAGGGCGAGGCGGTTGAATTCGATACCGCCGCGCGCTCGGTCGGCGTTCAATTGAAGAATGGCCGTCTGATCGAGGCGCGGTCGGTGATTCTGGCGACCGGCTATGTCATGCCCTCGATCATTCAGTCGACCGTGCAGGCGATCTCGTCGAGCTGGGCCATTGCAACCACGCCGCAGCCGCAAAATATCTGGAAAGGGGGCGCGCTGATCTGGGAAGACAGCAAGGACTATCTCTACGCCAGAACCACCACCGCCGGACGAATCATCATCGGCGGCGAGGATAGCGACGAGGTTGTCGAGCCCGATGCGCGCGATCGCCTGATCCCGGAGAAGTCGCGCGTGCTGGCGCGCAGGCTCGCCGCGCTCTGGCCGGCCGCGAATATCGACATCGAATGCCGCTGGTCCGGAACCTTCGACACCACCAGCGACGGATTGCCGTTGATCGGTCCGGTCCCCGGCGCGAAAGGCGTCTACGCCGCCTACGGGTATGGCGGCAACGGCATCACATTCAGTTTTCTCGCGGCGCAGTTGATCGGTGACCTGATCGCGGGTTCGACCTCGCAGCTGGTGAGTGACTTCGCGCTCGATCGGGACGGCAGACCGACCGTGGGTTGACGGGCGCACGGGGGATACGGAACTCGCAGGATCGCGGCGAATTGTTGGTCGCATAACCCGTTTCGGGGTCGCATGTTTAACGGAGAACGATGTGAGACTGTTCTTAAAAGATAGCGCCAACCATTCGATCGTGGCTCTCGGCTTGTTGCTGTTGACGGGTCCCGCCCTCGCGCAGTCGGTCGGCGAAAAGACCGGCGTCAATTCTGCCCTTGGCATCAGCCCGACAACGGCTGATTTCGTCAAGGAGGTCGCGATGTCAGATATGTTCGAGGTCGAGTCCAATACGCTCGCGCAGGACAAGGGCAACGCGCTGGAAAAGAAGTTTGCCGCTCAGATGGTCACTGACCACACCAAGACCAGCACCGAGCTCAAGAGCCTTGTCAGCAGCGGCAAGGTCAAGGCCGAACTGCCGGTCGCGCTTGACGGTTCGCACCAGGGCAAACTCGACAAGCTCAGGGATGCAGGCGGCAAGGATTTCAGCTCGGCTTTCGATTCGATGCAGGTCAGCGCGCACAGGGACGCGGTGTCGCTGTTCGAGCGTTATTCAAAGCGTGGCGACAATGCGGACCTGAGGAATTGGGCCGGAAAGACGCTGCCCGCGCTGAAGCATCATCTCAAGATGGCGCAGGGCCTGAAGAAATGATGGCTCGACAATGATCGATGAGGGGCCGCGTGATTTGAGGCTTGATTTCGTTCCAGATAATCGCCGGGTGGAGTTTTTCAGCCCGGCGCATTTGCGCGTGTCAATGGGTGGAAACGCCGGTGGCGTTGGGCTAGACCCGCTCCGATGATTGAGGGAAGGTGCCCAAAGATGCGACGTTTTCAGCGTGCAAAAATGCCGATGGCAGCAGCGATTGCAATGACACTCGCGGCTGTGCCATTGGCGTGTGTATCCACCATAGCAGCGGCCCAGACCGCGGGAAAAACCATGACCACAGCTTCAGGCTTGCAGATGATTGACAGCACGGTCGGCACCGGCGCTACGCCGAAGCCCGGTCAGATTTGCGTCATGCATTACACCGGCTGGCTTTATGAGAACGGGCAGAAGGGCAAGAAATTCGACTCTTCGGTCGATCGCAACGAGCCGTTCGAGTTTCCGATCGGGCAGCGCAGGGTGATTGCCGGCTGGGATGAAGGCGTCGCCACCATGAAAGTCGGCGGCAAGCGTACCCTGATCATTCCGCCCGCGCTGGGCTACGGCGCCCGCGGCGCCGGCGGCGCCATTCCTCCGAACGCGACGCTGATGTTCGACGTCGAGTTGCTCGACGTGAAGGGGTAGACAGTCTTCGTCTAAATTCGTCATGGCCGGGCTTGTTGTTCGGCCGGCCACGTCTTTCTTGGTAACAAGGAAGAAAGACGTGGCCGGGTATGACGACCAAAGCGAGTGGTGAAGTTAATCAAAGAAAAAGACCGGCCCCAAAGGACCGGTCTTTCGCCATTCAAAATCGATCAACGTCGATCAGAGGTTCTTGTTCGCAGCGGCAGCCGCCTTGTTGACGGCGTCCTTTGTCGCTTCCTTGGCGTCGCCCAAGGCCTGCTGGCCCTTGCCTTTGATTTCCTGAATCGCGCCCTCGCCCTGCAACCTGTCGGAGCCGACGGCTTCGCCGACGCCCTGCTTGGCCTTGCCGATGGCCTCATTGGTGGCGCCTTTAACCTTGTCTGCCGTGCTACCCATCATTGTTCTCCTTGCGTCGGTTGAGCTTCACCGAGACAAGCCCAAAATGCAGCGAAAGTTCCTAATCCTGGCTGGTTTGCGATCACGGTATTATGTACCGTTCGCGAACAAGACTTAGCGGAAAGCAGCACGATGACTGGCTCTCACGACCATACCCATTCCGATCATTCCCACGATCACGATGACGCGCAGCGCTGGAAGCATGATGGCGTCCGGGTCATTCCCGGCGATCAACTCGATCCCAACGTGCCGTCGACCGCGGGCATGGACCGCAAGGCCGCGATCAATTTCGCGCGGGTTGGCGCGCAGAAATTATGGGCGGGGACCGTGACCATCAAACCGGACGCCAAGACCGGCGCGCATCACCACGGCCATCTCGAAAGCATCATCTATGTGGTGCGCGGCAAGGCGCGGATGCGCTGGGGTGAGCATTTGCAATTCATGGCCGAGGCCAACCCCGGCGACTTCATTTTCATTCCGCCCTATGTGCCGCATCAGGAGATCAACGCCAGCCCCGACCAGGCGCTGGAATGCGTGCTGGTGCGCAGCGACGGCGAGGCGGTCGCGATCAATCTTGATATCGAGCCGGTGGAAAAACCGGAAACGGTGCTGTGGGTCGATCCCGTGCACCGCGACCCGGCGGAGACGAAGTAGGTTTCATCGCGTCATTCCGGGGCGCGAGCCTTGCGGAAAAATTGATGCGAGCATCAATTTTGCGCTGGGCGAGCGAGCCCGGAATCCATAACCACGACCGGGAGTATGGATTCCGGGCCTGTCGCCTCAGGTCGGCAATTGCCGACCGAAGGCGCATCCCGGAATGACGGCTTCCATTACGCGAACACGCTGTGATCCATGGTCGCGTTCGGCACCACATAGCCGTAGCGTGTGTTTGAAGGCTCGGGTCCCGCCTTCTCGTATTCTGCTTTCATCATCGCGAAGCGGTCGCCCTTGAGTTCGAGCATCGCGCGCTTCGGCTGGATATCGTAGAGCCGCGCATTGTTGCCGCCGAAGATTGCTGATTTGACCGGGCCGTCGGCGGCGCCGAGCGGGGCGTAGCCGAATTTCTTCTGCATGGCTTCCGGGATCTCGAGACGGCGCAGGCCTTCGATCTGCCATTGCGGTGCGCCGGTCCACAGCGCATCGGTACCCCAGCAGACGTGATCGGCGCCCAGCCCCTTGATCAGGGTGCCCATCAAGGCGGCGCAAACGTTCGGCTCTGCTACCAGCGTGGTCGCGAACAACTGGCCGACGTCGCCATAGACATTGTTGACGCCGTACTGGGCGGGAATGTCGGCAAGGTCGCTGGTCCAGGAAATCCGCCCGGTGCGGTCGAACTCGGCCAGCGCCTGCTTCGGATCGCCACCGACATGGCGATAGGCCGAGTGATAGATGACAAAATTGAGCTGCGGCCAGTCCTTGGCGGCCTGGCCGACATCGGCGACGTCGGCGAAGCCGCGCAGGTTCGGGTACTGCTTTTCGACTCCCGGTGCGAACAGGCCTTTGTGAATGCAGACATTCTTGATGCCGGCCTTCACCATTTTCTCGTAGCCCTTGTAGGCGACTTTCTCGTCGTCCATCCGCCATGGATAGCGGCTGATCTCCTTGTGGGTGTTGTCGCCGACGGTGTAGCCCTTGCAGGACTCCGGCTTGAGCGCGAGACCGGCGTCGAGCTTGTCGAGCCAGCCGGGCTGCCCGGGCGTGAAGATCATGTGGCAAAACACCCGCCGCGAGCCGGCCTCGTCGTTGATCTTCTTGCGCGCGTCGGCCATCTGCTCGTTGGTCAGGAACCAGTCCTGCTCGATGTCTGACGGAGCCGAGGAGATCAGCGAGATCTTGGTGTCGCTGTCGAGGAACATCTCTTTTTTGTAGTTGTTGAATTTCAGGTCCTCGATGGTCTGCTCGTGATCGCTGAGTTGCTTGTTCCAGCCGGCCTTGCCCACGGCCTTGCGCATGTCGACGAACGTCATGACGCGGGTGTCGTCGCGCAGGAAATGCGTGTGCATGTCCATGATGAACTGGTCCTTGAGCGCGCTGGCGCGCTCCTCAGCCATCGCGGGCGTGGCGGCTTCGGCGCGTGTCACATCGAACAGCGGTCCGTAAACTTCGTTCATTGCCACAAAGGACGCGGCCATGCCGGCGGCGGTCTGAAAAAACCGGCGGCGGTTCAAGCCTTGCTTGCCGCCGAGATCGTCGGCCATCGCCAGCAGCCGGGCCTCGACGTCGCGTTGCCGCTCGTTCTGCGGGTCGGGATAAAATTCGTCGCTTGCCACGATCTGGGTCGGGATCGGCGTCCGGTACTGACACAGTTCAGACGGCATCAATGCGGCAAGTTCTGCATCGGTCAGTTGGTTGCTCACGATTTTTTCTCCCTGGTGGGCTGCCGGATTTTTCCGGTCGGACACGGCCGAAAGACTAGACCTCTATTTGGCGGGAGCAAGGCTGTTGCGGGCTCGGCAGTGTCCATTTGTTGCGCACCGCAGCGCAGCGTGGCTTCCGCGAAACGGGAGGATTTGCTAGAACACGCAACCAAGCTCTTGAGAGTTCGAGTGCAGGGTGCGCACGTTGCAGCGCCGCAGGGCCGCGTAAGATTCGCAAAAAGGCCTCGTCTGAACAGGCCTTGTCTGATTGGAGGACACCATGAAGAAGTTCGATTCCCTGCTGGCGCGGCGCACGGTCCTCAAGGGGGCCGGGCTTGGCCTCGTGGCCGGAGGATTCGCGGCCGCGTTGCCTGCGCCAGGCGCGAGCGCGGCGGGTTCCGAGGGCGGCGAGATCTGGAGCAGCGAATACTGGGCCAAGAAAGGCGATATTCCGCTGTGGATGTATCGCAAGCGGGTGGGGGCGCCGAAGGCCGGCGAGCCTTCGCGGCCTGTCCTGTTTTTTGTTCATGGCTCGTCGGTGACATCAAGGGTGTTCGACCTCCACGTGCCCGGGCATGGCGAGTATTCGGCGATGGACGAATTCGCCCGCTATGGGTTCGACTGCTGGACCATGGATCATGAGAATTACGGCAAGTCGGGGCGCACCTCCGGCAATGCCGACATCGCCAGCGGTGTCGAGGATCTGAAGGCGGCGGTTGAGGTCGTTACCCGCGAAACCGGCCGGCGGAAATTCCATTTCCTCGGCGAATCCTCCGGCGCGCTGCGCGCCGGCGCCTATGCCATGGTGGCGCCCGAGCGTGCCGACCGGCTGGTGTTCGCGGCGTTCACCTACAAGGGCGAGGGATCGCCGACATTGACCAAGCGCGCCGAGCAGCTGGCCTATTTCCGCTCGCACAACATGCGCAAGCGCGATCGCGACATGATCCGCTCGATCGCCACCCGCGACAAGCCGGGCACCAGCGATCCCGCCGCGGTCGAGGTGCTGGCGGATGTGGAGATGCAGTTCGGCGATCAGGTTCCGACCGGCACCTATCTCGACATGACGGCCAATCTGCCGGTGGTGCATCCGCAGAAGGTGCTTTCGCCGGTGCTTCTGGTGCGCGGCGAATATGACGGCATCGCCACCGTCGCCGACCTCGAGGAGTTTTTCAATCTGCTGCCGAACGGTGACCGCCAGTTCGTTATCCTGCCGGGAACGGCTCACTCGGTTGCGCTTGCCACCAACCGCCAGTTGTTCTGGCACGTGACCCGCGCGTTTCTCACCATGCCGACGCCGATCGCGACGTGATATGAAGGTGAGTAATTAGCGCTCTGTTGCAAAAATCGTCATGCCCGGCCTTGTGCCGCGCATCCACGTCTTAGGATACAGATGAAGAAAGGACGTGGATGGCCGGGACAAAGCCCGGCCATGACGAAGACTGACTGTTTGCCGGGAAATTCGTAGTCAAAATAATTTAAACAGGCTGTCGGATTGGTCTCTGCCCGTCCGTCCTCGGGTGGAACCTTTCGAAAGGAGCCTGCCATGGCCAAACTGATTTTCGTCAATCTGCCCGTCAGCGATCTCGCCCGCGCCACCGCCTTCTATCAGGCCGTCGGCGCCGAAAAGAACGAGCAATTCTGCGACGGGACCGCGTCCTGCATGGTGTTTTCCGAAACCATTCACGCCATGTTGCTGACCCACGACAAATTCAGCCAGTTCACACCCAGGAAGATCGCCGATGCGAAGACCTCAACCGAGGTGCTGATCTGCATCTCCGCCGACAGCCGCGACGCCGTCGATGACATGGTCGGCAAGGCGCAAGCCGCGGGCGGCGGCGTCGATCCGTGTCCCAGGCAGGACTACGGCTTCATGTATGGCCGCAGTTTCGAGGATCCCGACGGTCACATCTGGGAAGTGATGTGGATGGACGTCGAGGCGGCGACCGCAGCCCAATCCGCCATGGCCGACGCCTGATTTGAAATTCATCACGCATGGAGCTTATGCATTGAAGCGGGAATGACGTCACGGCGGACGCGCCGATACGGCCATCCGCAACTCGTCAGTAATTGACGCGCAATCCGACGCCGCCGTGGATGGTGTTGCCGACCGGCTGCGGGCCCGCTGTTCCGTTGACGAACAGGTCGGCGACCCAGCCCTTGGCGACCCGCAAGCCGAGCCGGCCGCCATATTCGAACCAGCTTTGGTTTCCGATCGTCGGCGCCACGGTGCCGTCACTACTGGTCACGGTGGCGACGAGGCCGGAATGGTTCGCGAAGGACTGCACGAATCCGCCATTGATGTTGCCCTCGACGTTGTCGGCGAACAGATGCGTCCACTGTCCGCCGACCTTGACGAGATTGGTCTTGTCGGTGCCGGTCGCGATCGTGGCGTCGAACGGATTGAACGCGACGGTCTGGTCCGAGTAACCCCCGACCCGTTGCCACAGCTGCCAGACCTCGACGGATGCGGCGATCTCGTCGCGCGGTGAGATTCGATTGATCCAGCCGGCCCGGCCGTAGGCTCCATAGTTCTGGCTGCTGGTTTGGCCATCGACCGTAACCGGGCCAAAGTTCGTCACGTAGCTGCGGCGATAGCGCACCTTCTCGGACGGCGACAGGATGGTGCCGATATCGAAGAACGGCCGTGACGATCCCCAGTCGGTGAAATCGTAGCGAAGCGCGAACGCGCCGATCGGGGCGCTGGTGACGCTGTATCCGCCCTCGCTGAATTGGGTGTAGGCGATGCCGGCCAGCAGCGACAGATTGGGGGTAAGTTCCTTGCGGCCGTGAATGCCGGTTGAGAACGATCCCGCCGACCCGAACGCGCTGACGCAGTCGCTGCAGTTGATCTGCTCATTGACGCCAAGCAGCACCGTGCCCAGCACGCGGTGGGTAATCATCTGGTTGAAGCGCTGCTTGCCCAGGTCGTTGATCGATCCAGTGCTGGAACCTGCGCCGGTCACCGCTGGCGGCGCGCGCTCTCCCTCACAGCCCTCGGAACACTCCTGCTGCGCCGACGCGGGTGATGGTTGCAACTGAACCACGAACCAGACCGCCGCAGTCAGCGCGGCCGATACGATAAAGCGATGTGTAAAGTTTGCCATGGTCAGCGCCCGCACAGCATGCCGGTGGGATCATCGGCAGGGGGGGTGGCATCCGCAAAATTCGTGTTGGCACAAAGCCCCGCCGCCGCGCCACAGGTCGCAGCGAAGGTCCAGGGCGAGTTGTTGGTCTTCTGAAGCGTGGCCTTGCCGCCCGTCGAGGTGATGATGGCGGTTTCGCCGGGCTGGGTCAGCTCGAGGCACTGGCCGCCGGTAGCGCAGACGCGCGATGCGCCCTCCTGCAGCACCACGGTGGTCTTGCCCCGCTGCGACAAGATATCGAGGATGGTGCCGCGCACGCCGATGGTCGCGACCGACGTTGTGATCTTGTACGCGGTCTTCTCCGAGTGTCCGGTGACGAAGCGAAACGCACCGGTCGTCAATCTGATCGCGATATCGCGATAGGTGTGCTCGTCGTTGAAAACGGTGCGGTCGAGTTTGATCGTCGCGCTGGGACCGAGCGACAGATTGGTGCTGTCGGCCATCACCAGCCGCGCCGCGCTGTCAAGACCAGTGCGCACGATTTCGTCGCGGAGCACGCCGTCGCCGACATTGATCTGGCTGCTCGCCGATCCCATGACGCGGACGACTTCATTTTTGACGACGGCCGCTTCGCCGACGCGGGCCTGCGCGTGCGCGGGGCTTGCGGCAAAGCCAGCTGCCATGCACAGCGCGGAAATAGGAAGCACGCAAAAACGCAAACTCATTTCAAATACCGCACGATCAATTATCCCCCATCGTACCGGACCGTGCGTGCGCGCGATATTGTATATTTACAACATGTGGCGCATAACCAACCACTTGATTGGTGCAGGTGAAAGCCGAATACGTTCAATGCAATGGACTAAAAAAATCTGTCCCGCTACATCCGATCGTAGGACGCCATGATCTGCAATCTGTGACCAGCTTGCGCGAATCGCCTTCCGTTTCCGATCATTTCAACTCCACGGAACGCTGTTACCGCTGTCATCATCTTCTTTGCCGCGCACTTCGCGCTTCTGGTCAACGTGACGACACCGGAAAAATTCTATTTTGATGAAGTGCATGATGTACCGGCCGCGCGGCAAATGCTTGAGCCGGTCAAGCCGGCGCCGATGCTCAATCCGATGCATCTCGTAGACGGCAATATCGGTGGCCGGTCGTGGCGGCGGGCGTAGCGCGGGCTCTACCCGAGTTTGGCAAACATCACGGTCCAAGTCGGCAACCACCGACCTGGACCGTCGTTACATCCGTTCTCAAATCCGCCTGCCGCACGCGGGCGCGCGGCGGGCGCTGCACCTGTCAATTCGACGCGGTCTTGCCATCCATGTTGACGACCTGAACGCGGCGGTTGACCGCGTCCGTCGGCGCGCTCGGATCCTTCGGCTTGCTCTTGCCGTAGCCGACCGTGACCAGATCGGCACTGGCGATGCCGTACTTGTCGGTGAGGTAGCGCTTGATCGAATCGGCGCGGCGTTCGGAGAGGCCCTGGTTATATTCTTCGGTGCCGATCGCATCGGTATGACCGGCTACCACGAATGTCGAACCTTTGAGATCCGGATTCGAGAGCGCCTTGCCCAGTTCCTGCACCGCAGACAGCGAGGTCTTGCTGATCTCGGCCGAATTGTAGTCGAACCGAATCTCGAGATCGATTTTCGGTTTGGCTGAAGCGATCTCCGCGATTTGCTCGCGCTCGTTTAACGAGAGCGATCGGGTGTTCCTGTTGCGCACCTGTCCGACGAAGCTGATCTCCTTGGCTCTCGCCGCGGCATCGGTCTGCGGTGCGGCGGCCGACAGGCCGCGCGTCGGCGACTTGGCGCGCAGCGCATTGACGATTTGATCCGCCGAGACATTACTGTCGGCGGCAAAGGCAAAACCCGCCGTCATCGACAGCGCGGCACCGAGCGCAATAGCCTTGAGGGCGGAAAGTCCATGAAAGCTGGTCATTGTCGTATCCTCGTTGTGACGTCTGAATCGTTTTGACGGTCAGACCATAGGACGAGGAGGGCGCGGTGAATGTGACATGCGTCACGCTGCGAAATCGCTTTGTTTTTGCAACGATTTCAACGCCAATGTAAGCGCGGCGCCCAGATTGAAACCACGGAAGCCCCGCATGGCGTCCTCCTTTTCAACTGCAACGTTGGGCAGCCTCGGCATAATCCTGAGCGAGTGAAGACCCGGTATTCTGGTTCCCCAATTTTTCCTGATCGCCGGCTATCGCCGCGTCCCGCAAGTCGGTTCGAACGCGCTAGTCTCGGCTGCAACCGGCGCGCTGATTCGCGGCGGCGATCCTGGTCTCGCAGCCGTCGCCGGAACGCCGATGTGCGAACAACAAATCGGCTAGATGGGCGGGTAACAAAACCGTTCACCAAGAAAAATCGAAAACGCGAAAAAGCGAAGTGGCCTCGGCCTTGTTTCAGTCACCGAAAAGACCAATCGAATATCAGGGATATCGGGCTGTCACGCCGGATCGCGCGCCCTTGGGAAACTCGATGCCCATATTGATCGGCGCCGCCATGATCGCTGCCGCAATCTTGTTGTCCACGCTGGTTACGGCGATGGGAACCCGATTCGTGGGGATGGAAAGTCCGACCGAGGAAACCGTGTGGCTGGTCGATCGGCTGACCGGCAGCGTTTACAAATGCCAGGCCCCGGAACGCGGCAAGGCGTCATGCGAGGCGGAGATCGCGACGGGGGCGATCGGCGAGCGATCAAAACACTGATCGGGAATCCGTTCGAAGCCCGGCTGACGGTCATCGGTCAGGCCGTTGCGGTATCAGCAGATTCGAAAAGCCCCGGCTGATGCCGGGGCGCTGTCAGGAACGCCTCGCTGCCAGGCACATGGCCAGCGCTGTAACCGTATCGATTACTCCTTCTTTTTCTTCGTCATTTTCCGCTCTCTCTTCGCCATGCCGTCCTTGGCCGTCATGCTCGCGGGCGCGGTCGCATCCGAGCCCGATTTGGCCGCGGCGCCACCGCTGGTGCCGCTGGCGCCTCCGGTTTGGGCAAACGCCGCGCTGGAGCACGCCACAGCCGCGGCGGCGACCGGAATCAAGATCTTTCGCATTCAAGCCTCCTTTGTTTTCGGCGGTGGCTAACTCATTGCGCGACACCAGGTTCCGTTGCATCGCAGCACACAAAAATTTGTTCCGTTGGAAACGCTTTGGCCGACGAAAGCGTATTTCGTTAGCCAGTAATATGCTGGTTTCATTCTCAGGGAGGGTATTGATGAGGATTTTGATCACCGCCGCGATGTTTTCGGCTCTGGCATTCACACCTGCTTCCGCGGCAATGATGGCCTGCACGGGAGACAACATGGCCAAGACCACCACCATGATGACGGCCATGCCGGAGGGCCCCGGTAAGATGGGTATGGGCAAGGAAATGGGCATGGCCAACACGGAAATGAGCAAGGGCAACATGCGCGGCGCCTGCATGCATTACATGAAGGCCCAGAAGATGAGCGCGATGAAGTGAAACCGAAACTGTAATCATTCAGCCGCGCTGCCCTCGGCGGCGCGGCTTCTTTTGTGTCCTGCGAACCAGCGACTGGCGCATTTCCCGAAATCTGCGGCTCCTCACATCGGCGAATCCGGCTACATTGCCGTCATGCCCCGCGCCAATAAACCCCATCCCCTGACCAAGACGGAAGCCAGGCAGGTCTGGCTGCGCGCCCAGCAGCTCGATAGCTCCACGCCTTTCGGCGAGGGGCCGCAGGCGACGGCCGCGGCGGTGGAGCATCTCGGCTATGTGCAGATCGACACCATCAATGTCATCGAGCGGTCCCACCACCATATTCTGTGGACCCGCATCCCCAACTATCAACGCGCGGATCTGCGCCAGGCCCAAAGCGTCGACAAGACGATCTTCGAATACTGGACGCATGCCTTGTCCTACGTGCCGGCAAAGGATCTGCGCTTCTTTCTTCCCGCCATGAGGCGGCACCGGCGCGAGGGCCATAAATGGCTGAACTCGGTCAAGCCGGCGGATTTGCGCAAGGTGTTGAGGCTGATCCGGCGGGATGGCGCGCTGACCATCCGCGACATCGACGACGACGTGCTGGTGGACAAGGAGCATCTGTGGGCGAGCCGCAAGCCGTCGAAGCGGGCGCTGCAACTGGCGTTCTACACCGGCGTGCTCACGATCTCCGAGCGCAACGGCATGCTCAAGACGTACGACCTGATGGCGCGGCATTTCGGCTGGGACCGGCCGCCGAAGCCCGCCTCCGCGAAGGAAGCCTCCATTTATTTGCTCGACCGCGCGCTGCGCTCGCAGGGGCTCGTAAGCCTGGATTCGATCTGCCATCTCGATGCGCCGAGCAAGCCTTCGATCCGGCGATTGATCGCGGCAAGAGTCCGCCGCGGGGAACTGGTGCCGGTCGCGCTCGAAGGCGCCGGCAAGCAGGAGCATTGGGCGCGCCCGGAGGCGCTGGAGACGTCGGACGGCGGCGCCTTTGAACTGGTGCATATTCTCTCGCCGTTCGATCCGCTCATCATCCAGCGCAAGCGGACCGAACTGTTCTTCGGGTATGGGCATCGCTTCGAGGCCTATGTGCCGAAGGAGAAGCGTGTGTTCGGTTATTTCGCGCTGCCGGTTCTGGTCGGCAACGACATCGTCGCCGCGCTCGACCTCAAGACCGATCGCAAGAGCCGCAAGCTGCTGCTGCAGAAATGGAGCTGGGTCGGCGCCGCGCCGAGGGGTGCGCGCAAGGACTTAAAACGCCGCATCGAGGAAGAGCTGCACCGTTTCGAGCGGTTTCAACTGGCGGAGTGAGGGGTGTGCTGTGCTGAAAGCCTTGTTCTTGTGAAGGCCGACCTTCCCAGGCGATCGAGCAGCACGCCCAAAGCGATTCCTAAGCCATAAGCGAGCATATTCCATGGCGAGAACACGCGGCCGAGCAATAGGCGCCCGCAGTCGTCAGCCGGAAATCGTCGAGCCACGGGGTGTGCACAAGGCGAAGCAGCTCGACGCAGACCGCAAGCAAGACCGAGATCAGCGCAATGCGCCAACGCGACTGACCGGGAGCGGCAACCGCCACCAGAAAGAACACCATCGTTCCCCACAGCATCGACCCGCCATACTTCACGAGCACGGACGGCAGCCGGAGACCGAGCCCAAACTTGCGCAAGGCGAGACCGCAGACGATGATCAACAGGCACAGGCAGGCGCGCCTGATCGTCGCGGTGCCGAGAGTGCGCGTTGGCATCGGCTGATCCGACGTTGCGTTCAGCACGGCAGCGGCCCGTCGGCAACCGGAATCGTCAGCTCGAAGGCCGTTCCCTGTTCGCAATCGACCAGCCGGACCGCGCCGCCATGGGCGTCGAGCATGGCGCGAACGATCGCAAGACCCATCCCGGTTCCGCCGCTGTCGCGGCGGGTCGTGAAGAAGCTGTCGAATATTTGCGTCCTGTTGTTGGGCGAGACGCCCTCGCCATTGTCGATCACTTTCACCAGCAGCGAATTTCCTTGCTGCGCCGCGGAGATATCGAGCGTGGAGCTGCCATGGCGCATGGCGTTGTCGGCGAGATTGGAAAAAATGATGGTGGCATTTTCTTCGGAAACGCGCATGGGAGTGTCGAGGTCGCCGCTCGCGCGGATATCGAGCGAAGGGAAGGCCGAACGCAAACCGGTTATCGAAGCCGACAGCTTGGCGGCGCCGACCGCGACGGGATTCTCGGCGCGGGCTAAATCGCGCAGACGGCCCGAGATTTGTGCCAGCCGGTCGGCGTCGGCGATGATGTTATCGAGAAACTTGCGCTTGTCCTTGTCGGTCATGGTTGGCGTCGTCGCGTCGATGTCGTCGCGCAACAGCTCGGCGGCCCCCTGAATCGACGTCAGCGGCGATTTCAATTCGTGCGACACATGGGTGGCGAAGGTCGAGATAAAGCTGGAGCGCGTATTCAGCCGTCGCGCCATTTCGAGAAAGCTTTGCGACAGCCGGGCGAATTCGCTGGTGCCGTGACGCTTGAGCGGCCG
>DATHHQ010000530.1:0-3082 GCA_035490095.1 Bradyrhizobium sp.
CGCCTTGATCTCGACAATACCGTCATAGATTTCCGGCACTTCCTGCGCGAACAGCTTGGCCATGAATTGCGGATGGGTGCGGGAGAGGAAAATCTGCGGTCCCCGGGTTTCGCGCCGCACATCGAAAATATAGGCGCGGACGCGGTCGCCGTTGCGGAACACCTCGCGCGGCAGCATCTCGTCACGGCGGACGATGGCTTCACCGCGGCCCAGATCGACAATGACGCTGCCATATTCGACGCGCTTGACGATGCCGTTGACGATATCGCCGATGCGGTCCTTGAACTCCTGATATTGCCGGTCGCGCTCGGCTTCGCGCACCTTCTGTACGATCACCTGTTTGGCCGATTGCGCGGCGATGCGGCCATATTCCAGCGGCGGCAAGGTGTCAGCGATGGTGTCGCCGACCTGCGCACCTGGATTGGCGCGTTGCGCGTCCACCAGCGAAATCTGGTTCGATGAATTCTCGACCACGTCGACCACCAGCATGTGGCGCGACAGCCGCAACTCACCCTTCTTGGCATCGATCTCGGCGTGAACGTCGGTCTCGCTGCCGTAGCGTGCTCGCGCGGCCTTGGCGATGGCGTCCTCCATCGCCGCGATCACAATGCCGCGGTCGATCGATTTTTCGCGCGCGACGGCGTCTGCGATCTGCAGCAGTTCGAGTTTGTTGGCGCTGACAGCTGCCATGGCTCAGTCTCCTTCGATGGGATCGATTTCGCCTCGCCGCAGTCTTTCTGCGGCAAGGCGGTGTTCCTTGGTGTTCTTCGGGGCGTTCTTCTTTTCCGGCTTTAACTTCGGCTTCGGTTTGTTGCTCTTGGCGGGGTCGCTTTTCTTGGCATGTGGCGGTGGCGGCGGCTGCAGCCCAAGATTCTGCTTGAGTTCGCGCTCCGCGGCCTTGCCGCGCCGCATCGATTCGGCGATCAGCTCGTCGGTCAGGACCAGCCTTGCGTCCGCAATATCTTCCATCACCAGCATAACATCGGCATCTTCGCCGGCGCGTATGTCATCGCGATGTAAATGCACGGCATCGCCCTCGACGCCCCCGAGCGTGCCGCGAAACCGCTTGCGGCCCTGATGCGCGACAGCCATCTCGATCTTCACCAGATGGCCGGCATAGCGTTCGAAATCGGAGCGGCGCACCAGCGGCCGGTCGATCCCCGGCGAGGAAATCTCCAGCCGGTAGGCCCGGTCGATCGGATCGGCGACGTCAAGTACCGGCGACAGCGCCCTTGAGATCGCTTCGCAATCGTCGATCTGCATCGATCCGTCGGGCCGTTCCGCCATGATCTGGACGGTGCAGCCGAATTCGCCTGAAATCTTGATGCGCACCAGCCGGTAGCCCATTCCCTGCAATACCGGCCCGGCGACCGCCGATACCCGCGCCGCCATGCCCGGCTCGACAACCAGGCGCGGCTCGGCAAGCAGATCGGTGTCCACGGAACCAGCAGTTGGATCGGTCATATCCAGGGTCAAAATTGGTCTAACTTGCATTGGGTTGAAGCCGGGCCTTCAGGGCGGCCCGGCTGGGCTACCCGGGCGAGCCCGGCGTCGTTGATCTGCGGAGGCTCGTTCGGGTAATAAAAAAGAGCGGGTCCCGAGGGGCCCACTCTCAATACGCGATCGTATGAGAACCATAAGTTGCGGCCGATATAGCGGTTTTTGTGCTATCCGGCAAGGCCCGCGAAGCCCGCGCAGATGATTTTGCAGCCGTTCCGGCTCGCTTCAAACCTAACCCTTCCTTCACCAGGGCCACCTAAATTGCCCGAAAACTCGTCGATGGCTTGGGGTTTGCGTGGGTTTGAGTGCGTTTGATGACATTTGCCGCGTCGCTGATCCCCGGGCTCGATGAATTCGTCAAACATGGCGATCCCAAACGCCGTGCCGAGGCAGCCCGCCGGATCGCCGAACTGTTCCTGCTCGGGGCGGCAGATTTCCGGCCCGATCACGTCGACTTGTTTGACGGCGTTCTGATCGATCTCGTTCCGCACACCGAACTCGCCGCGCGTGCCGATTTGGCCGAACGACTATCCCTCCTCGCCAATGCACCACGCGCCCTGATCGGGCAGCTTGCGCGTGAGGACGAGATATTGATCGCCGGGCCGCTGCTTCGCCGGTCGCCCACGATCGACGAGCGGGCCTTGATCGAAATCGCACGCACGAAAGGCCAGGGCCATCTACTGGCGATGTCAGAGCGTCCGAGGCTTTCTTCCGATCTCACCGACGTCCTCGTGCATCGCGGCGACCGCCAGGTTGTCAGGCGGGCTGCCGGCAACGCGGGGGCGCTTTTTTCCCAGGCCGGTTATTCGGCGCTGATCAAGCGCGCCGGCCAGGATGGTGTTCTGACGCTCGCGATCGGTCAGCGCGAGGATCTCTCTGGTCAGCAGTTGAAGGAGCTTCTGGCTGGATCGATCGATATCGTTCGCCGCCGCCTGTTCAAGGTGGCCAAGCCCGGCAGGCAGGCAGATATCGAGCAGGCGATGAGTGAAATTTCCGGCATACCCGAGCGGGTCGAGAGCGGCCGCGACTTCGCGCCGGCGCAGCGTTCGATCCTCGCATTGCATAACGCCGGCGAACTCAACGAAGCTGCGCTGTTTGGCCTTGCCAAGGCCCACAAATACGAGGAATCGGTTGCGGCGCTTGCCGCCATGTCGGCGGTGAAAATCGCAACCCTCGACCGTCTGATCGCGGGCGACCGCCACGATCCAATCCTGATCGTCGGCAGGGCGATCGGCCTCGAATGGGCCACCGTGCGCGCCCTGATCCTGCTTCGGCTCGGTCCCAGCCGGGTGCCGGCTCCTGCGCATATTGAGGGCGCGCGCGTGAATTTCGGGCGCCTGATGCCTTCGACCGCGGAGCGGGTGGTGACTTTCTGGCGCACTCACCAATTGGCCTGACGTCTCCCGGACGCGCGGCAGGCGCCGATTGCAAAGCAACAACAGGATGTCATTCCGGGGCGCGCGTCAGCGCGAACCCGGAATCTCGAGAATCCCCGATGTGCAATCGCACATCTGAGGTTCGATGCTTCGCATCGCCCCGGAATGACGGTGATCATTCGACGCGTCGAAACCGCAAATACGCC
>DATHHQ010000531.1:0-2583 GCA_035490095.1 Bradyrhizobium sp.
CGTCCCGCACATCGCGAAGCTGCACGACCTCTTGCGGGGGTGGCGCGCTGTTGACCACAGCACATCCGCATAACGTCACGAACGGGATCAACAATGATCCCCGTCTCATCGTCGCCTGTGACATTCTCCTGGTCCTCGCGCACGTTGCCGATCCTGACATAGCGACAGCCTCTCGCGGGAAAACGAGAAAATCAACGCCCCTTCGTGAAGGGCAAATCCGCAGCGACGTCGGGCTCGGCGGATTGGGTGAAATGTCGGAAGCTGCTTCGATGTCTGCAAAAAAGGGTACAGCGTCGGTCCTTCGATTGCCACGCCCTGTGTGTGAAAACCCACATCGTCCTCAGGGCACTCTCCCTACGGTTGCGTCGCCGTATTTCCGGCAACCTCGATGAGGTCTACTCACGGGAGAATATCATGTCGAAACATCGTAGCGAACTGCAGAACGAAGTTGCGCGCGCCTTGATTGAATCCAAGGCGGTCGATCTGGAAGTCGTCGGCAAGGTCCTGGGCCAGTTCGGCGCCCGCGCCGCGATGAGCGGCGAGACGATCGGAGCCATCATCGGTCGGAGATGCTGGGATATCTGCATCCCGCCGGAACCGTATGGCGTCAACGTGGCCGAGATCGCCGGCGCCGCCAACCGCTGATTTTCCAGTCAGCGTAGCCCCGATGGCGACTGCTTTAGCATCGGATTGGACGGAGGACGACTTGTCGAGGCAGGTCGTCCTCGCGCTCGGCTTCGCCACGGGCGTGTTGGACGACATCGACTCCATTGCCGACAGTCCGCTCGGCCGCATCGCGCAGAAGGTCGTCGCTGAAACAGCCATGCTGTTGTACGCGGTCGCCCCTCTGCGCGCGACGCATCCCAAGGTCGAGACGGCATGCGCGAGCCTGGCGTCACGGCTCGTTCCCCTGGCGCGCAACACAGAGGTCCAGGCGGCTCTCTGCATGGATCCAGGCAAGGCCCTCGACCATGCAATGGCCCACATCCTGCTCGACAGGCTGGGCTACGCCGACGCCGCCTTCGACAACCTGCTGCAAGGCGCCCAGCAACTCGGTCGACAGGTCGGCCCCGAGCGCTTGCCACATCGCCTGATCGAGCAGACCTGGCTCGAGCGGATCTGGCCGCACGGTGCGCCG
Source organism: Bradyrhizobium sp. (assembly GCA_035490095.1). Lineage (GTDB taxonomy): Bacteria > Pseudomonadota > Alphaproteobacteria > Rhizobiales > Xanthobacteraceae > Bradyrhizobium. The sequence continues at coordinate 1,139 of DATHHQ010000531.1, forward strand.
TCGCGGCGGCGCCAGTCGGAGGCCGTTGCGGCATCGGCGCTGGGCCGGCCGCTGGACGCCTTGAAAGCCTCGCGGACCGACATTTACGCCTTCACGCATTCAGTGCTCTACGCCACCGACATGGGGCGACAGAAGCTCGCTTCAGCGAGACGGCGCCGGGACATCGAGGCGGATGCCCTGGTCGCCCTGGGCTTTGCCCTCGATGCCGAGGATTGCGACCTCACCGTGGAAGTGCTGTGGGTCTGGCCGATGCTCGGCCTGCGCTGGCATCCCGCCGCGCTTTTTGCGCTCAAAGGCCTGATCGAAAGGCAGGAGTCGCTGGGTTTCCTGCCCGGCATCGGATTCGATGCCCAGCGTGTCGTCGGAATGTCCCCCGAACAACGAAACCGCCACGTGCGGGAGACCTGCTACCACACCGTCTATGTGATGGGATTTCTGTGTGCCGCCGCGTTGAGGTCGGACCGCTTGCCAGACCTGACGCCGCGCCGCACGAAGCGTGGCGCCAGCAGAGGCGCCGGCGCCGTCCTGCTCGATCTCTTGCAAAAGGACAAGCATCATCCGCAATGGTGCGCCCGCCTGGCCGAACAAGGCGCCGGGCTGCAGGACGCCGCAGCGCCGCTGCTGCTGTCGGTCCTGGTGAGGCGAGCGGCCGAGACCAGCGACCTGGCCCGCCTGCGTCTGGTCTTGAACGCCGCGCTGCAGTGCGGGCTGGCCAGTGGCCCGGCACCGGTGCAGTCCGCCGCCCTCCTGCGGCGCGCGCAATGCCTCGCCGAAGGCCTGGTGCGTGACGCAACGGCTGTCTCTGACCTGTCGGCAGGGCAAGTGAGCGTGGCGCCGCTTCCATCCGATAACATGTGGACCGGATGACTCTTTGGCCGCGTTGGCTTTGTTGCTGTAGACGGAGCCGATCAGTGATGTCCGTTCCTGAGCCTAAAGCGGCCTTCTGTAGGGTTCCCTGCCAAGTCGCAAAAGTGCCAATAGCGGACATTGCGCCAGCGCGTGGACAGCCGGATCATTCGACGAGGCGATTGCGATAGGGGCGAAGCTTTTCCTGAAGACTTTCGGGGCACCCGGGAGCAGGATTCGAATGTATGAGCGAGGAAGCCAGAACTGAGCTACCAGTACGAAGTTTCGCTTCTGAAGCGGCCTTCGAAAAATGGTTACAGACAAACCATACGCATTCTCCCGGCCTGTGGTTACGGTTTTTCAAAAAGTCAGCGACAAGAAAAGCGCTCGCGCACAAAGGCGCCCTCGACGTCGCGCTCTGTTACGGTTGGATCGACGGGCAACTTAAGAAATTCGACGATAGTTCATATCTGCACAAATTCACGCCGCGCGGCGCGAGGAGTGTCTGGTCAAGGTTGAATAGAAAGCATGTCGAGCGTCTGACAAAAGAAAGCAGGATGCGGCCTGCGGGACTTGCGGCTGTCGCCGCTGCGAAGAAA
>DATHHQ010000532.1:0-7145 GCA_035490095.1 Bradyrhizobium sp.
GCTTTCGTCTTCCAGCGCCTTGCGGCGCTCCTTGGCGACCTTCTCGTCGATCAGGCCGGCGCTTAGATCGGCGTCGATCGCCATCTGCTTGCCCGGCATGGCGTCGAGGTGGAAACGCGCCGCGACTTCCGCGATGCGCCCCGAACCCTTGGTGATGACGACGAAATTCACGATCACGAGAATCGCGAACACGATAATTCCGATCACGAAATTACCGCCCATGACGAAATTACCGAAGGCCTCGATGACATGGCCGGCGGCGGCGGTGCCTTCATGGCCCTTCGACAGGATCAGCCGGGTGGAGGCGAGGTTGAGCGACAGCCGCAGCATGGTCGAAATCAAGAGGATGGTCGGGAACGACGAAAATTCCAGCGGCGCCTGGATGAACAGCGAGGTCATCAAGATCAGGATCGACAGCGTGATCGAGATCGCCAGGAACAGATCGAGCACGATCGAGGGCAGGGGAAGGATCAGCACGACCAGGATGGTGAGGATGCCGAACGCCAGCGCAAGATCGCCGCGCTTCAAGATGGTGCCGATTTCGCTGAAACTCGGAAATCCGCTTGCCGTCGCCCCGCCTTGACCTGCCGTGATATCGACCATCGTTGCTGCTTCCCCCCGCGTATGCCGGTCGCGGGCGCCAAACGTCTGCGCGGCGGCCGAAGGACCCCCGTTTCGAAAGTGAGGCACCGCACTGGCGTCCACGGGTAGTCCCCCCGTTTTACGCGGCTGACGACACTCAAACTCCACTCGGCAATTTTTGCCCGGTTTATGGTTAGGAAAGCGTTAACGGGGTGATTTTCCCTGTCATTCCGGGGCGCGCGCCAGCGCGAACCTCAGATGTGCAGCGCACATCGGGGAATCTCGCCGTGATCAGCTCTGGATTCCGGGTTCGCCGCTGCGCGGCGCCCCGGAATGACGGGATCACCTGCTGAGTGCGGTTCACCTGGGGGGCCGCGCCATCGCGGCGACCGCTCACCAAGCGATAGATTTTCTGAGCCGATCGCGAAGATAGAATCGTTTGTCGTTACGCAGCGCCGGCGTGCAAAACGATGCCGAATGACCTCAAAACCGGTGAACGCCAATGACCAGCGACCAGGAGGAGGATTCCGCCCCGGCGCATCTGCATGCCCAATATCGCGCCATGTTGCTTGACCCGGAGGCTGCGGGCGACGAAGTTGCGCCTGTGCACGCCCCCTCCGATTCATCCCGACGCGCGGTCGCCTTCACCCCGGATTCCGGTCAGGCATGGGTGAGGCTTGCGCTTGCCGTGGTGATCGGCTCGATCGGCAGCGTCGGGATGTGGTCGGTCGTGGTGGTGCTGCCGGTGGTGCAGCCGGAGTTCGGGGCGACCCGCGGCGCGGTGTCGCTGGCCTTTACGCTCACCATGCTCGGCTTCGGCCTCGGCGGCGTCGCTACCGGCAAGATCACCGATCGGTTCGGCATCGTGCTCGCCATCGGACTGAGCATCGCCGTGCTCGGCGTGGCCTATGTCGCCGCCGGACTTTCAACCACGCTGTGGCAGTTCATTGCGGTGCATTTCCTGATCGGGTTGGGCACCTCGGCGACGTTCGCGCCGCTGATGGCGGAAGCCTCGCACTGGTTCGAACGCTATCGCGGGCTGGCGGTGACCATCGTCGCCAGCGGCAATTATGTCGGCGGCACCATCTGGCCGCCGCTGGTCAATTGGGGAACGCAATTTGCCGGCTGGCGGACCACCCATATTGCCATCGGCGTTTTCTGCGCGGTGGCGATGACGCTGGTGCTGCTGGTGCTTCGCGCCCAGATCGGCAGTGCGAAGGCGCGAGATCACGAGAACGCGCCGCCGCCGCGTATCGACCTGCGGCTTTCAACCAATACACTGACGGCACTGCTGTGCATCGCCAGCGTTTCCTGCTGCGTGGCGATGGCGATGCCGCAGGTCCACATCGTCGCCTATTGCGGCGATCTCGGCTACGGCGTGGCGCGCGGCGCCGAGATGCTGTCGCTGATGATGGCGTTCGGCGTCGTCAGCCGCATCGGTTCGGGATTTCTCGCCGACAGGATCGGCGGTATCCGAACCTTGCTGATCGGATCGGTGGCGCAGGGTTTTGCGCTGTTGTTTTATCTGTTTTTCGACGGCCTGACCTCGCTCTATCTGATCTCCGCGATGTTCGGGTTGTTTCAGGGTGGCATCGTGCCGAGCTACGCCATCATCGTCCGTGAATCGATGCCGGCGAGCGAAGCCGCGACCCGCGTCGGCATCGTGATTCTGGCCTCCGTGGTCGGCATGTCGTTCGGCGGCTGGGTGTCCGGCGTGATTTTCGATGCGACCGGCTCATACGGCGCGGCGTTCCTGAACGGCCTGGCGTGGAATGCGGTGAACGTGACGATCATGGTGGCGCTGTTGATCCGCGCGCGGTGGCGGCTGGCGATGGCATGAGGGCGGTTACGCGGCCCAGTCTGAATGCTTTGCACACGAGGGCCAAGCCTCTGGCTTGACTTTTAAGATGTGTCCGAAGTGCGTGGTCGGGCTCAAGCTCCAGCGCGTACAACGCCTCCCGCGCCGCAGATCTGTAGCCTGTTGGTCTCGTCGCTTGCCACGGCGAAGTGGGTGCTATCGATGAAGGCGCCGGCCGGCGCCTCGCAAATTCCCTTGTATTCTTCGGTCATCGCCGGAGCTAGATGGCCGCCCAATTAGACGTGTTGTCGTAACCGTCGGGGCCGGTCTTTCCCGGCTTAACGGAAATATGAAAGTGCTTGTCGTGCGGGTTTTGGCCTGTGTACGGGCGCCAGGCAAACGCGGGCTGTCCGTCCAGTGCCTGAAAATTGGCGATCCGGCGATTCGAGATGATGTATTTGATGCGCGGATCGTGGCTCAACCGGAGTTCATCGGCGACCTCCCCCGCGACCAGTCCGTGCGCCGGATCATGAGTAATGTCCATGCCGGTGACGACTCCGACGCCGCCATCGCTGATATTCGGACAGTGGTCCGAGCTACCGGGACAGTGAGCGGTATCACCAATTGTGCCGTCGCTATCTTTTTTTCGTCCGGGAAATTTCGCGTTTATCTGATCCCGCAGCTTGAGCAAACTTTTCGCTACCCGCCATTCGGTTGCCGCGGCCGCTTCCTCCGCAACGCTCGCAGACGGCATGTCATCGGGATCGTTGTGAAGATCACTTGGATATTCATCCAACGTCTTGGCAACTTCATCGGCGGGTCGATCTTTAATACTGTGCAGTTCCTCGTTCGCCATGGTGCATCCTTCCCTGTACAATTTTATTGGTTGGTCGGCGCTCGCAGCGATCCCGCTGCTTGGCTTGGTGGGGAGAACTCGCACTATAGTTGAACAACCATAGCGAGTAAATAAAGGGCTCTTGAGGAGACCGACAGCGATTGACAGCAACGACCGCCGCATCTCTCTCAGATTTTTCTTCTTTGGGATTGCCCAGCATCGCCGCGCTGGCTTCGGTGGTCGGCATGTCGTTCGGTGGCTGGGTGTCCGGCGTGATCTTCGACACGACCGGCTCTTACGGCGCGGCGTTCCTGAACAACCTGGCGTGGAATGCGGTGAACGTGACCATCATGGTGGCGCTGTTGATCCGCGCGCGGCAGCGGCTGGCGATGGCGTGAGGCAGCCCTGCGACGCTCCTGAAGTTGACAGTTGAAGCGTTGCGACGATCCGGTGAAACATGTCGGATCAAATTTGTCTCGCGATCGGAGATTACGACGCGCCCATCGACGACGCGATGCAGATGCCGCACTACCCGGACCCGTGCTTGTCATAGGCTTCACCGCGCCCGAGCGACCAGTCGATCGGGCCGTTTTCGATCAGCGCCACCATCACATCGTCGGAACGGAAACCGGCCGCAACGGCACCTGCAGCGATCGCTTTGTAAAGCGAGCGTTTCCTGTCGTCGTTCCGTCCTGTCAACAAGGTGATCTCCACGATCGAGGCGTCAGCGGAGCGCTCGACATCCGGGAATGTCGGATCAATCAGCATGTTCGTGTCCGAGAACCGCGATATGAGCTGAAAGAGTTCGTTTGCAGGTATATTGCAGGTCGATACCAATGCGCCATGCACCGCATCGGCCAGCGCCCGCGCCTTTTCGACGGCCAGATGCGCAGGGATTGAGATCCGTACCAACGGCATTGGCGTGCTCCTCCAGTTGACCGAAATGTCGGATCAGCCGATATTCCATCCATAAAATTCGATAAATATCGATTTTCGGCATTCAATACGTACTTTTGGTCACGAATGGAGAGCGATGAACCCTTCGCACGACATCGCCGTCTTCATCCGGGTCGTAGACCTCGGCAGCTTTGCCGCTGTTGCCAAGGAAGCCGGCCTTTCGCCCTCGGCGGTTTCAAAAATCGTGTCACGACTTGAAGATCGTCTTGGTGTGAAGTTGCTGCAGCGAACCACGCGCCGGCTTGTGCTTAGCCAGGAAGGCGAGACCTATTCCATCCGTGGTCGCGAAATACTGGCTGCAATCGAAGCAGCCGAGGTTGAAGTAACGGCCGGCCGCGGACAGCCGCGGGGGCACATTCGCGTCAATACCGGCACGGCCTTCGCCAAACACCGCCTCGCACCTCTATTGCCTGAGTTTCAGAAGAGATACCCGGACATTACGATCGAGCTTTCAGTCATCGACCGCCGCGTCGATGTTGTTGCGGAACAAATTGACGTCGCCATACGCGTAGGCCCGTTGCACGATACTTCGCTTGTCTCTCATCGTCTCGGTGAAGTTCGGCGCATCATCGCGGCAAGTCCGGCCTACCTCAGGCGTCACGGGAGACCGAGGCACGCCCGTGACTTGTTATCTCACAACTGCCTGCAGCTCCGCGGTTTCTCACGTCTCGCGGGGTGGCCAATGTATGTAGACGGTGAGCGGGTCCTGTTGCCGGTAAAGGGATCGGTAAGTTCGGACAGCGCTGACATGCTGCTCGATCTTGCTGTCGCTGGAATCGGCATTATTCGTCTTGGCGATTTCCTGGGCGAGGCCGCACTATCCGCCAAACAACTTGTTCCACTTCTTGCAACCTGCCACGATGACGACCCGACGCCACTGAGTGCGTTGATGCCGCCCGGCAGGCAGAACATTCCCCGGGTTCGCGCTTTCGTCGATTTTCTTGATGGCAAATTGAAAACGGCGAGCAAGCGCAGCACCACCGGGTAGGCTCTCACACCGGCTGGCCCGCCTTCAGCAGAACACAGCCACTGATCTTGATGCTGCCGTCGGGCTCCAGCTCCAGCGTATAGAGTGCCTCCCACGGCACGCCTTCGGCGTCGATGATGTGAACGCGCTGGGCGATCTTGCCGTCCGAGGCCCGTGCTTCGCCGAATTCAAAACTCTTGTGGCGATACACCGGCGCGTAGCTCTGACGCACCATGTCCATGAAGATGTCGGCTTGCGGGAAGACGTCTTGAATCGCGGGTGCCGCATAGGAGTAGGCCGCCGCCGCATCGTCGCGCCCCAAGGCTTCAACCTGGGAGCGGATGACGCTCTGTCCAGCGGCCACGTCGTCCGCGGCGTGGACGGGGAGGGCGAAGCCGATCACGAATGTCACCAGCACGAGGAAGACGTGCATGAAAATGCTCCTCGAAGTTAGCTTGCCCCTGGCCTTGATCATACTAGGGCGTGTACTCATAAATCCGGAACGCTCATGGACTTGGCGATGTCCGCATTACACCTCGGAAGCGGACATCCGGGCTGGCCTTCAGCACGTGTGCTTTGTGCCATGAAGAGACATTCGGTTCCGCAAGTCCGCACTCTACTCCTCGAAGTTGCTTTGGGCTGCGCACGCGAGAAATTTGCAATTTCAGCCAGTGTAGATGCAGCCCCTGCGGCCGTAAAGGCCGCCCAAAGCTCACCGGTTATGCTTGTCGCTCGCTTGACGATCAACGTCGCTCGCAAGAGTTTACGCACCGAGACCGACACTTCCGAAACGTGCCAAAAGGCAGGCCGCTTCCGAGAATGCAGAGCATGTACGTTGCGGTTTCGATAAGATGGAGTTGCGGGTGAAACAGTCTCCAAACAAAGGCGCATCGCTTGCTGGAACAAATGGCCTTGGGGACTTAACAGTTAACCGATTGGGCTTCGGCGCAATGCGTCTATGCGGAGATTCAGCTTGGGGAAGACCAAGGGATCGAGGGCATGCCAATCGGGTTCTGCATCGCGCGGTCGAGCTTGGCGTGAATTTTATTGACACTGCGGATAGTTACGGCCCCGAGACGAACGAGTCATTAATCTCGCAGGCGCTGTACCCTTACCCTCCGGGTTTGGTCATTGCCACGAAAGGTGGCTTGGTGCGACCAAATCGCCGATCTTGGGTCCCAGACGGTCGCCCCGACCATTTGCGACGCGCGGTTGAAGGTAGCTTACAGCGCTTGCGGCTAGAGCGCATCGATTTGTATCAATTCCATGCGCCTGACCCCAATGTGCCATTTATTGAGTCGGTTGGAGCACTGTCTGATTTACAGCGCTTAGGCAAAATTCGCCACATAGGCATTTCGAACGTCACGGTTGCGCAGCTCGAGGTAGCGCGCTCCATCACACCAATCGTGTCGGTTCAGAACACGTACAATCTGCGAAACCGAACCAGCGAAGACGTACTCGCCGCGTGCGAGCGTCTTGGAATTGCTTTTCTTCCCTGGTATCCCCTGGGTGGCAAACGCGGCCTAAGGGCACTCAAGATAAAGCAAGTCGCCTCGCGTCGCGGTCTCACGCACGCAGCCTTATCCCTTGCGTGGCTGCTCGCTAAATCACCTGCTATGCTGCCAATCCCCGGCACTCGATCCATCGATCACCTAGAGGATAATGTACTTTCGGCCGCCCTCAAGCTTGCGCCGGAAGACTTCGACGATTTGGGATGAAGGCGCGCTTCACGAAACGACATCGATCTTTAGGTTGGGAGAACTTTCTACATCAACCTGTCACAGTGAAAGATGCTCCATTTTGAACTAAGCACGTGTGATGAGCGCTTCGGGTCAAACGACGAGATAAGCCAGTTGCGCTGTCCACTAATGGGATGGTCCGGCCGTGCTCCTGCCCCGCCAGCAAGCGAAGCTGGCAAGGGGCGCCAAAGACGAGGGAGCACGCCATGTCTCAGACAGCCAATACCGCAATCGCCGTGATCGGCATCGATATCGGCAAGAACTCGT
>DATHHQ010000533.1:0-3348 GCA_035490095.1 Bradyrhizobium sp.
TTGGACCAGAACCAGACCAGCCGCTCCACAAATCCGATCTCGGCGCCGAGAGCGGCTTCGGTGCGAACCCGTGCCTCGTCAAGATAGATCTGTCGCCCCGGATCCGGCACGGCTTCGGCGGCGATCTTTGCCGCCATCGCATTGGCATCCTGCCCGCTGCCCTCCATCATGGAGGGCGCGTCCGACATCTGTTGTCGTTTCGCTTCCTGTTGCGCTTTCGTGGCGATGATGGTTTTGGCCTGCCGCCTCGCATTGGCCTCGTTGACGGTGCGGAACGCCTTCGAACTCGAAGGCAACGCGGATGCCGCCAGCTGGCTTGCCGACGGCCGCTCGAGTTCGGCGATCAACGCCCCGCGCGGATCCGCCTCGATCGCCGCAATCGATCCCGGCCGCGGCCCCATCCCAAACCGATGGAGGGCCAGTACTGCGTCAGCCTTTGCGGAACGGCTCATGACAATGCCCCGAACAACACGAAGCTACAGCGCACCGGTGACCACCTGACGCGGACAGCCTCTGAAACCTGACTACATCCCGTAGCGCTACGAACTGTAGCATTGATAAGTTTTCCATGCAAGTATCGTTGGAGCCCTGGGCGCAGGGCATCAAATCCACTCGACGCGGTTGATCCCGCGGCATGTCGGAGCGGTGGCCCATGATCGTCGTTGACCAGCCCGACGCGTTGATGGATGTGCCGGTCGCCGTCGAACTCAAGGAATTCACGCCGCATCAGGCGGTCACCATTACAGCTACTCAAATGTTTCCGAGCCATTCGCGCTGGCAGGCGCACGCTACCTTCATGACCGACGTGAGCGGCGCCGTCGGCATCGCGCGACAGGCGCCGATATCGGGCAGTTACGAAGGCGTCGCTGCGATGGGATTGATCTGGTCTGCGGAACGCGTGTCACCCCCGAGCCCGCCGTTTCCCGACGATTGGGTTCTGCAACCCTCGTTTATCCATTTTGAAGCCGTCGGCCCCAACGACCAGCGGGCGGAGCTTGCGATCACACGCCGTTCGGCCGGTCCCGGTGTCACGCGGAGGGTTATTCGCATCGACGGATTAGTGGGCGTATTGTTTCTGCCGCCGGGGGAGGGCCCACATCCCTCGGTTCTCATCCTCCATGGCGGCGGCGGAGGTATGGATGAGTATTCCGGTGCCATGCTTGCGTCGCGCGGCTACGCTGCGTTCAATCTTGCGTATTTCGCCGAGCCCGGCCTGCCACAGGGTCTCGTCAATATTCCGCTCGAATACTTCGAAAACGCGATCCGCTGGATGCGGGCGCAACCTTGGCTGCGCGACGGTTTTCTGGCCGCTTGGGGGCCATCGCGCGGCGGCGAGCTCGCGCTGCTGCTCGGCGCCACTTTTCCGGACATCAATGCCGTGAGCGCCTGGGTGCCGAGTGGCGTCATGTTCTGGCCGATCGGCCTTGCCGGGCAGGGCGATACGCGGCCACCGGCGTCGTGGACGTGGCGTGGCAAGCCGCTACCCTATCTGCAAGAGAACAACGGCAGCGTCGAACCGCTGCCGCCGCAGCAGCCCGGACAACCCACGGCATACACGCCGATCTATCTCCGGCACCTTCGCGATGAACGCGCCGTCGAACGCGCCACGATCCCGGTCGAGAATATTCGCGGTCCGATCCTGCTGGTGTCCGGCACGGACGATCAAATGTGGCCGTCATCGGTTCTCGCCGACATCGCGATGCGCCGTTTGGAATCGAATGGTTTCAAATTTCCATTCCAGCATGTGAAATATCAAGGTGCGGGTCATCTCATTCTGTTGCCCTGGGGACCGAGAACGACGCACATCATCGGTTTCAAAGCCGAAGGCTTTAGCGGCTTTGTGTACGAGCAGGGAGGGCACGCCGAGGATCGACGCCGAGGCTGGTGCTGATGCATGGCATCAGATGCTGCAATTCCTGGAAGCCGGCGCCAGGGACCACAAATAAGCGCCATCTGGCTTATCCAACCGCATGCCTGGATGTGGACCTCAACAAGGTCCTACCGAAAGACCTCGATTCGTGAGTAAGCGCCCTAGCTAGGGCGCAGACTCATGAGCGCGCGCGGTCGTCTTGCGCGGTGCCGCTGTCTTGACATCACCGGTGTTGGGTGCCCCGGTCGGCTCAATCAGCAGCAAATGCACCTCTTCCTTTGCGACGGGACAATGCTCAATGCCTTTCGGCACAATGTACATTTGCCCCGGCCCAAGGGTGACCGTTCGCTCCCGAAGTTGAATGTCGAGCACGCCTTTCAGGACGAGAAAAAAGTCATCGGTGTCGTCATGCTTGTGCCAAACAAATTCGCCTTTCACTTTCACGACCATGACGTCGCAATTGTTGAACTGGGCGACGGCACGAGGCGACCAGTGCTCGGAAAACGTCGCCAGCTGCTCTGACAAATCAATACGATCGCTCATGGATGCCTCCGACATCGTCGCGTATGAGTTTACCCGACAGTGTCGTTAGCCGGCAATCCCGTGACCCGCGCTGGCGCTTATCCCGCCCTAATACTGCGGACCAAGCGCAATTCTTCCGATCGTGCCGTCCTTGACCAGGCCTATTCTCCATTCCGCCGTACCGTTGGCGAAATGCGCCATGTAGATGTCGCTGCCCATCGCAGAAACGCCGCGAAATGATACGGCGCGCAGCGCGCCAAGCCTGGTCAGGATGGCCTGGTTGAAGGGAAGCTGCTGCCGCGTCTGCGCCGCGACTTCGGAGGTCATGCGATCGTAGTTCGGTTCGCCGCGGCCCAGGGCCTCGATGTATTGGCGCAGCATCGCTTCGCTTTCAGCCAATGGAGCGGTGCGTGGCGGCGCCGAGTGCTCTGGTGGATGACCTGCCGGAGACCTTTCGACGGTGTGAAGACGCGTGCGTTGTCCCGGCAGCACGATCTCAAGACATGTGCCCGACGCATCGGCGATAACCCATGGACTGTCGATGTAGGCCAGCACGGAGGATGACATGTTATCGCCGATCATGCCTTGGGCGATGCGTTTTCCCTCGGTGTCCAGCTTGTACAGCTGGATGTCTGTCCCGGTTCCGTTGTACAGCAACAACTTGATCGGCGCGGTGTCGCCCTGCGATTTCAAACCCTGCTCGCCGGAACAGGCGGCAACCCCGCCGGGCGCACCATTGCCGTCTGGCCGGAAGATGACATCGTCGGCTTTGCCGTCCGTCCCCAGCAGCAGCCGAAACTCCGCAAAACCATTGGCGAACTTCACGCCATAAATGTCGTAACCGCCAGGACCGACGCCGCGAAAGAAGATCGACTCTACCGCGCCGAGTGCCTTGAACATTGACTGCGTCTGGGAAGCCTCGCGACGGATCTTGGCAGCCAGCGGCGCACTCATTC
>DATHHQ010000534.1:0-2577 GCA_035490095.1 Bradyrhizobium sp.
GCGCCGCGTTCCTGGTTCGAGCAGGGATCGCCGTTCGCGGGTCAGGTGGTACGTGAGCCGCTGTTCGTCGCTGACGTCACGATTGCGGATTAAGATGCGCGTTTCGATTGTCATCCACTGTGATCACGAGAGGTATCATGAAAATGCTTTCGCTCACCGCAGCCGCATCGATGCTGGGCCTCGCGCTTGTGATGTCATCGATGACTGATCTTCAGGCCGCGGAACTGAGGATCCTGGCCGGCGGCTCCATGACCGGCTCGCTGAATGAACTCGGCCCGCAATTCGAGCGCGCCTCCGGTCATAAACTTACCATTCACTTCGACTCCACTCCCAACCTGATCAAGCAGGTCACATCGGGCGCGCCATTCGACCTTGTTGTGGCGCCTGTCGATGTTTTCAAGGACGCCGCCGCGAAGGCCCGTTTCGCCCCCTTGCCCACCATCGATATCGCGCGCGTCGGCTACGGCGTCATCGTCCGATCAGGCGCCCCCAAACCCGACGTCAGTACACCGGATGCGCTGAAAGCGACGCTGCTCAACGCACCATCCATTACGTTCGTGCCGGAGAGTGCGGCCGGCGCCTATGTCTTGAAGACATTCGACCGGCTCGGCATCACTGAGGCGATGAAGGCCAAGACCAAGCCGCAGACCGCGCCGGCCCAGATCGCTCCGGCCGTCGCCAAGGGCGAGGCCGATCTCGGGGTATTTCTCGTCAATGTGCTGATCGCCCCCGGCGTCGAACTGGCGGGCCCATTCCCCGCTGAATTGCAGCAGGAACTGGTTTTCACCGCTGCCGTCGCTGCTGACAGCAAGGAAGCGGAAGCCGCCACCGCATTCATCACCTTTCTGACGACTCCCGCCGCCGCTGCCGTCATCAAGGCCAAAGGCATGATCCCCGGCTAAGGCCAACGCAGTTCGCAGGCCGGGTGACAACTTCACAACGGCCCGTTATTGGACACCTCATGACCGCAAATCGCATCGCTACCTACTCCGTTGACGGCTCGACCAGATACGGCGTTGTCGCCGATGGCGGGCTAGTCGATCTCTCCGCGCGCTTTGGCAAGGATTACCCGACGCTCCGCGAGGCGATCGCCGCTGGCGCATTGACAAAGCTTGCCGAGGACGCCACACGGCATTCGCCGGACCATCCGCTCGACGCGATCACCTGGCTGCCGCCGATCCCTTCGCCGGAGAAAATCATCTGCATCGGCGTGAATTATCCCGACCGTAACGCGGAATACAAGGACGGCCAGGACGCGCCGAAATATCCCAGCATGTTCATGCGCACGCCGCGCTCGTTCGTCGGACACAATACGCCGCTGGTTCGCCCGCGCGCATCCGCGCAGCTCGACTATGAGGGCGAAGTGGTGCTCGTCATCGGCAAGGCCGGACGGCACATCCCGGAAAGCACGGCGCTGGATCACATCGCCGCGATCACGCTGTGCAATGAAGGCACCATCCGGGACTGGGTCCGGCATGCGAAGTTCAATGTGACGCAAGGCAAGAATTTCGATTCCACCGGCAGTCTTGGCCCGTGGCTGATCCCTTACACCGATGAATCGCAGATCACGGACATCAGGCTGACGACGCGGGTCAATGGCGAGACGCGACAGGACGACCGCACCGGGCGGCTGATCTTCGGCTTCCGCTATCTCATCAATTATATTTCGACCTTCACCACGCTGGTGCCGGGCGACGTCATCGTCACGGGAACGCCGACCGGCGCCGGCGCGCGGTTCGATCCGCCGCGTTATCTGAAACCCGGCGATGTCGCCGAAGTCGAGGCCGACAATATCGGCGTGCTGCGCAACGGCGTGATCGACGAGAACACATGAAGCAGCCCAAGAGCGATTGGATAGCGTAATGACGACAAGTTCCGGCGGCGAAGCCATTGTCAGCGGCCTTGTCGCACACGGCGTCGATACCGTGTTCGGCCTGCCTGGCGCCCAGATCTACGGGCTGTTCGACGCCTTCCAGCAGGCGCAGCTGAAGGTCATCGGCGCGCGTCACGAGCAGGCCTGCGGCTACATGGCCTATGGCTATGCGCGGTCCACCGGCAGGCCCGGCGTATTCAGCGTCGTGCCCGGCCCGGGGGTACTCAACGCCGGCGCTGCCTTGCTGACGGCATACGGATCGAATGAGCCGGTGCTGTGCCTGACCGGACAGGTGCCGACGCAATATCTCGGCAAGGGCCGCGGCCATCTGCACGAGATGCCGGATCAGCTCGCCACACTGCGAAGTTTTGTGAAATGGGCCGACCGCATCGAATATCCGGACGCGGCGCCGACGCTGGTCAGCCGCGCATTCCAGGAGATGCTGTCGGGCCGGCGCGGCCCGGTGGCGCTGGAAATGCCTTGGGATGTGTTCACACAGCGGGCGGACGTCGGCGCCACCAAACTGTTCGATCCCTTGCCGGCGCCGCAGCCCGATACCGAGCGCGTCAAGGCCGCCGCCGCGCTGATCGCGAACAGCAAGACGCCGATGATCTTCGTCGGCAGCGGCGCCATTCACGCCCGTGATGAAATCCTCGAGCTTGCCGAACTGATCGACGCGCCGGTGGTGGCGTTCCGCAGCGGAC
>DATHHQ010000535.1:0-30285 GCA_035490095.1 Bradyrhizobium sp.
GACGCGGAGCTTTACGTCGACGTCCCCTGTGCCTTCGAGGCAGCGCAGCGGGCCTCCGATCTCGGTATCGGCCCCAGGGTAATGTCGGCCGACGTCCGGGCGGGCATCGTCATCATGGAGGATCTGAACCACGGCTGGCGGGTGGGGACGCTCGAACGGATGCTGGAGCCTGCGATCGTGGATGCGGTGATGGCCGCACGCCGCCTGTTCCAGACAGGAAAGCCCCTGCCCAAGCGGAAGGGCGTCTTCGACGAGATCGAGCGCTTCTATGCGGCCGCGACATCGGCAAAGGCCCAGCTCCCGACCGATGTCGAATGGCTGGTCGAGGAACTGCGATTTGCGGCGGCTGCCTTCGAGGGGCTCAAGAATGTCCCGGTGCCGATCCATGGTGACGGCAACGTATCGAACATCATGATCAGCGACGCGGGCGCAGTCCGCCTGATCGATTGGGATCGCGCCACCACGGCCGATCCGCTGGAAGACCTCGGCAGCTTCCTGGTTGAAGCGTTCGCCCAGGAGCCCGAGGCTCGCGACGCCTTCGCCCGCAACGCCGGAGCATTCGATGCGGCGGCATTCAACCGCGCCCGCATCTACGGTGTCGCCGACGATCTGCGATGGGGGCTAATCGGAGCGCTTCTCGCCGCAAAGTCGGCACGGAATACGCTCGAGTTCTATAAATTCGCCAGTTGGCGCTTCGTGCGTTGCCGCATGGCGGTCCGCGAGCCGCGCTTTGGCGAGGCCCTTCGGAGGCTTGCATGACGGTTCGCAGAAAGCTCGGAGAGGCGACAACCGTCCACGAGCGAAATGTCGAAAGTGCAATCGGACGGGTGCCGCAGTGGCACGGCAGCGAGGCCAGCTATACGCCGATTGTCGGCGGATTGATGAATCAGAACTGGCTGGTCGAAATTGCCGGAGATCCGCGCCGCTATTTCATCAAGGTGCCCGGCGAAGGCTCCGAAATGTTTATCGACCGGGTTGCCGCCAACGAGGCGGCGCGCAACGCCCACGCCATGGGCATTGCGCCGGAAGTGATCTTCTTCGATGCACAGGATGGCCTCGAAGTGAGCGAATTCCTCGAAGGCTATAGGGCCTGCACCAACGGGGATTTTGGCGACGCCGCGATCCAGTCCGACGTCCTCAGCCTCTATCGCCGTCTGCATGCCGGGCCGAAGCTGAGCCTGACCAAGACGATCTTCGACATGATCGAGGAGCATGTCGAGCAGGGCCGCGAGCTGGGTTCGCACTTTCCAAACGACATGTCCTGGGTCATGCATCGCTATGGTCAGGCCAAGGCTGCATTCATGGCGTCCGGGCTCGATCTCGTACCCTGCTTCAACGACCCGATGCCCGGGAACTTCCTCGTTGGTGCAGAGTCGGGCGCCAGCCCCAAGCCGATGCGGCTAATCGACTACGAGTTCGCCTCGAACAATGAGCGCAGCTACGAACTCGGCGTTCTCTTCGCCGAGATGTTTTTCGACGAACAGCTGACGGAAGGTTTGATCGAGCAATATCTGGGAGCGGTGCGTGCCGAGATGCTCGCGCGGGTTATCGTCAACCGGGCGCTAGCGGATATCAAATGGGCGTCCTGGGCGATCGTCAATCGCAAGCTCAAGGACTGGGATTTCGACTACCAGAAATACGGGGTGTGGAAATACATGCGGGCGCGCGACGTGATGTACGACCCCCGCTGGGAGAGCTGGCTGCGAATGGTCTAAATCGTTTTGCGCGCCCAAGTCCGATTATTGCTTCAGGATCGCAAGCGCCTGCCGCAGCAGCGTCTCGTTGGCAGCCGCGATCACCCGTCCGTCGGAATGGCGGGTGAGGGGCCGGCCTTCCCAATCGCATATCATGCCTCCGGCACCTTCGATTACCGGCACCAAGGCCATGAAGTCGAACGATTTCAGCGAGCATTCGACAACCAGATCGCAATGCCCCGAGGCCAAAAGACCGTATTGATAGCAATCGCCGCCAAACCGTCTGAACATGGCCTTGCGGCTGAGCGCGTCGTAGCGCGCCCAATCCTCCGGCGAAAAGAAGTCCGGTGACGACGTGTAGATCTGCGCGTCTTCCAGATTGACCGCGCGGCTCACTTTGGCCGGCGTCTCGTTGAAGGTCGTGCTGCTCGGCGTACCATACCATCGTTCCGCCAGCGCCGGCATGTCGATCATTCCCGCGATGACGCCTCCATTCCTTTCATCGGCAAGGGCAATCAAGGTACCGAACAACGGCATTCCGGAAATGAAGCTCTTCGTTCCGTCAATCGGGTCGATGTACCAAGTATAGCGGTCGCCCGGCGTTGATCCCGTTTCCTCGCCGACAATGCCATGCTCCGGAAATCGCGCCGAAATCAATCGCCGCAATTCCTGTTCGATGGCGCGGTCTGCGATGGTGACCGGCGACAGATCCTGTTTGCGCTCGAAGTTGATATCTGACCTGAAATGCGTCAACGCAATCCGGCCGGCCGTATCGGCAAGGTCCTGGAAGAACGACGCCAATTCGTTCTCGGACAATCTGTCTTGAATATCGTCCAATGATTGCTCCGAAGGGGAAGCGCGCGCTCGAAATGGGCAGCGATATGCGTGGCGGAACGGTTTCTATACAGTCTCGTGAAGCGGCCGCCGCTCCCAATAGGGAGAGGCAAGACCGCCGCGGGAGGGGGAGGGCGCTCTAGGCGCCAGCAAACCCTTCGGGGCGACGGGCCTCGTATTCGGCTGAGGGGAGGCGTTGCGCGTCTGACGAACGTCCCGTGGTGCAACCTTGAAATGACGGCTGAAACATCGCGAGAAGTGCGAGACATTCTTGAAACCTACCTCATACGCGACCTCCGAAACCGTTCGGTGGCCTTTTGGGTCGGCAACGAGAATCTCGTAAGCGCGTTGCAGGCGTTTGGTCTGGACGAACTGGCTGACCGTGGTCTCATTGTCGTTGAACAGGCTGTAGAGATAGCTCAGCGAAATCCGGCTGCTTGCCGCGATCTTCTTCGGTGAGAGCGACTGGTCGCTCAGATGGCTTTCGATGAAGTCGACGATGCGGCGGCGCAGATGGTAGCGCGCGTTGCGAACGTCGGTTGCCGCGCCCCTATCTTCCGAACCGATCGTCAGCGCGACGAAGCTGATGATTTCGGTCGCGAGCGCCTGGGGATTGGGCGGCGGAGAATTGATGAACAGCTCGGCGACGCTTCTGATCATGCCGACCAGCAGCCGCGTCATCTGCTCGTTCGGCTTGAAGCGGCGGCTGACATGGTCTTCGATCGAGATCAGCCGTCCGCGCAGTTCCGCCGCCGGAATGCGTATCATGAGCAGCCGCGCATTCTTGTCCGACGAGAGTTCGTAGTAGGCGAGTTCGCTGAGCAGGACGTACTCGCCGGACCTTGCGAAGCCGGTACGCCCGTCTTGGCTGAATGCCACGCCGCTGGCCAGCGGGCAGGCCAGCACATAGGAAGCGTCGTGCACGTTGCTGACGCGCTCCCATTTGCGGGTAAAGGATCGATCCGGCCGGATGAATTCGAGATCAAGGCGGCCGATCCGGGTCTGCTGCGACGCCAGGCATTCGGGTTCGTCGTCGAGGCCGATGGGCTCATCACGGGGTAGAAGAGATATCAGGCGTGCCATGGCTTGGCCTTTCTCAGCGTTGGGCAACAATGGTTTCCGTCCCGGCTTCGCGGAGGGCGGTTGCCAGCGCTCCTTCCGGTTGCCGATCGGTCACGAGGCGGTCGATATCGGTCCAATGCGCGAATACGGTCAGCGCACGCTGGTCGAACTTGGTATGGTCGGCGACGATGATGGCTTCCGCTGCCCGCTTCACCATCGCGCCATAAATGGCACCAGCCTCGTCATCTGCATCGTTGATGCCGCGGGCGCTGATACCTGTCGCGCCGACGATCGCGCGGTTGACTTCATAGCCATTGATGCTCGCAATCGTTTGGGTGCCGAATACATAGCCTTCCGTAGGGTGATACCGGCCTGGACAGCACAGCACGCGGATCGATGAATTCACTGCCAGCGCGGCGGCGATCGCGAAGTCATGCGTGATGACGGTGATATCGTGGGCGCGCGATGCCAGTCGTCGCGCGACATGGAATGTCGTTGCGCCGGCGCCCAGCATCAGAACTTCGTTGGGCAGGATGAGATCGGCGATGGCGGCGGCGATCGCCTCCCGTTCCGCGATCATGATCGCCTTGCGATCGGTGAGGGTGGGCTCCAGCGCGAAGGGGCGGGACGCTCCGCCATAGGTGCGGTTGATGAGCTTCTGTTCCTGGAGCTCCATCAGGTCGCGTCGGATCGTTTCACCGGAGACGCCAAGCACCGCCGCGAGCTCCGAGGCCCGCAAGGTCGGAGCTGCCGCCAATTGCGAGATGATGTGTTGGTGACGTGAAAGCTTCGAAAGGCGATCGCCTTCCGGTTTTCGCGGCCGCTTGTCGGTCGCGGCGGCGTCGGTTGCTGGTAACCGCTCGCTCGTCATCGAGGTGTCCTTGCGGCCGCGTCGGTCGCCACAGGATCGGGTGGCGCTCGCGGCTGTCTCTCGGTCAATACTTTCTCAACTGATGTTGGATGTCCACACTAACTATGTGGCACATTCCCCAAATTTTGGGCGCCGGACTGCGCGCTGGCTGCGCAGCTCAATCAGCCGCTTGTATAACTATTTGACTCTATGAGTAATTTTTATGTCGCCGCACGGCGTTTGACTGACGCTCCGATGTGTCGTGACTGTCAGCCGCTTTATTGTTGTGGAAAGAACCACATTATTCCAAGCTGTTGGTTGGGAGCCGCTGCGGCATGATCGCCGCCAATATCCGCCGGCGCCGGGCAAGGGAGGGCGCGCGATGCAAGAGGAAAAGGGAATCCTGGCGCTGAACGCCTTCGACCCGAGCGACGCGTCCGCGATGGACGCCGGCTTGCGGGACGCCGTCCAGCGCCGCCTGCGGTCGTTCGGCTCGGGTTCGGTGCTGTTCTATCAGCAGCCGCTGCGGATGGAGCGCGCGGAAGGCGTCTGGATGTTCGACGCCGAAGGCCGGCGCTATCTTGATCTCTACAACAATGTCCCCTCGGTCGGGCATTCGCATCCGCGCGTTGTTGAGGCCATTCGGCGACAGGTCGGTCTGCTGACTACCCACACGCGCTATCTCAGCGACGTCGTCGATTCCTATGCGGAGCGTCTGCTCGCGACGTTCCCGCCGGATATCGATCATCTGGTCCTGACCTGCACCGGCAGCGAAGCCAATGACCTCGCGCTGCGGATGGCGAAGGTGGCGACCGGCCGTGCCGGCTTCATCGTCACGGAAACGGCCTATCACGGCAACACCGCCGCGGTGACCGATGTGTCGCCATCGTCCCGCCCGGGGCAGCCTTTGCCTCCCCACGTCCGTACCGTTCCCGCGCCGGAAACGTTTCGTACCCCTGTCGGCGATCTCGGCAAAAGCTTTGCTAACAGCGTTGAGCGGGCCATCGCAGAGCTCGAGCAAAGCGGCTTCGGCCTTGCCGGGCTGCTGGTCGATACGATCTTTTCCAGCGATGGGGTTTATGCCGATCCGCCCGGCTTTCTTGCGCCCGCCGTCCAGCTCGTGCATGAACGCCGGGGCCTGATCATTGCCGACGAGGTCCAGCCGGGTTTCGGGCGAACCGGAGCCGCGCTATGGGGCTTTACCCGGCATGGTTTCGTGCCTGATATCGTCACCATGGGAAAGCCCATGGGCAATGGCTTTCCGATGGGCGGTGTCGTGACGCGCGCGGCCTTGCTTGACCGATTCGCCGTAGAGGCGAAGTATTTCAATACGTTCGGCGGCAATCCGGTGGCAGCGGCGGCCGGGCTCGCGGTGCTCGATGTGATCGGGGACGAGGGGTTGATCGAAAATGCGCAAAAGATCGGCGGTTACGTCATGAACGGGCTTCGCGAGATCGGCAATCGCCACATCCAGATCGGTGACGTCCGCGGCAGCGGCTTCTTCATCGGGCTCGAACTCGTCCGTGATCGCGACGCCAAGGCGCCGGCACCGGAGATCGCGAGCCAGCTCATCAACCGGCTGCGGCATCGCGGCATTCTCATCGGCGCCGCCGGTCCCTATGGAAATACGCTGAAAATCCGTCCCCCGCTTTGCTTTAGCAAGGACAATGCGGACATGTTCATCGCCGCCTGCGACGAGGTTCTGCGCGAGGTTTGTCCGGCTTGATCATCGTTTAGCCCAAAGAGACCCAGAGCCCATGGATTCGAGAAGTGTAAAAACCGCCGCAGATGCCCGTTCACTGGTGGAGGCGCGCGGCCTGTCCCACGTCAAGCTCGGGGTGGTGGACCTCGACGGCGTCATTCGCGGAAAGTACATGGCGCGCGACAAATTTTTCAGCGCGCTGGAGCAGGGTTTCAAATTCTGCGACGTGATCTTTGGCTGGGACTCTGCCGACCAGCTCTACGACAAATCCACATTCACCGGATGGCATACCGCATTTCCCGACGCCACCGCGCGCATCGATCCGGCGACCTGCCGCGATGTGCCGATGGAAGGAAACATGCTGTTCTTCCTGGGCGAATTCGACGACGCTGCCGCCCAGCTATGCCCGCGCCGGCTGCTTCGCCGTGTGGTGGATCGCGCCGCGGCGATGGGTTTTTTCGCCACGGTCGCGGCTGAATTCGAGTTTTTTGTTTTCGACGAAACGCCACACAGCGTCCGGGAAAAAGGCTACCGCAACCTGAAGAATCTCACGCCCGGCTGGTTTGGCTACTCGATGCTGCGATCATCCGTCGAATCGGACTTTAACCTGGCGTTGCTCAAGCTCTGCGAAGACATGGATATGCCGCTCGAGGGTCTTCATACCGAAACCGGGCCGGGCGTTCTGGAAGCCGCTATTCAATATACCGATGCGCTCGGAGCGGCTGACCGTGCGGTGCTCTTCAAGACATTCGCCAAGGTCTGGGCGGAGCGCCTGGGCAAGATGATGACCTTCATGGCCAAATGGTCGAACGCCTATCCGGGGCAATCGGGACATCTGCACCTTTCGCTGCGCAATGCCGAAGGCCGGTCGGTGTTTCACGAAAGCGGGCGACCGGGCAACATGTCCGACACCATGCGCTGGTTTGTCGGCGGCCAGCAGGCGTTGCTGCCCGAATTGCTGGCGATGGTTGCCTCCACGGTGAACAGCTACTCGCGCCTGATCCCGGGGTTCTGGGCGCCGACCGATGCCACCTGGGGAATCGAAAACCGGACCTGCGCGCTACGCGTCATTCCCGGTTCCCCGTCAAGCCAGCGCGTTGAGTATCGGATCTCGGCCGCTGACATCAATCCGTATGTCGCGATCGCCGCAGCGCTTGGTTCTGGCCTCTGGGGAATCGAAAACAGGATCGAACCCAGTGAGCCAGTCACGGGTAACGCCTATGACATGACGCATCCGGCGGCACGCGCGCTGCCGCGCGCGCTGTCGGAGGCCGCGGACCGGCTTGTCGCCTCGTCGGCCGCGCGAAATCTGTTTGGTGACGTCTTCGTCGATCATTATGCGATGACCCGCCACTGGGAGGAGCGTGAATTCCGCAAGGCAATCACCGACTGGGAACTCGCCCGCTATTTCGAAATCATCTGAAGCAGGCCTTCGCCTCAAACCAAGTGGAATCACCGTGAACGATATTGTCTGCATCTCGCCGGTCGACGGCAGCGAGGTCGCCCGGCGGCGCATCGCTACGGACCGTGAAATTGCCGAGGCCCTGGCTGCCGCCAGGCAGGCGCAGCGGGAATGGTCGGGGGTGCCGCTGGCCGAGCGAAAAGCCAAGGTGCTCGCATTCCTTGAGATGATGAGGGCGCAGAACGACGAAATCGTGCCGGAGCTCGCGATGCAAATGGGCCGGCCGGTTCGTTACGGCGGCGAACTGCGTAGCCTGGAGGAGCGCGTCCGGGTTCTGGTTGAATTAAGCGACGAGGCGCTGGCACCGACGACGCCTGCTGAACGGCCCGGCTTCCGGCGCATGATCAAACGCGTGCCTGCAGGCGTCGTGCTGGTGATCGCGCCTTGGAACTACCCTTATCTTACCGCCGTCAATGCCGTCGTTCCGGCGCTGCTGGCAGGCAATGCCGTCATCCTGAAGCATGCCGCCCAGACCTTGCTGGTCGGTGAGCGGTTTCAATCCGCCATGGATCAGGCCGGGTTGCCGAAGCATCTGTTCACCACGCTGAGCCTCGATCATGGGGCGGCGGAAAAGCTGATCGCGTCCCGTTCCATCGACCACGTGAATTTCACCGGATCAGTCGCCGGCGGCCGCGCGATCGAACGGGCCGCGGCCGGTACCTTCACGACGCTTGGCCTTGAATTGGGCGGCAAGGATCCGGCTTACGTCAGGCCGGACGCCGATTTTGATTTCGCGATCGAACAGCTCGTCGACGGCGCGTTCTACAATTCCGGTCAATGCTGCTGTGGCATCGAGCGCATCTATGTGCATGAAGGGATTTACGATCGCTTTGTGGATGCATTCGCCGATCTGACCTCGCGCTATCAGCTTGGAAGCCCCCTGGCGCAGGAGACGACGCTGGGTCCGATGGCCGCGGTGCGCTTTGCCGACGCGGTTCGCGCCCACACAAGCGAGGCCCTCGCGAAAGGCGCGCGTCCTCTTATCGACGCGAAGCGTTTCTCCGCGAACCGGGTTGGAACGGCGTATCTGATGCCACAGGTGCTGGTCGATGTTGATCATACCATGCGGGTGATGATGGAGGAGAGCTTTGGCCCGGTCGTCGGCATCATGAATGTTGCTTCGGATGAGGCGGCGGTCGAACTGATGAACGACAGTCCCTACGGCTTGACCGCTTCGATCTGGACGGCAGATGCCGATGCCGCCGAGCGGATTGGCGACGGCATCTCCACCGGCACGGTCTTCATGAACCGCTGCGACTATGTCGATCCGTCGCTCGCCTGGACCGGGGTCAAGGACACCGGTCGCGGCGCCAGCATGTCGCGCCTCGGCTTCGAGGCGCTGACCCGCCCGAAATCGTATCACCTTCGCATCGAACACTGAGAGCACGACATGGCCGTTCTGATCACCGGAGCCTGGAATTTTCCCACACGCGTTATCACGGGCGCGGGGCGCATTGCCGAGCTTCCCGACGCATGCCGGACCTATGGTCTCACCAGGCCGCTGCTGGTGACCGATCGCGGCCTCGCGGAGACCGATTTGATCGCGGGCATTGTCCGGCGCGTTCGCGAGGCCAAAATTCCGATCAGCGTGTTCTCGGACGTGAAGGGCAATCCGACCGAATCGAACCTGAATGCCGGTGTCGCCGCCTTCAAGGCAGGCGGCCATGACGGCGTTATTGCGGTCGGAGGGGGATCGGCGCTGGACGTGGGCAAGTGCGTGGCCTTCATGGTGGCGCAGTCCCGGCCGGTGTGGGATTTCGAGGACGTTGGCGACTGGTGGACGCGGGCCAATACGGATGGAGTTGCCCCGATCATTGCCGTGCCGACGACGGCCGGGACCGGCTCCGAGGTTGGCCGCGCCGGGGTGATTACCCGCGAGGATACCCATGAGAAGAAGATCATCTTCCATCCCCTGATGTTGCCCAAGATTGCCATTGAAGATCCTGAACTGGCCGTCGGGCTTCCGCCGTTCCTGACAATGGCGACCGGAATGGATGCGCTCGCCCATTGCTTTGAGGCCTATTGCGTGAACGCGTTTCATCCGCTCGCCGATGGTGTGGCGCTCGAAGGCATCAGGATTATTGACACTTATTTGCCGCGTGCGGTCGAGAATGGCCGGGATCTCGAAGCCCGTGCCTATATGTTTGCGGCGGCTTCCATGGGTGCGACGGCGTTTCAGAAGGGGCTGGGCGCGATCCACTCGATCTCCCATCCCGTCGGGGCGCGCTACGACACTCATCACGGTCTTACCAACGGTGTGGTCTTTCCCTATGTTCTCGCTTGCAACAGAGCGGCGATCGCCGACAAGATCCCGCACATCGCCCGCGCGCTCGATCTGCCGGGGCGTGATTTCGACGCGGTGCTTGCCTGGATACTCGCATTCCGCAGCAAGCTCGGCGTGCCGCATACGCTGGCGGAGCTTGGTGTCAAGGAAGCGGATGCCGGGACGATCGCGGCCGATGCGGTGAAGGATCCCACCGCAGCCGGCAATCCGCGGCAATTGACAGAGGCGGAGTTCAAGCTGCTTACGCTTGCGGCCATCCGCGGCGATCTGGGAGGCTAGGCCGTGCTGCGGCTGCTTGTCATCGAGGGTAACACGCCGGCTGGTCGGCGTCGCATAGCCGAATCGGCCGGCGCGACGCCAGCGGATAGCTATGCCGCCGAGCTGCGCGCGATCGCCCCGGACGCGATCGTCGACATCTGTACGCCGGCCGACGGCGACGGGACAATTCCGCAGCCGCTAGACTCCTACGATGGCGTGGCGATCACCGGCTCGTCGCTGAATATTTACCAGCGCGAAATCGAATCGTTGCGGCAAGTCGATTTCGTCCGCGAGGTCTTTGCGCGGGGTATTCCGATGTTCGGCTCATGCTGGGGCCTGCAGCTTGCAACCGTGGCGGCTGGTGGAGAAGTTGGGCTCAATCCGGCCGGAAGAGAGGTCGCCTTCGCGCGCAAGGTTACACTGACCCCGGCTGGTCGTAATCATCCCATGCATGCGAGGCGCGACGCCGTGTTCGATGCACCTGCCATTCACAGCGACATCGTGACCCGGCTTCCCCAGGGCTCGATCGTCACCGCGCGCAATGCGATGAGCGAGGTTCAGGCCGCTGAAATACGGCTCGGCCGTGGCGTGTTCTGGGGCGTGCAGTACCATCCCGAATATGGGCTGCATGACATCGCTGCGGTGATCAGGCGGTATGGGCAGATCCTGGTGACCGAAGGCTTTTTCGCTGACCTGACCGAGCTGGAGCGTTATTCCGCCGATCTTTCGACCCTCGCGGCAAACCAGCAACGCCGCGATATCGCCTGGCGGCTTGGGCTCGGCGACGACATCATGAAGCAAAGCGTACGGCTGACCGAATTGTCGAACTGGATTGCGTCTCTGGTGCTGACGTGACGGAGTTGCACGATCTCATCGCAGCCTTCGCCGCGATCGGGGCGACCGAAGATGGCGGGGTCTGCCGGGTGACGGCGACACCAGCTGACAAGGCGGCACGGGATCTTTTCTTTCGCGAGATGAGCAATCGGGGACTTCTTCCAAGGATCGACCCGATCGGAAACATGTTCGGGCTTGCGGCGCTGGCGCCCGCATCGAAGGATTTCGTGATCACAGGCTCGCACCTCGACTCGCAGCCGACCGGCGGCCGCTATGATGGCGTTTATGGAGTCCTGGCGGGCCTCCTCGCCGTGCAGGCGGTGCGGGATCGCGCCGTTGCCAATCCCGGCAAGGCGCGACGCAACCTTGCGGTTGCGAACTGGACCAATGAGGAGGGCGCGCGTTTCCAGCCGAGCCTGACCGGCAGCTCGGTATTCGCCGGGAGCTTGCCGCTGGAACAGGCGTATGCCTGCGAGGACGGTGACGGCGCTAGGCTTGGTGAGGCTCTCGCGGCGATCGGCTATCGCGGCGCGTCGCCGCCGGAATTCGAGGCAGTGCGCTATGTCGAGCTCCATGTGGAGCAGGGCGACCAACTGGAACGTGCGGCTGCGGATATCGCGGCTGTCTCGGGAGCCTGGATGACCCGGAAGTTGTCGGTGGTGTTCGAAGGCGACGTTTCGCACACCGGCCCGACGCCAATGGGCAGGCGCCGCGACGCCCTGCGCGCAGCGGCTCGCGCCATCGAAGCGCTTTACAGCGAAATCGAGCGTGCAAATGCGGGTGCCCACGCCGCGGCCGCGCGTATCAGCGTTTTCCCGAACTCGCCCAACGTCGTCGCAGGCCGGGTTCGGGTTTGGTTTGAGATCCGGCACGAAGATGAAGCGGTGGTGCTTGCGATCAGCGATCGTTTTCTGGCGCGAATCGACCAGGAGGCTTCCGCGATCGGCGTCCAGATCTCGATCGCTGTCGATGAACGAAGGGCTGCCCCCATGCTCGACCCGGCCGGCCTCAATATTGTTCGCCGCGTCGCCGGCGATCTCGGAATGAAGGTGTTGACGCTAAAGACCGTCACGGGACACGACGCATTGGCGATCCAGAAACGTATGCCGTCGTCCTTGATCTTTGTCCCAAGTCAGGGCGGATTGAGCCACAATCCGCGCGAGTTCACCGCGCCCGAGGCCCTCGACAGGGGTTACGAGGTGCTGGTGGAAACGTTGTGGCGCATGGTTACAGCGGAAGGCTGACCCAACCGTTTCGTGCGATGAGCCCGCCGAATCTGCGATGGACCATCGGAGGGGCAGAAATGCCCCCTCTCCGACAATGGTTTCACACACTTGCTGGAAATGGATAAGCCTTTGCAGCCATTTAGCTTTTTAAGATTTCTGCGCAAACGCGCAGACCCATTCCGCACGTGTGCGAAAAATGTACGATCGATTGTGAAATAGCACACGTCTCCGCACAGCCGCCTTGTGCGAAATTCAACATGTAATTGAACTGCAGCCATGCTGCTCGTCGGTCACGGCTGGCTTGGTTCACCAGTGAGAGGAAAAGCCGTCATGCGTTTTGTCGTTCACGCGATCGCCGCCATTTTTGCTTGCGCACTTCTGACAGGAATAGACGGTGCACTCGCTGCGGACGCTCCTGCCATGTCGTACAAACGAGATGCGAAGCCTGTTTTGAGACAAAGGCAATGCACCGTGGCAGAATGTCAGAGTTCGTGTGGTGACGCTCAGTGCATCGACTTTTGCCCTCCCAGCCATTGCAAAGCGCCCAACGGCACCGGCACGTGCAACCGACTGGAAACCGTAATAAGGAATTGTATCAGGAGTTGCAGACAGCATCCTGTATGCCCAATCCCTCTTTAACCGTCGCTTCCCCAATGCATCAGAAAGTCCCGGCCCTCCGGCGCCATGCCGCTCCCGGGGCTGCTGAGCGCGCGGCTATCGGGCAGCACGATCGGATCGCCAACCCCCAAGCGCCGTAGAATGCACTTGGGTGTTCTTTGCACGGAACACCTACTCCTAGCGCCTTGCGGTTTGTTCTCTTTGTCGCCATGAACGATCGACCGCATCCTGGCGCATGCCGAACAGACAGCAAATGGAAAGGTTGCCCGCGAGCGTGATCGTATGGTGCTGGACAGCGAGCCCGCTCCGGATGCACCGCCGCCCGCCGAGTGGTGGGACAGTGTGCTGACGGATCCTCGCGCCGCCGGCAAACCGATTGAACAGCGCCGTTTGTCCGAGGTGCTCCGCGTCGAGTGCCTGTCGACCTACTGGGTTAACGGTAAAGCCGACATTGTGCACAACAGACATTGATTGGAACGGCCGCACAATCGTTGGCAAGGATAGCCGGCGCTGCGACTGTAGCAGGCCGCCCCAAATCGATCCGGTTTAGCTCTATGTCGCCAGTCGGAGTCGTCCGCCAACCGCCGAGTCGCTCGATCACGAGTTTTTCTTTTTGCAGGCGACCGAGCATGCGCTTCGCCCGCATACGGTTAGGCTCACCCTTGGGCACGTAGGACCAGCCTAACGCCCGCGCCGGGTCGGTCGGCGAGGCACCCGGCGTGCCGCTCACGGCGCGCAGCACCGCCTCTGTGTCACGATCGGCTCGCGTCTCCATAACCGCCGCCACGCCTTCGCCCACCGGCCTAGCTATTACGGTCGGGATGTTGCGACCACGGGCGTCCTTTAAGATCGGGTGAATCACCGTTTCGAATTCGAAACTAAGGGGCGAGAATTCGCGACCGCGAAACGCGACCACCATGCTACTTTGCATGGGGTTGTTTTCGATATTTTAGTTGGAAGCGAGAGCCGCGTCGGCCGTTGCGGTTGTCTTTCCCGTTGATGATCGCAGCATGGCTTGCCAAGCCGTAGCCTGTAAGAAGCAGGCTGGCTTACCGAGCTGTAGCGCGCGGCCGCGCGGCCCGCCTTCGCAAGTGGGCTTCGGCGCGGCAACCTTCACTCGCTTCGGTCGCAAACCCCGCCGTTCGCCGACGGATTGATTTATCTTCCTGTAAATTGAGGGTTTCTTTGCTCGCGCGCGGCGGCAATGCCTTCATCAACGTCTTGAGAAAATTCAAGCGCCGAACGGAGTGCGTCGGAAAGCTCGCGCGCCGCGCGAGAACCTGCCGCTTCCCTCAGCTTCACAATGCGCTTGGTTCCTCGTGTTGCCAAAGGCCCGTTGCCGGCAATGACTTCGGCAAGCGCATGCATTTCCGCATGAACGTCGTCCCGCGGAACCACACGTTCTACCAGGCCGTATCGTTCCATTTCAGTGGCGTCGATTTCACGACCCGTGCAGAGCAATTCGAGCGTTCGAGCGGTGCCTACGATATTTGGAAGCCGGACTGGCGCGCCTGCGCCTGGAAATCCGCCCCATTTTGCCTCAGGCGACGAGAGGCGGACATGATTGCCGGCGATCCGTATGTCGCAGGCAAGAGCGAGTTCGACAGCACCGGCGCGAACATAACCATTCAGGCCGGCGATGACGATCTGCGGCAAGGCTTCGATCGCATCGAAGGCCTCGTTGGCCAGCCGGATTAAATTCAGGACCTGATCCTTGGCAAGTTGTCCCCGCAACGCCGGCGTCAGAATGCCCGTGGAAAAGCATTCGGTCCCCTCGCCGGTGAGCGTCAGGACCTGGATCTCGAGGTTCGAGGCTAGATCCGTCGCTATTGTCCGCAGCTCCAGCAGCAGATCCCGGGAGAGAAGGTTCTGTTCGTTGGGACGATCGAAAACGATGCTGGCAATACGGCCCTGAATGCTAAAGGCAAGCCCCGTCATCACGTATTCCTTCAGATTTTGCGTTGTTCGCACCACGGATTGAAGAGCCCGAAGGACATTCCATTCGGGGATCGTTCAAATGACCTGATTGAGCTGTCGCAAAGCAGGTGAGGGCGCATAGGCCTTCGCCGGGGCAGCTGCCGATGAAACGTCGCCGACCATTCCGTAAAGCGTCGTCCGCTGCCGCGGCACGCGACCCGCGGCACGCGCGATGTCTTGCAACTGCGCGGGCGTCATCTCCTGGCCATGAGTCGCTCCAGCGGCCCGTGTAATGCTCTCTTCCATCAGCGTTCCTCCGAGATCATTGGCGCCGCTCTGCAGACAGATGCGCGCGCCATCGCCGCCCATCTTGACCCAGGACGTCTGGATATTCGGGAGCAGGGGATGCAACACCAGTCGCCCGATCGCATGCATCAGGATCGCCTCGCGGAATGTCGGACCCGAGCGCGATCGCCCCTTCAGGAAGATAGGCGCCTCCATATGCACGAACGGCAACGGCACGAGTTCGGTGAAACCCCCGGTGTCGGCTTGCAAATCCCGCAGGCGAAGCAGATGGCGCGCCCAATGCTGGTAGCGATCGACATGTCCGAACATGATCGTGGCCGTGCTGCGGATACCCAGTCTGTGCGCCGTCCGCATCACCTCGAACCAGGTCTCGGTATTGATCTTGTCCGGGCAAATAATGGCGCGAACCTCGTCGTCGAGGATTTCCGCGGCCGTTCCAGGCAACGTACCAAGGCCGGCAGCCTTGAGCGCGGAAAGGAAATCGTGCAGCGACAGCCCCAGCGTCTGCGCGCCCTGCTGGATCTCCAGCGGAGAGAACGCGTGGATATGGATGTCCGGCACCGCCGATTTCACGGCGCGACAAATGTCGAGATAGGTATTGCCGGTGTAGTCGGGATGAATGCCTCCCTGCATGCAGACCTCGGTGGCGGCCCGTGCCTCGGCTTCGACCACGCGCTGGCTGATCTCGGCGAGCGACAGCAAATACGGCTTGCCGCGCAATGCTTCGCTGGTCTTGCCTTTGGAAAAGGCGCAGAATTGGCATTTGAACGAACAGATGTTGGTGTAGTTGATGTTGCGCGTGATCACATAGGTCGCGTTGTCGCCGCCGACGTCGCGCCGCAGTGCATCCGCCGCCGTGCAGATTGCCGAAAAATCCTCATCGCGGGCTCGAAACATCGTAACGATTTCAGCCTCGTTTAACGTCACGCCCTTTTGGGCCTTATTGAGAAGTTGCGACATCCCGTCCCCGATGATGGCGGGGCGGTTGATCGCGAGTGCGGTATCCTTTGCCGGAAGCGGATCGTCCCGGCCCGGCCTCCAGTCATCGTCAACGGGCCATCCGTCGGCATCGACGGACTTCAGCACCGCCGACCGCAATTTCCCATCGATCCAGGTTTCGGACTTGCGCACGTATTCCGGATAGACCGCGAGGCGCTGCGTCAGCCGCTTGCCGGCTGCGGCGGTAGCGCGCTCAAGTTCAACCAGGTGCGGCCAAGGCGCTTCGGGATTGACCCAATCCGGCGTCACCGGCGAAACGCCGCCCCAATCATTGATGCCCGCATCGATCAATTGGGTGAGATTTCCGGGGCTCAAATTGGGTGGCGCCTGAATATTCATGCCGGAATCGAAGATCAGCCGGGCGACGGCGATCGTCCAGATATGATCCTCGATCGAAGGCGCGATGCTGTCCTTCATTCGCGTGGCCGGCTTCGGCCGAAAATTCTGAATGATGATTTCTTGGAGATGGCCGTGGCGGTCGTGCAGATCGCGCAACGCCAGCAGGGCTTCGATGCGCTCTCGTCGGGTCTCGCCGATGCCGATCAGAATCCCCGAGGTGAACGGCACTTTGTGCTCGCCGGCAGCCTCGATCGTCGCGCGACGAAGTGCTGGACTTTTGTCGGGACTTCCGAAATGCACGCCGCCTTGTCGCATGAGCCGCTCGGAGGCGCTCTCCAGCATGATCCCCTGCGACACCGATACCGTCCGTAGCCGTGCGAGGTCCGCGGGTTGCAGCAGGCCCGGATTGAGATGCGGCAACAGTCCGGTCTCGTCAAACACCAGTTTTGCCATCGCCTGGAGATAGGCCAGCGTCGTCGGATATCCCAGCGCGTCGAGTGCGGCTCTCGCGGCACTGTAACGAAGCTCCGGTTTGTCACCGAGGGTGAAGAGCGCTTCGCGACAGCCGGCCGCTTGGCCGGCGCGCGCGACGTGAAGAACCTCATCCGGGCTCATGAATGGTTTTTCGAGCCGATCCGGCGACTGAGCAAATGTGCAGTAGTGACAAACGTCACGGCACAGTCTGGTCAACGGGATGAAGACTTTTCGCGAATAGGAAACGACATGGCCATGTGCTCGGTCGCGCCTGCTGGCAGCCGCGCGGAGCAGCGAGGCGAGGTCATCAACCCGGAGGAGGGCGTGACACGCATCCGCCGACGGCCGCTCGTCATCGAATGTATTCACGTCGTTCCTCACTGAGGTTTCCGCCGGAGAGCGACTGTGTCTCATACGCCGTGGCGAGGCCGGGTGGAACGGGCCGCGTGGCAACTCCCAGGTCTCTTTCCAATCCCAGGTCTCTTTCCAAGTCTCGTCCCAAGTCTCGCAGAAGTCGATCGGTCAATGTGGAGGTGCGTCGATCGAGAAATCTCGCAAGGTCTTCCGGGCTGTCGATGTCCCTGCCGAGTTCCGGACTGTTCAGGACATGACACGTAAGACCCGACCGTTCGGCCGCGGCGAGGTGCTTTGCAAAACTCCCAGCGCCGAATTCCGGCCGTATCGCATGGGGTGGCCGGCAGGCCAGCAGATTGGTGCCGCCGTCACTGATCGCCGGCGCAAGGACGAGGGAGCCGTTCTGGTCGAGCGCGACGAGGGCCTGGTGCAGCACTGCGATCGTGACTTCCGGGACGTCTGCGGGCAACATCAGAAAGCCGCCGGCGTCCTGAACAATCACATGTCTTGCGGCTGCTTCGATTGCCGAGTTGAGATCTGACGAAGCTGCCTCCTGCAGCACCTGCGTGCCCGCACTCTTCGCAATCCCCGATGCTTCCGGGCTGGATGTTACGACGATGACATTTGACGGCAAGACGGCCGATGCGACGACATTCAACACATCGATGAGCATGGTCCGAGCCAACGCTGCCCGCTCCGGTGGTTGAAGAATGCCGGACAGGCGCCGTTTTGCGAGGTCGAAAGTCTTGACCGGGATAATGACGGGAAAGCTGATCATCTGGCCGCTCCCCGATGCGATAGGGAATTTACCCTCAGCGACGCGGCAGCGTCGATGACATCTCGGGCAAGTTGGATCTTTTGCTCGATCGTCGTCATGACGGTAGGCACGACGAAAGTTTGGACGGACAAATCGCGAGCTTCGCTTTCATCCGAGACATCGACGACCAACGCATCGATCAGGCCCTGATAGTGGGCAGCGATCGATCGCTGCGATGGCGCAAAGTTCAGTTCCGTCATGATTTTCGCGGTCGGCCCTTTTATCGCGGCGCCGCCGACAATGGGAGAGATTGCGATCACCGGCGCGGAGCTGTTTCGCAGTGCCGCCGTGAGGCCGGGAATGGCGAGGATCGGATCGACGCTCAGATAGGGATTGGACGGGCAAATGATGATCGCGTGCAGGGCAGGGTCCGATAGCGCGCTGAGAACGCCGGGAGCAGCCACCGCACTTGCGGCGCCTTCAAACTGAATCGATTTTATCCGGGGTACGCAGCGTAGCTTCACAAAGTACTCTTGAAACGGCAAAACGCCCTGATCGGTATCGATCACGGTCGAGATGACCTCATCGGTCGCTGGCACAATGTTGGACCGGATATCGAGTAGTTTCGCGGCCCGAGCGACGAAATCGCTCAGCGATCCGCCCCGGTGCAGATGCTGGGTCCTTGTCACATGAAGGGCGAGGTCCTTGTCGCCGAGCCGGAACCAATCCTCGCCGCCGAGCAGTTTCACGTTCTCGATGAAATTCCAGCTTTCCTCCGCGCGTCCCCAACCCCGCTCCAGATCGCTGAGGTTTCCGAGCGTGTAAAGAACGGTGTCGATGTCGGGGCAAATCCGCAGGCCCAGATGTTCGAAATCATCACCGACGTTGACGACGATCGTCGTCGTGCCGGGTTGGGAAATCCGCTCCAGTCCCAGGGCAAGTTTCGCTCCGCCCACGCCGCCGCACAGCGCGACGATCTTTTTTTCTTCTCCTGGGTAATGACGCCCTGCGGCTACCGGTCCGGTCATCGGAACAGGTCCTGGCTTGCAGGTCGGATCAGCGCGACTGCCGGCAGCGGATGGGTGCTCCGTTTAAGTCCCCTCAAGATTACCACGGGACATCCCTCCGCGGCCTGTCCCATCAAGAGCGACGCACTGGCGGCAATTTCGTCGGCAATGGCGATCTCGGTAACGCGGAGAGGCCGCCCAAACAGATCCGGCGTATTGACGAAACTTTGAAGCGAATTGACGCCGGCGGCCCCGATCGCAACGCCCACGACGCCGTTGCGCCACGGCCGACCAAAACTGTCACTGATCACCACACCGCATTCGATGTTGAAAGTGCGATCGAGCCTCTCTTTGATGTCCGCCGCCGAGCCATCGGGATCGGTTGGGAGCAGCAACGCGCGCTCGCCTTCTGCATGCGAAATGTTCGACTGGTCGATCCCGGCATTGGCCATGATGTATCCCAGGCGGTGAGCGACGATCAGCACGCTGTTTTCGGCTCGGATAATGTGTGTCGATTCGCAAAGCACGAGCTCGACGAGCCGCGGATCCTTTTTAAGCTGAATTGCCAACGCCTTGGCTTGGGCCGACGGGGTCACATCGTTCAAATTGACGTATCTGCCTTCGGCCTTCGACACGATCTTCTGCGCGATCACCACGACATCGCCATCGTTGAGGGCAATGCCAGCCGTTCGACAGGCGTCGGATATCATCGAGGCAAGTGCGTTTCCCGGCTCAACGAGCGGGAAGTCCGGAACTGCGATCAATGCAAGTTGATGAAACATGTCAGTTTGGTGCCTGAAGAGGAATGCCGGTAATGCGAATGCCAGCCCCATTCACTTTGTAGCGCCGATTAATGCCGATCAGAACAGACGTCAGCGCCTCGGCTGCAACGGAGTTGGCCAAAACTCCGCCATCGATGCCGCGCATTCCGGCTGCTTCCGCCAGTGCGATCACCAAATCTCGCGCGGTCTTGTCGTCGCCGAACACAAGTATGTCACAATCGACCTTGCCGCCCGCATGCAGCTTGGCAGCCCCCACATTGTGAAAGGCGGAAACAACCTTGACGTTAGCCCCCAGTATCGCCTTCGCTTCGAGCGCGGCCGAGCCTCCATCAGGCAACTGCACGACGGAAACTTTCGGCGGAACAAGGGGTACGACGACATCGACGACGATCTTGCCGGATGCGGTAGGCTTGATGGCTTCCAGGATCTGCGCGTGGTTCGAATAGGGCACCGCGACGACGATGACTTCTGCTGCCTTCGCAGCTTCGATATTTTCGGCGCCACGCACTTGCTGACCGATTTGTGCTGCGGCTTCGATCGCGCGGTCGGCGGTTCGTGAACCTATGATGACGGGGTAACCGGCTTGCGCCCATCGCCGCGCCAGCGCGGATCCTAGCTCGCCTGACCCTCCGAGAACCGCAATTGCTGGAAGCTGATCCATCCTTATCTTCCTTCAATTGCGGTGCGACGCATTCGCGCTTGCGGTATCCGAGAACTCCATTGTAGGATTATGCAATGTGAAATCAATTATGGATTTGGGGAGGCCACCAAGTGCTACACAACGCCTTGTCGTCGAGAGTCGGTCTGCATGCGAAGCTGGCGTGCATCGCGGTTTTGGCAGCGGTAACGACAGGGCTGGTACACCAAAGTTACGCTCAAACCCAATCACCGGTTGCCGTTAGGGCCGCCTATATTCCGGTTGTAACCTGGCTTCCCGCGTGGGTTGCGAAGGAGAAGGGGTTTTTTGCAGCGCACGGGCTCGATGTCACGCTTAGCGTCGCGCAAAACCTCTCGACACTGCCGGGAACGGTCGGAAAGCAGTTTGAATTTGTTCCAAGCACCGCGCCCGATCTGCTGAAATCAGTCGCCTCCGGACTCGACGTCGTCGCCGTCGCCTCCGAAGTTTTTGAGACGGAGGATAACCCTTCGACGCATGTCATTGTTGCGAAGGATTCGGGTATCGCGGGGCCGAAAGATCTGGCCGGAAAGCTGATTGCCACCCCCACGATCGGCGGCGTGATCCACGTGTCGGTGCTTTACTGGCTGAAGAAAAACGGTGTCGACCCCGCGAGTGTCAGAGCCGTGGAAGTACCGTTTCCCAATATGCCCGATCAACTCAAGGCTAAGCGTGTCGACGCCGTCGAATCCCTTGAACCGTTCGCCGGCGCGCTCCGTGCGAACGGCTATGTCTCGATCGCGACCCCTCTGCTGTCGGTCGGCAAGGATGTGCTGTTTCCGTTCTGGATCTCGCAGGGCGCGTGGGCGCGCGCCAATCTTCCGACGATCAAGGCCTGGATTGCAGCCCTCGAAGATGCAAAAAGCTTTATCGAGAAAAATCCCGCGGAGGCGCGTAAGATCATGGCGCAGTACACCAAATTGCCCGAGGCTGTGGTGCAGGCGACGCCGTTCCCGACCTACCGCTTTGCCATCAAGCCGGCGGATATCCAGGTCTGGGCCGCAGCACTTAGGGATGTCGGTCAGCTCGACAAGGAAGTCGACTCCTCCAAATTGGTTGTGACGCCATAGATGAGTTCGGCGGAAAAGAGATCCGATCCCAGCGAGAAGGCCGCAGGTCCGGCATTCGAGTGCCGATCGGTCACCGTCGAGCTTCTTCACAAGTTCAGCCGCAAGCGCATCATCGAGGATATTTCCTTTCTGGTTCGATCCGGAGAGTTCTTGACCATCGTCGGTCCTTCGGGAACCGGCAAAACCACGCTGTTGAGGGCCATGGGAGGTCTGACGCCGACTGCGAGCGGCTCGGTCCTGGTGCAAGGAAAGCAGCTCGACGGTCCGCCCGACGACGTCGTCATCGTCTTCCAGGATTATTCCAACGCTTTGTTACAGTGGCGCACCGTCGCGGCCAACGTGGCGTTTGGAATAGAACGAGTGCTCGATCGCAGGGAGATCGAAAAACGGGTCCACGACGCGCTGGCCCTTGTGGGTCTTGAAAACAACGCGGAGGATTATCCGTGGCAATTGTCCGGCGGCATGCAGCAGCGTGTTCAAATCGCGCGCGCGCTGGCGCTGCGTCCAGCCGTAATGCTGATGGACGAACCGTTTGCCGCGCTCGATGCCATGACCAAAGCGTCCATGCAGGACGAACTTCTCCGGGTTCGCGATCGGACCGGGACAAGCTTCGTCTTCATCACCCACGATATCGAGGAGGCGGTCTACCTGGGCGACCGGATCGCCGTTCTGAAGGGCTCCCCCGGACGAATTGAGCAGATATTCGAAATTGGTCTGCCGGCGCCGCGCGATCAGCTATCGACGCGCCAGCTGCCAAAGTTTCTCGAATATCGCTACGCCGTGCACCAGGCCATTGGGCGCGGATATGCATAAGAACAGCTTCATCGCGCGGATCAATTGGCCCGGAACAGCGGTGTTCGTTTTCGTCGGCCTCGCATGGGAAGCGGCGGTCCGGTCGGGATTGCTCGAATACGAATATCTGCCGGCGCCGTCGGCCATCGGCCTGGGTTTTGGCGAACTCGCCAGCCAAGGAATTTTGGCGCCCGATATTGCGCACACCCTGATTTCTGTCGCGATTGGATGGACGGTGGCGATCGTGCTTGGTATCTCGCTCGGCTTCCTGCTTGGTCTATCGCCGACAGCGCGGCGTTACAGCCTGGCGAGCATCGAGGTTTTGCGGCCGATGCCTGGGGTTGCGTTTGCACCGGTCGGACTTCTGCTGTTCGGCTTCTCGCTGAAAACCGAAATGGTCGTCACGATCCTCCCGGTACTCTGGCCTGTGCTCGTCAACACCATCGGAGGCGTCACCGGCGTTCATCAGAGGCTTTATGACGTCGGCCGGACCTTCCGTCTCGGCCGCAAAGATACCATCCTCCGCATCATTTTGCCCGCGGCGATGCCGCCGATTGTCGTCGGTGCCCGTATCAGTCTTGGTCTGGCGCTTGTGCTCGCCGTCGTCGCCGAGATGGTGGGCAATCCGGAAGGCCTCGGCTACGGCATCGTCCGTGAGCAACAAGCGCTGCGTCCCGACCTGATGTTTGCCTATATCGTGACGGTGGGATTTATTGGCATCGCGCTGAATGCCGGAATGCTGGCCCTTGCGGAGGCCTTGTTTCCGTCCTTCCGTCAGTTGCGAGGCGGGCAATGACGTACTCTCGTCCGTGGCGACAATATTTCACGCTCGTTGTGGAGGCGCTTCCGTCAGCCAGAGGATTGTTGCCGCTTGTAGCTCTTCTCGTCGCCTGGCAGCTGTTGCAGACCGGCAATTCTCCCTATTTTCCGCCACCCTCGGACTGGTGGAACGGCCTGATGCTGCTGGCGAAAAGCGGGCGGCTTTATCCGGCATTGTCGGCCACGACAATAACCCTGCTGCTTGGATTGGCTGTCGCGGTCATCGTCGGAACCGGAGTTGGCCTGCTCATCGGGGTATTCCCGCGGTTCAGCCGTGCCGTCGGGCCGCTTCTGGAATTTCTGAGGGCTATTCCGCCGCCGGCGGTCGTACCCGTGGCGATTCTTTTCATGGGCTATGATGAACGGATGAAGCTGACCGTGGTGGTGCTTGCCGCGATCTGGCCTATTCTCCTGAACACCTCATCCGCCGCGGAACGCGTTCATCCGTTGCTGCTCGATGTCGCGCGTTCGTTTCGGCTGTCCGCGGTCGATCGCATGAGGCTGATCATCCTGCCGTCGGTCGTCCCTGCGGTATTGCTCGGCATTCGCGTGGCGCTGCCCGTTGCGATTGTGGTGACGCTTCTGGTCGAGATCCTGACCTCGATCGAGGGGATCGGTGCGCTCATGATCGGTGCCCAGCGCAACTTTCAATCTCCGCAGGTTTATGGACTTCTTGTCCTGATCGGCCTGTTTGGATTGCTCGTGAATAACGTCTTCGCCGTCTGTGAGGCGATCCTGCTTCGTCGCTGGCCCCCGAAAACCCAGAGTGAAAATTTCTAGGAGTTCAAGATATGGAAGTCGGCTTCTTCTTCTGGCCCTACAATCCCGGTTTGGTCGAAAACCTTGCCGATCGCGCAGACCGATATGGCTACGCCATGATCGGCATCGCCGATACGCCGGGGAATGCAATGGACCCCTGGGTTTCCGCAGCACTCGCGGCGCGCGTGACCAAAAAGGCGCGCGTGGCGCTATGCGTGACTAACCTGGTGACCCGCGACGCCGCTGTCAGCGCCGCCGCGATCGCTTCGATCGATCAGATCATCGAGGGCCGCGCCGTTCTCGGCATCGGTGCGGGCCACAGTGGGACGAAGAACCTCGGCCGCAGCAACTCTACCGCGAAGGAACTCGGCGAGGGCGTCACCTTCATCAAGACGTTGCTGCGGGGCGAAGCCGCGACGCTCAAAGAAGCAACGGCGCATTTGCCGTGGGTCAAGAAGCCGTCAAAGGTGTTTCTCGCGGCTTCTCACCCGCTCGGTCTGGCGGCAGCCGGACGCACCGCGGATGGTGTTTTTCTTAATTTCGGCCTGGGCAGGGATAATATCGCTCAATCCGAGGCCATCGTCGCCAAGGGAATTTCGGACGCGGGCCGGTCCGCTGGCGATGTCGAGGTATGGCAAATAGGGGCGTTGGACTGTGCCCTGGATGGTGACGTCGCCCGTGACAAGGTCGGGGCGATGCTGGCGTTCCTGGCGGGATATGTCATCGGCGACAAAAATCTTGAAACGCGTGGAGTGCCCGAACATCTTCGCGAGCCGCTTCTCGAACTGCGCCGGCGCTACAGCACCCGGCCAGGGGATGCCGACATCAGATTGGTGCGCGAACTCGGCCTGTTTGATTATCTTTCCGGACGTCTGTCGATCTGCGGCACGCCGGAACAATGCCTGAATCAAGCGTTGGCCGCCAAGGAAGCAGGCGCCAAGCGGTTGATGCTCACGGTCAGCCTCGCGTCGGACCCGGTCCGGACCGTTGAGCTCTTTGGCGAACATGTGCTTCCGAAGTTGCGAAACTGATGCTCCACACCCGGGCAGCCGAGCGGCTTGAGGTCGGTCTTGCAGCGGGATTGGCAGAAAAGAAGGTGAGTGAGAACCTTGAGCGGAACTGACAGGCGGCAGATCGGAGTTCAATCCGTTGAGATCGCAGCGCGCCTGTTGAAAACGCTTGCGCAGCTTGGGGGACCTCAAACGCTGAAGGATTTCTCGGCCGCGGCAGGCCTGTCTCCGGCCAAGGCGCATCGTTACTTGGTCAGCCTTATTCG
Source organism: Bradyrhizobium sp. (assembly GCA_035490095.1). Taxonomy (GTDB): domain Bacteria; phylum Pseudomonadota; class Alphaproteobacteria; order Rhizobiales; family Xanthobacteraceae; genus Bradyrhizobium. Next base: position 25,152 of record DATHHQ010000535.1, read on the forward strand.
AGAAGGCTTGATCGAGCAGAGTTCCATTGACGGCCGCTACGATTTCGGCGGCGCCGCCCGGGAAATCGGCCGTGCCGCGATCAATCGGCTCGACATCATGCGCATCGGTGCCCCGCTGCTGGTCGACCTGCGCAACGTGCTCCAGCAAACTGTTTTCCTGGGCGTGTGGGGCAATGACGGGCCTACTGTGCTCTATTGGCTTGATGTGCCGCGGCCTGTGTCGGTGATCATCAGGCCCGGCTCGATACTTCCGCTGCTCACCTCGGCGCTCGGTCTCGTCTGCGCGGCTTACCTGCCGCCGGATTTGACGAAAAAACGTATCACGAAGGAAATCGCCGAACACAAGAGATCAGGGTTGGACTTCCCTGTGAAAAGCGAAGCAGAGGCTGCAAGGAAACTGGCCGATGTTCGCGCGCGTGGTTTCAGCCTGGTCAGAGGGGACCTGATACGCGGCATAGACGCCATGGCAGTGCCGGTGCTGGACTTCAAGAAGGACCTCGTGGCGGTGCTGGCTGCGGTCGGGCCGTCCAAAAGTATCGATGTTTCGGGCAAGGGCAAATCGGTTCGCGAACTCAAACTGGCGGCTAAGAAATTCGTCAGCCAGATCGGTTAGTTAGAGCATGATCAAAAAAAGTGGAAACAGGTTTTCCGAAGAGATCATCCAACCCAACCGGAAACATTCCGTCACCCGGGGGGTAACAGCATGGCCGCGTCATTCGAGGTCGACTTCAGTACGCTGCCATTGAATCTTCGCTATAAGCTGCTGGCCGCGCTCGTGGCGCCGCGCCCGATCGCTCTCGTCACCACGGTCGGCAAAGATGGCGTCGTCAATGCAGCGCCGTTCTCTTTTTTTAATGTATTCAGCGAGGATCCGGCGCTCGTCGTCCTCGGCTTGCAATCCCGGCCGGATGGCACACCGAAGGACACGCTCAAGCATATCCGCGAGACCGACGTATTCGTCGTCAACCTCGGCAGCGTGGTTCATCTGCATGCCCGCGCGGGCATCATCGACGCCGAGCGACTGCGTGTGAACCTCGACGCCTACAAACCGATCGCGCGGCTATTCGGCAATCTGTATGCGCGCCTCGCGAGAAATTCGTGCTCAAGCGCCAATCCTTTACCGAATGGGACGCCGAGAATGGCGTCGACGCGGCGGCCGATCGCGCCGAGACGAAGCCTTATCGACACGCTGCAAAGGACGCCGCCTCAAATTCGCCGCGCACGAGATGAAGTAAAAAGTAACAGGTGATGGTTTTGCAAGGGGGCTCTGGTGGCACAAAAGCTAAAATGTTCTCGTTCATTTGCTGTCGTTGTTGCGAGTATTTTATGTATCGGTGCGTGGTTCAAGGCACCCGCCACCGCCGCGCAACTGACACCGGTGCGGGCCGCGTATATTCCGGTTGTCTCGTGGCTCCCGGCGTGGGTCGCCAAGGAGAAGGGCTTCTTTGAGAAGAACGGCCTCGACGTCACGCTGTCCGTTACGCAGAACCTGTCTGTTCTGCCGGGAACGCTCGGGCGCCAGTTCGATTTCGCGCCGTCGACGCCGCCGGATCTCATCAAGGCCGTGCTCGCCGGGATCGATGTCGTAGCCGTGGCCGGGCAGGGGATCGAGACCAAGGATAATCCGAGCACGCACTTGATCGTTCGGAAGGACTCCGCGATCACGAGCATGCAAGACCTCAAAGGCAAGGTGATCGCAACGCCGGCACTCGGCGCTATCATCCATGTCTCGGTGCTCCATGGCTTGAAGAAGAACGGCATCGATCCTAATTCCATCCGGGCCGTCGAAGTGCCGTTTCCCAACATGCCCGATCAGCTCAAGGCCGGAAACGTCGATGCCGTCGAGGCGCTTGAGCCGTTTGCCGGACAGTTGCTGGCGGCCGGCAACAGGTCGCTCGGAGACCCGCTGCTTTCCGTAAGCGATGAGGTCCTCTACACGTTCTGGATTTCAGAGCGCAAATGGGCGGCAGACAATCATGCGGTGATCGACGCCTGGGTCGTCTCGCTCAATCAGGCCAAGGAATTCATGGATGCGAATCCGCAGGAAGCGCGCGCAATTCTCGCCAAATATACCAAGCTGCCCGAGGCGGTGGTCCAAAAAATACCGTTTGTGACGTATCGCTTTTCGCTCGATCCGCACGACTTCGCGGTCTGGGTGAATGTGCTGAAAGATCTGGGTCAAATTACCCGATCGATCGACGAGAACAGCCTGGTGATGAAGACCAAATAAGCACGGTTGAGATTCAGTCCCGGCGAAATTTCCAGTTCGCTCAAGCCACGCGCAGGCGACGCGAAGCCGCGCGCCGGCGATGGGGGGTCACGCGTAGGCGACGTGAGCGCTTGATGTAAGCGGTTGGTCTCGCGTCGGATTCGGTCCGTGAGAACGGTTCAGCGAACGCGGGCTTCCAGCGTTTTCAACCGGAGCGCTGCTTTCTATTTCTCGTTGATTCCCGCCCAACGGAATTTAGAGGTAATATTCAACCGAAAATTCGCCGCATTCTTCGTCTACCCGCGCGTGCGCAAGACTGATCAAGCACCTCGCCGCCGTTTTCGCCGCAACTGAAAATAGCGGCAAAGTGCTTTTGACAATCCACCTCGTTAACTCCAATACGCGCGTCCGACCCAGCCTCTGGAGAAATCAAATGTCTCGTGTTGTTGCGGTTTTGGCGGTCGTACTCGCTTTGGTCACGGTGACACTTCCTGCAGGTGCCGCCGAGTTCGGAACCAGGGATGAAGCACTGGCGATGGTCCGGCGCGTGCAGCAGAAATTCAAGAAAGAAGGCGCCGAAGCGGCCTTCCTCGCCATCAACAGCAAGGCCCCAGGATTTGCCGATCGCGACCTTTACCCCTTTGTGACCGAATTGACGGGTCTTTGCGTTGCCAACGGCGTCACGCCGGCGGTGAGGGGAAAGAACCTGCTTGATCTCAAGGATCAAGACGGCAAGTTCATGATTCAGGAATTTGTCAGGACCGCCAGCACTTCCCCCGGACACGGTTGGGTCGACTACCGCTGGCTCAACCCCGTCACAAAAACCATCGAGGACAAGTCTGCCTGGATCGAAAGGATGGGCGAATATTTCGTCGGTGTCGGCGTGTATAAGAACGAGCAGCCCAACGAAAATACAATTGGTCTGATATCCGGCAGTCCGAACTCGGACGATACCTATCTGCAGATCGCGTACGATCTCGCGGATGTCCTCAATGACGGCGACAATCTTCGCATTCTCCCGATCGCCGGCATCGGTGGACCCAAGAACATCCGCGACGTGCGGTACTTGAGAGGCATTGATATCGGCCTCACGCAAACCAACATTCTCAACAATTTCCGCCGGTCGAACGAGCGGATGGGCCAGGCTGATAACAAGATCGTCTTTATCACCAGGCTGTTCACCGAGGAGGTCCACCTCGTTGCGCGAAACGAGATCACCTCGATTGAGCAATTGCGGGGTCTTAAGGTCAACCTCGATGCAAAGGGCAGCGGAACGAGTTACTCGATGCGCGATGTCCTCAAGACCCTTGGCGTTGAGATTCAGGAAGTCAGCATGTCGCAGGCCGAAGCCTTCGAAAAGGTCAAGAGCGGCGAGATAGCTGCCACGGTTCTGATTGCGGGTAAACCGGTGCGGTCGATGACCAAGCTGAACCCGGCAGATCGCTTGCACTTCGTTCCAGTTCCGTATCCTTCGCAACTCATCGCTGATTATTATCCGTCCTCGCTCACGCATGACGACTACCCCGACATTATTCCGGCAGGGAAATCCGTTGATACGATTGCGGTTGGTGCGGTCCTCATCGCGTATAATTGGCCGAAGACCAATGTCGATCGCTATCGACGGGTTCAACGATTCGTGGACGCACTCTTTCCCAAGATCGCCGAATTCAAGAAGCCGCCGCGCCACCCGAAATGGAGTGAGGTTAACCTCGCTGCCCAATTGCCGGGTTGGACCCGGTTCGAGGCGGCGCAAGCATGGCTTGATGCCCGAGCCAGCCAAGCGACACAGGCAAACGTGGAGAAACCGCCGCCAGGTTTCCCGCAGGCTATGAAAACAGACGGACCCGCGCGCCAAGGCGCCCCCAATGCCCTTTCGCAAAACGACGCCGCACTTTACCAGCAGTTTCTTCAGTGGAAGAAGTTGCAGCCTGGCCGGTGACTTTTCCAAGCGAACGTTACTGAATCCGAGCGGCTGTGTGCCGAAAACCATATCCGAGTTTATCAGGTAACAGAATCGGCTAAGTTGGCGCAACGGTAGCGCTGATCTGCTTCGTTCTGGCCGCGCTGGCCTCGCCAAGTCGAAAAGCCGGCTTGAGGCTGAGAATGCGGTACTTCGACATCAGCTGGTCGTTTTGCGGTGGAAGGTGAGAGGCAGAGCCCATCTTACGAACAACGATCGCGGGTTCTTCGTTCAGATGTATCGCTGGTTTCCCTCGATCCTGAAGGTCGTGACGATTATCGAGCCTGAAACGCTCGCCGCGACAGCGGGCGATGGTGTGTGAAGGGCTGTGAAGGGCGTCTTGGCGCGCTCGGAGAGATTCGAACTCCCGACCCTCGGATTCGACGTCCGATGCTCTATCCAGCTGAGCTACGAGCGCGTGCGTGGGCTCGATTACCAGACTTGGCCGGACAGGGCCAGCACCCTGCCACCGGGCCAGCGCCGCTCTGAGCCGTCATCAAATGCACCCCGGCAACTCAATGCCCGCTTCCGTCGGCAGATCACTGGAAAAATCCATTTCTACGAATGGTTTAGGCCCAACGCTCAACCCAACTTGAGCGGATCGCGTGCCCGGGCGCGTTGCCTTGCGTCGAACTGAGATGCGCGCGGCAGGGCGCTGAGGAAAGCTGCGCTGCGCCTCTGCTGCGAACGCGAAATTCGCCGTTAGTTACTCGCCACACCTTGCCGCGGCACGCAATTCCGAAGGTGCCGCGCCATAGCGCCGGCGAAACGCGCGGTTAAAATACGACAGATCTCCGAACCCGACATTGAACGCAATGGTGCTGATCTTTTGGCTGGCATAGCGCGGATCGGCCAGCAGCCTGTGGGCGCGGGCGAGTCGCTGAGCGAGCACGTACTCGGTAAACGTCATGCCCTCGCGTTCGAACAGCCTCTGAATCCACCGTGGCTTGATCCGATGCCGTGCG
>DATHHQ010000536.1:0-2778 GCA_035490095.1 Bradyrhizobium sp.
GCCTCGCATGCATCGGCCGGCGGCATCAATTCGGGCCGCGCCAGATAGGCCATGATCAGTTCGGGTGTCGCAACCAACCCGCCATGATCGGCACGGCGCGTGAGGTGATGGCCCGAGGCGACCCAGAATTCTCTCATCTGCGATCCGTCGTCATGCGGTCAGTCTTGATCATTCCGAGAAGATCGGCCTCCTCGGCGGGCTCGATGTCGCCTTCGACCTCATGAAAGGTGAAAGCGCTGGCATGGGCGTGCAACCGATCCGCGCCCGGTGCTGCCTCGCGCGGCTTGAGGGTGCGAAAGCGCTCGCGGATTTCGCCGTCCTCGACGCTTCGCTGCACGGCGAGCAACGTCTGAGGCGCGTGATTACACAACGAGGCGGCAAACGCGACCTCTTCTTCGGCGGCAAGGCGCGCGGCCTCAATGTCGGGTGCGCCGAACTTCTCCAGCAATTGGCCCGCGAGGCGCTCGACGATGGCATGCCTGTCCGCTTCCGTGGCCTCGGTGACGATCGCAAGCGTGGACCAGCCCAGACTTTCGATACCAAGAAAGCCCGAGCGCAACGCGACGCGCTGTTTCTGGCCGAGCATGGCCGGATCCTGGTTCCAGAATACAAAGGCGCCGGAAACAGCCCATTCGCCGGGTACGGCCGCCCGCTCGAACACAAATGTGTCCGACGGGTCCAGCCTGATCGTCCGCGGAAATTTCAGCATGCCCGCCTCATCCGGTTTTCGGACCGCGCGCGTGCGGATCATACCAAACTACCCTGGCGAGCGCATCCACAAGACGGATGCGGTCGGCCGGCCCGCCGCCGGATGGCGGGCCGACCAGGAGGTCGCCATTGAGGTCGATCGTTCGGCGCTCGCCTGCCCTGCGCTTCGCAAGCCGCGCCAGATAGTCCCGCGCGATCGCCTCGAATCCGTGCTCGTTCCAGCGGTCGAACGCGGTCATGAGATGACGGGCGAAGCTGCCGATGATCGCGTCGGTGTCGATCATCTCAAACCCCTCGCTCAACAGGGAAACGCCGGCGGCGGCCTGCACTTCCTCGACATGGGCCATGTCCGCCGCGCGCAGAATGAAGCCCAGCACCAGCCATTCAGGCACCGAGGTCTCGGCGCAGCCCGTCGGCCAGCCGAGCCGCGCACCGCCCAGCAAGCCGCCGTCGAACCTGATGGTGTCAGGCCAGTCGAAGCTTACCTCCCGTTCGGGCGGGCAATGGGCGGCAATCGCGTCCGCCGCCGCGTTCATGCCGGCAAACAGCGCCCGGCGTGCCGACGCCAGAGGCTCGTCGGGTTCAAGCACCACGGCGAATTCGACCAGGTCGTAGCGCCGCACCCAGACCAGCGTCCCGGCCCCCGCCTGTTCCGCGATATCACAGCCGTGGGCGAACGCGTCGCCATATTCGCGCAGCGCTACCAGGGTGTAGCCGGGGGGCAGATCGAGTGTCTGCTCGATCCCGGCAAGACGCGACGCCATCAAACGTGTCATCCTTAACTGTTTGCAATCCGCCCCTATATGTTATCCCGATCACGGTGGTAACGCGAGCAGGTCTGGGCCTTGCAGATCGTCACGCCAGCAGGTACCGCGGAACCGCAGGATGAAGCAATTGGGCGGCCGGCGCGCCGGTTCAGGGCAAATTCGATGAGTGCGGAATGAGTGCGGCATCATCCCATCTCCTGATCTGCAGCTGCGAGAAGACGATGCCGCTCGATGCGCAGGCGATCGGTCGCGGCTGCGCGGCAAGCATCACACAGGCCAACCAGCTCTGCGGCCTCGAGCTTGAGCGCTTCAAGCAAGCCCTTGGCGACGGCGCGCCCATCACGGTCGCCTGCACCCAGGAAGCGCCGCTGTTCAGGGAGGTCGCGGAGAATTTCCCGCAAGCGCGGCTTACCTTCGTCAACATTCGCGAGACCGGGGGCTGGTCGAACGATGCCGCCGCGGCTGGTCCGAAAGCCGCAGCACTGATTGCCGCGGCAGACGAGGACATGCCACCGATTTCACTGGTGACGCTCGAGAGCAACGGCGTCGCGCTGATCTATGGCCGCGACGAGATTGCAATCGAGGCCGCCCAGCGCCTCGCGGACCGTCTCGACATCACCGTGCTTCTCACCAGGCCAGGCGACGTGACGCCACGGCGTACCAACGAGTTTCCTGTCGTCAAGGGCACGATCCGCAACGCCCGCGGACATCTCGGCCGGTTCGAGCTTGATATCGACGACTACGCGCTGCCGCTGCCATCCTCGCGCGCGAAGCTGGTGTTCGGGCCCTCGCGCGATGGCGCGACCTCGAGCTGCGAGCTGATCCTCGATCTCAGCGGCGGGGTTCCGATGTTCCCCGCGCATGATTTGCGTCCGGGATATCTGCGCGCCGATCCGCGCGACCGGGCCGCCGTCGAACGCGCGATTGCAGATGCGGGCGGTCTGGTGGGCACGTTCGACAAGCCGCGCTATATTCACTTTGAAGAGTCGCTCTGCGCCCATTCGCGCTCCGGCATCACCGGATGCACGCGCTGTCTCGACCTGTGTCCGACCGGCGCGATCACACCAAATGGCAATTCCGTCGTGATCGACGCCAATGTGTGCGCGGGCTGCGGTTCATGTGCTTCAGTGTGTCCGACCGGGGCGGCATCGTATTCGCTGCCGAGCGCGGACGCGCTGATGCGGCGGTTGCGCGCGCTGTTGCAGACCTATCGCAAGGCAGGCGGCAGCAACGCCATTGTGTTGTTTCACGACGGCGAGCACGGCGACGACATGATCGACGCCCTGGCGCGGTTCGGCGCCGG
>DATHHQ010000537.1:0-7865 GCA_035490095.1 Bradyrhizobium sp.
GAGATCGTCGAGCGCATGCGCCAGGCGATTGACGGTGAGCTTGGTCATCGCCACCGACAGCGGCGGCTGCGCGGCGACTTTGGCGGCGAGGTTCATGGCGGCGTCGAAGGCCTTGCCGGGATCGGCCACCTCCTCCACCAGGCCCCATTCGTAGGCTTCCGCGGCACTGATGCGCTGGTCGGCCAGAATGACTGCCTGCTTGGTTCGGGCCGGTCCCATCAGATGCAGCATGCGCGGGATGCTCTGCCAGCTCATGTTCATGCCGAGACCGATTTCGGGCACGCGGATATGCGCGTCCCGGGCCATGACGCGAAAATCCAGCGCCACCGCCAGCGCGACGCCGCCGCCGATGCAAAAGCCTTCGATGGCGCCGATCGTGATCTGCTCCATCTCCTGCCAGGCGCGGCTTAGCCGCGGCCCCAGTTTGAGGTGCCGGCGCAACGAACCGATATCCATGGTGCCGCGCGACCGGCCTTCGGCGTCCTTCAGGTCGAAGCCGGCGCTGAACGCCTTGGCGCTGCCGGTGAGCACCACGACCGACGTTTCGCTGTCGTCCTCAAAACCGCGCGCAGCGTCGGTGAGCTGACGTAGCGCCTCGGGCGACAGCGCATTGATGCCGTCGCCACGGTCGAACCGCACCACAGCGATGCGCCCCTCGGGCCCGAGCCCCTTTTCGATCGTTACAAAGTCCGCCAATATCCGCGCTCCCTGCCCGCTGCTTTTTGAAATGATAGCGCACAAATGCCCCGCGCGGGAAACCGGCTGACCGCTCGATCGTGAGCAATTCCGACGTCCAGCGATCGCCGAAACCGGGGCGTTCCAAAAAAAGTTTGCGGCTGTGTATCTTTCGCGGGTTGCCGTTCGTCTTATTCGGGAACGGTGCGGGGTTTTGCGGCGCAATTTGAGCCTCGGAATAAGGAGGATTTGAGCGTGGGTTTGTCATATCGCTGGGTGATCGTCGGCGCCGGGGCGCTGATGACGTGCGTTGGTATCGGCGCAATGTTCTCGCTGGCTGTGTATTTGCAGCCGATGTCGGTGGACACGGGATGGTCGCGCGCCGGGATTTCAAGCGCAATGACCATCGACTTCCTGACGATGGGGATTGCCGGGTTCGGCTGGGGCGCAGCCAGCGACAGGATAGGCACCCGCCCGGTCGTATTGAGCGGCGCCGTGTTGCTTGGATTGGGACTGTGTCTCGCCAGCCGTTCGACATCGCTGATCGAATTCCAGCTCACCTACGGCATCCTGGTTGGCTTGGCCGCGGGCGCATTCTTCGCGCCGATGATCGCGGCAGCGACACGGTGGTTCGACAATAACCGCAGTCTGGCGGTTTCGCTGGTGTCCGCGGGCATGGGCATCGCTCCCATGACGATCTCGCCGACGGCACGCTGGCTGATTTCCACCTACGACTGGCGCACGGCAATGATGACGGTCGGTGTTATCGCCTGGGTGCTGTTGATACCGGCCGCGTTGCTGGTCAAACAGCCTCCTGAAACGGCGGGTTCAGGCGGGCCCGAAGCGAACGGATCTATCGATTCAGGAGCCGGCATGTCCGTCGGTCACGCGCTCCGCACGCCGCAATTCGCGGTCCTGGCGTTGACGTTCTTCTGCTGCTGTGCCGCGCATTCCGGACCGATTTTCCACATGGTCAGCTACGCCATGATCTGCGGGATCCCCGCGATGACCGCCGTCAGCATCTACAGTGTCGAGGGGCTATCGGGATTGGGCGGCCGGCTTCTGCTCGGCGTGCTTGCGGACCGGTTGGGTGCGAAGCCGGTTCTGATCGGAGGTCTGTTGGTGCAAGCTTTCGCGATCGGATCCTATCTCGTCGTCAACAAGCTCGGGCAATTCTACGCGCTCTCGATCGTGTTCGGCACGGCCTATGGCGGCGTGATGCCGCTCTACGCCGTGCTCGCGCGGGAGTATTTTGGACCCCGCATCATGGGAACGGTGTTCGGCGCCGCGACCATGGTGTCCAGTCTGGGCATGGCCTTTGGACCCTGGGCCGGCGGCATGATATTCGACACTTTCAACGACTATCGTTGGCTCTATATCGGCTCCCTGAGCGTCGGTTTGGGTGCGATGGCGGTGGCGCTGGCCTTCCCGCCACTTCCCCGGCGGTCTCGCGAACGGCTCCAGCCGGCTTGAATGCCCTCACAAATGCCCTGAGGACCCATGCCCGGTTTCCGGCGCCGGAAACCGGACGGTGGTCCCGATCGTGATCCAGTTGGCATTTTCGCCTGATATGTTGTGGCCGTAGATCACATCGACCGAGAAAATCTCGTTGGGCCGGTAACGCACGCCCGTCTGAAACCGTGGCCGGACCGCGCTTGGTATATCCGATGCGCCGGCCTGCCCGAACGCCTCTATCGTCAGCTGCAGCACATCGGTGAACTTCCAGTCGAAGCCCAGGCCATAGGTCAGATAATGCCGGTCGATCGTGCGGTCCCACAGCCAGCCGGCATTGATGTTGATCCGCATGGTTTCGGAAAGCCGATAGGTCGCTGGCACGACCGCGAAAGCGGTGAGATTATCACCGGTCAGCGCGTCGAACGACCCGCCCGCGTAAAACGAAAAACCGAATTTGCCGATCCCGGTCGGAACGATGTTCCACTTGGCCTTGGGCGCGATGCTGGTGCTCCAGTCGCCGTCGCTGCGAGAGCGGTTGGTCAGCAGGCTCAGTTCCACCGGCCTGAAAATACTCGCCACGCAGGAAGGATTGGCCACCGCCGAAAAATCGGTGTTGGTCGCCGTCGATATCCAGCTTTCGACCTTGCACGATCCGACTTCTGAAATGTCGGCGGCATCCACCGCAAAGGCGCCGTTGGCCGCGCGAGCACCGGTGGACGCCAATAAGGCTGAACCGGCCGTTATCGCGGCCAATGCTATGCGTATTTTCAGAAGCCCCATGCGCAAACGCTAGCAGAGTCTCCACCTCGACATGGACAGAATATTGCGGCTATCCTCAGCCCATGACCGGCCACGACCACGATCACCATCACCACGATCATGACCATTCGGAATTGTCCGAGACCGAACTGCGCGTGCGCGCGCTCGAGACGGTGCTGACCGAGAAAGGCTATGTCGATCCGGCCGCGCTCGATGCCATCATTCAAGCCTACGAAACGAAAATCGGTCCGCACAATGGCGCCCAGGTTGTTGCCAAAGCCTGGTCCGATCCTGCTTTCAAGCGGTCCCTGCTGGATGACGCCACCAAGGCCGTGAGCACGCTTGGTCACGTCAGCCGGGTCGGCGATCATCTCGTCGCTGTCGAGAACACGCCACAGCGGCACAACATGGTCGTGTGTACGCTATGTTCCTGCTATCCCTGGGAAATGCTGGGGCTTCCTCCGGTCTGGTATAAGGCGGCACCCTACCGGTCCCGTGCCGTAAAAGACCCGCGCGGCGTGCTCGCCGACTTTGGCGTAAGCCTGCCGAAGGACACCGAGATCCGCGTGTGGGATTCGACCGCCGAGACGCGCTTCCTGGTGCTGCCGATGCGACCCGAAGGCACTGACGGCTGGAGCGAGCAGCAGCTCGCCGAATTGGTGACGCGCGATTCCATGATCGGCACCGGCTTCCCCAAGACGCCGGGTGCACAATCATGAATGGTGTCCACGACATGGGCGGCATGGACGGCTTCGGCAAGGTCGAACCGGAGCTGAACGAGCCGATGTTTCACGCTGAATGGGAAGCCCGCGTGCTGGCGATGGTGCGTGCGATGGGTGCGGCAGGCGCATTCAACATCGATACCTCACGCTTCTACCGGGAGATGTTGCCGCCCCACGTTTATCTCAGCAGTTCATACTACAGGAAATGGCTGCTCGGGCTCGAAGACCTGCTGATCGACAAGGGCTACGTGGCAGCCGAAGAAGTCGCCGCGGGCCACGCAGTGGAAGCGGCAAAGCCGCTCAAACACGGCAAGTTCAGGCTTGACGATGTCGAGCGCATCATGGTGCGCGGCAAATTCGGACGCGCGGCCCCCGCAGCGGCGAAGTTCAAGCCGGGTGATCGTGTGCGCGCGAAGAACATTCATCCCGCAACACACACGCGTCTGCCGCGTTACGTGCGCGGCCACGTTGGCGTGATCGAACGCGACCACGGCTGTCAGGTGTTTCCGGACTCGGCCGCGACGGAATCCGGTGAGAACCCGCAATGGCTTTACACCGTCGTGTTCGACGGGGCCGAATTGTGGGGCCTGGACGCCGACCCGACTGTGAAGATATCGATCGATGCGTTCGAGCCTTATCTGGAGGCGGCATGATGGACGACGCCGCGGCGGGGGCGACCGGTACGGTGCCAGGTTTACCCCAGGACGCCGACGGCCCGGTGTTCCGCGAACCCTGGGAAGCACAGGCCTTCGCGATGGCGCTCGCCTTGCACGCGCGCGGGCTGTTCACCTGGACCGAATGGGCCGCAGCACTTGCCGATGAAATCAAGCGCGCGCAGGCATGCGGCGATCCCGACACCGGCGAGACCTATTATCGGCATTGGCTTGCGACGCTGGAAAAGCTTGTCGCTGCGAAAGGCGTCGCGACCTCCGATACCCTGCATCGCTATCGCGATGCCTGGGACCACGCCGCCGACCGCACGCCGCATGGCTCGCCGATCGAATTGAAGCCGGAGGATTTTGCGTAGCGTCGTGAGGTGTTACGAAGGCATCTCCCTCTCCGCATATTCCCGCCAGCCCTTGGCGCGCAACTCGCAGGCCGGGCATTCGCCGCAGCCGTAACCCCACGCATGCTGCGCGCCGCGTTCGCCGAGATAGCAGGTGTGGGAATGTTCGCGGATCAGGTCGACCAGCCCTGCCCCGCCAAGTTCATTCGCGAGCTTCCATGTGCTGGCCTTGTCCAGCCACATCAGCGGCGTGTGCAATTCGAACTGCGTGTTCATCCCGAGATTGAGCGCGGTCTGCAACGCCCTGATGGTCTCGTCGCGGCAATCCGGATAGCCGGAATAGTCGGTCTCGCACATCCCGCCAACGATGTGACGAATGCCGCGCCGGTAGGCCAGCGCCGCCGCGAACGTCAAAAACACCAGATTGCGGCCGGGCACGAAGGTGTTGGGCAGGCCGTCTTCGCCCATCGCGATCGCGACATCGCGGGTCAGCGCGGTATCGGAAATCGTGGCCAGCGTCGGAATCTCCAGCGTGTGGCTTTCGCCGAGCTTCGAAGCCCAGTCCGCGCGCAGCGATTTCATGCCGCCGATCAGGCGGTCGCGGCATTCCAGTTCGATGGCGTGGCGCTGGCCGTAGTCGAAGCCAAGCATTTCGACGCGCGCATAGCGCTGCAGAGCCCAGGCGAGGCAGGTGGCGGAATCCTGTCCGCCGGAGAACAGCACCAATGCTGTTTCGGATTTAAACTGATCGCTCATCGGCTGCCCTTAGCACTGTAAGGCGCTCTCGCCAATCGGTGGATACGGCAAACCCAGTCACTCGTTTTCGCTGGGCGGACACCACGTCTTGCGGCATACAAAGATTGGTTTTCGCAAGCTTCGGTGTACCATGGCCCCTTCCCGCGATATTTCACGCCTGATCGAGATCATGACGACGCTGCGAACGCCCGGCAGCGGCTGCCCGTGGGACCTCGAGCAGAACTTCGCGACCATCGCACCCTACACCATCGAGGAAGCCTATGAAGTGGCCGACGCCATCGCCCGCGGCGATCTCGACGATCTGCGCGACGAACTCGGCGATCTCCTGCTCCAGGTGGTGTTTCATGCCCGCATGGCCGAAGAGCAGAGTGCCTTTTCATTCGGCGACGTGGTCGAGGCGATCACCGCCAAGATGATCCGAAGGCATCCTCATGTCTTCGCCGACAAGGATGGGCGATTGACACCGTCCGACGTGAAGGGTGCATGGGACCGCATCAAGGCCGAGGAGAAAGCCGAACGCGCTGCGCGGCGGCCTCGGCAAGAGCCCGCGCACAAATCGTTGCTGTCAGGCGTCAAGGCCGGACAGCCGGCGCTGTCGCGCGCGATGGAACTGCAGCGCAAGGCGTCAAGCGTCGGGTTCGACTGGAACGATCCGCGCGCGGTGCTGCATAAAATACGCGAGGAAGCCGACGAGATCGAAGCAGCACTCGATCGCGGCGACGCCGAGGAACTCGCCGCGGAGACCGGCGATCTCCTGTTCGCACTGGTCAATCTGGCGCGGCACGTCGGCGCCGATCCTGATATGGCGCTGCGCGGGACCAACTCCAAATTCGAACGCCGCTTTGCCTACATCGAGCGCGCATTGGCGGCACAGGGGCGTTCGCTTGAAGGCGCGTCACTTGCCGAGATGGACGCGTTGTGGAATGAGGCGAAGGGCGAAGAGCCGCGCCTATCCACGCCCGCCGAGACCGAAGCCGGTCATCGCCGATGAATGCAACCGACATTCTCGGCGGACTTCTGGCTGGCGGCGTCGGCGGCATCGCGTCCGGCTTCCTGGGAATTACCAGCGGCGGAATTCTGGTGCCGCTATTGGTACTCATTCTCGGCAAGGACCAGCACGTCGCGCAGGGCATCTCGCTGCTGGCACAGGTGGTGCCGACCAGTCTTTCCGGCGTGCGCAATTACAGCCAGAGCGGTCACCGCGTGCCGCCGCGCTGGCTGATCTGGCTGGCGGTCGGTTTTGCCGTCGGAGGATGCGTCGGCGCCTTGCTCGCAACGCATGTTTCGGACCGAGCGCTGCAATGGACCTTCGTCGGTTATCTCGTGATCCTCGAAGCCATCGTGATATTGCGCCCGCCGCGCCCGAAGGTGGAAGGCACGGCGGACGAATCTCAAGACGTGCCTTTGCACTGGGCCTCGCTCAGCGCGATCGGTGCTATCGCCGGCTGGTCATCGGGGTTTCTCGGTATTGGCGGCGGACTTGCGATCACCGCGCTGATGGCCGGGCTCTTGAAGATCTCGCAGCATCGCTCGCAAGCCGTAAGCCTCGCCGTCACCGCGCTGCCCGTCACCCTCCCCGCGGCTCTGCTTTATGTACAGCAGGGTACGGCGCTGCCGTGGCTCACGATCATCAGCCTCATCGTCGGTCTCTGGGTGGGAACGGATATCGGAGCGCGCTTCGCCAATCGCGTCAGTCCGAACAGATTGCGAGTGGTGCTGATGATCATGATCGCAGGCATGGCGATCTTCATGGCGTTCAAGGCGTGGCGTTGAACCATTCCTCTCATGCGGACGACGGCGAGTTCACCGCGTGCGGCACCGCGTCGAAGCGGTTGACGACGATATCGTGCTTGGTCTCATCGACGCGCACGGTCATGTCGAACCGGCCGTCGTGAAGCTCCTTGTTGAGGACTTCCGAATTGCGATGCAGCCAGCTGATGCCGGCGCCGTCGGAGGCGTCGATCGAAAGGTCGAGCGTCATCCGCGTTGCGGCCAGCCGGTCTTCGATCGCGGCCAACAGCGCGTCGACGCCCTCGCCGGTTTCGGCCGAGACCAGGAAACACGGATGCTCCGGCGGGCGCCGCGCGGCGATATTTTGCAGGTTTTCGCGCATCTCCGAATCGAAGCGATCGATCTTGTTCCAGATTTCGAGAATGCGCTGCCCCGCGTCCGGATCGATGCCAAGCTGACGCAGCACGGTATCGACGTCGCGTTGCTGCGCGTCCGCGTCTTCATGGGACATGTCGCGGACGTGGAGAATGACATCGGCTTCCAGCACCTCCTCCAGCGTGGCGCGAAACGCCGCAACCAGTTGCGTCGGCAGGTTGGAGATGAACCCGACCGTGTCCGACAGCATCGCCTTGCCGCCATGCGGCAGACTGAGCGCACGCAATGTTGGATCGAGCGTGGCAAACAGCATGTCGGCTGCCTGCACGTCGGCGCGGGTCAGCCGATTGAACAGCGTCGACTTCCCGGCATTGGTGTAGCCGACC
>DATHHQ010000538.1:0-14120 GCA_035490095.1 Bradyrhizobium sp.
GTCTTCCTCAACACCTCACGCGGATTCGACGAACGCGATCAGTCTGCAAGACAAGGGCGGCGATCTACAAGAGCTGCTCCTCCTGCTATGGTGCCTCATTCCCTGTCGAGGTTTGAATTTGGCTAGCCGCTCCCTAGTTGATCTTGCCCGAGAAACAAGGTAGTCGGCGATTGACTAGCGATCTCCATGGTCGCGTTGGAAGAATTGTACACCTGGGTGCGCGCTCGGGCGGCGAACTCCATCCTCGACTCACTAGATCGGTCCCACTGCAATCGAAGCCGGATATCTACCCAGCATCAGTGCGGTTTTATTTACCTGTACGCTTGTAAGTGTTGCATCCCACTACCGCCGAGTTTGGCTGGAGTTGGCGATAGCAGGTATCGATCGTGTCGTTGTCTTTCACGATACCGTCCGTGAAGCCGTAAGGGGTTACAATATGGATCTGTTTCCCGTCCGCCGTAACCGCGCCAATAATCTTGTCCACGTGAGAAGGTGAGGACAATGTGCCCCAGAAGCGGTTGTCATCCTGTCCCTCGACTTTAAGGGTGAACGGTACCTCCGTCAGACGATGAGTGCCGGCGCTCTTGGACGGCGAACTGGAAGGATGATGGGCAGCGAGGCCATCGACGATGCCTTTGCCTGTCCATGACCAAGTACCTGTCATATTGAGCGCGTCCTGCGCGCTGGCGCCGGCCATAGAACTTAGCGTCATCGCTAAGCCGCAAGCAGGTAGGCTTATGATACGGGTCACCGAATTCCTCCCCAAGTTGAGTGCGATGAGCCACAATCACACGGCAACGGCGCGTCCTTGCCGTACGTAGCTCTCAATACAACACACACCGGACCAACGATGATTCAGCCTGCGACCTGCCGCCCATCGTGCCAACGTCAACGTGCGATACCAAGGCCATATGTGGGAGTGGAGGTTTGCCGCCCAAAGCTTGCCCTCCGTGTGTCATATGAAGGGTTGCTGAGCGCGTCGGCGATCACCAGCGACCAAACGGATTTTGGACAAGTGGCCCAGAACCCTATTTCGACCCCGACGCAGCCGGCTCTTTTGGGCGGATCGAGTCAGCGACCCCTTGGATGAACGCGGTGATCTTCACCACATCGTCGTCCTTCAGCTTGCCGGTGAAATCCGGCATGCCTTGTGATTTGTAGGCGCCGCTGAAGACGATGGTCTTGAGATTCGTGATCGTGTCAGCGCCGACGTAAGCGAGATTGCGGACGTTGCCGCCCTTGTCGACGCCCGGCACGCCGTGACAGATCGCGCAGTTGGATACGTAGAGCAGCGTCCCCGGACCGACATCGGCCGGATCGTACTTCACGCCCGACAGCAGATTTTCCGTCTGATACTTGGTGAAGGCCGGCAACGGCGCCTTGCCGCCCACGGCGAAGGTATAGACCGTGCCCGGACTGTTGAGTTCCGTAGCGCGCACCGCCACGCCGAACACGCCGCCCCACCCGACCGCCACCGACACGTATTGCACGCCGTCGACCAGGTAAGTCGACGCCGCGGCCACCACCCCGGTGCCGGTCAGCGACTCCCAGAGCTTTTCGCCCGTGGCTGCGTTGTAGGCGATTAAACGCCCGTCGGCCGTTCCCTGAAACACGAGGTTGCCCGCGGTGGTGAGCGTTCCGCCGTTCCACGGCGAAACATGTTCCTGACGCCAAGCTTCTTTTTGCTTAATGGGGTCCCACGCGATCAGGCGGCCGAAAGGCAAACTCTTGGGCGGCGATGCGTTCAGCGCGAAGCCGGTATTCCAGCCGAGATTGCCGGCAAATTCGCCCGGCTTGTTGCCGTTATGCGACCAGTCCCTTTGCCCTGTCAGGTTGAGCGGCACGTTCTGCGCCGGCAGATAGACCAGCCCGGTGTTGGGATTGAACGACATTGGATGCCAGTTGTGGGCGCCGTACGGGCCGGGAATGGAGTCGAACGACTTGTCGGGCGAGCGGGCTTC
Organism: Bradyrhizobium sp.; assembly: GCA_035490095.1. Lineage (GTDB taxonomy): Bacteria > Pseudomonadota > Alphaproteobacteria > Rhizobiales > Xanthobacteraceae > Bradyrhizobium. The sequence goes on from DATHHQ010000538.1 coordinate 1,962, forward strand.
GGCGACCTCGATCGGCCGACCATTGGCGTCGTAGCCGGTTGCCCAGTTCACATCGACGAAGTTCTTCGCCGAGATGAACTTGCCATTGGTGCGATCGATGACGAAAAAGAAGCCGTTCTTCGGCGCATGCAGGATGACTTTGCGCGGCACGCCGTCAATCGTGAGGTCGGCCAGGATCATCGGCTGGGTGGACGTGTAGTCCCAGTTGTCGCCGGGCGTTTCCTGATAGTGCCAGAGGAATTTGCCGGTATCGGCGTTCAGCGCGACGATCGAGGCGAGATAGAGATTGTCGCCACCGGCAGGGCTGCGCAGGTTGCGGTTCCACGGCGCGCCGTTGCCGGTTCCGATATAAACCGTGTTGAGGTCGGGATCGTAGGTGATGCTGTCCCACGCGGTGCCGCCGCCGCCGTTCACCCAGTATTTGCCAGCCGGATCCCAGGTCTTGGCAGCGGCGGCCATTGAGTCATCTTCAGGCGGCTTGGCCGGATCGCCCGGCACCACGAACCAGCGCCACGCCTGATCGCCGGTTTCGGCATCATAGGCCGTGACATAGCCGCGGACGCCGTACTCGGCGCCGCCGTTGCCGATGATCACCCGGCCGTTGGCGACGCGCGGCGCGCCTGTGATCGTGTAAGAATGGCTGTGGTCGATGACGGTGTCTTTTTCCCAGACCTTCTTGCCGGTCGCCGCATCCAGCGCGATCAGCCGTCCATCGTAGGCACCCACGAAGACCTTACCTTTGTGAAGTGCCACGCCCCTGTTCACGACGTCACAGCACCCTCTGTAGCCTTTCTCGCGCGCCACCTCGGGGTCGAAGGTCCAGATGCCCTTGCCGGTGCGGGCATCGATGGCGTGAACGACGCTCCAGGGGGCGGTGACATACATGATACCGTCGACGACGATCGGAGTCGCCTCGACGCCGCGCGAGGAGTCGAGACTGTAAGACCACATCAAGCCAAGGTTCTTGACGTTTCCGGTGTTAATCTGGCTAAGCTTGCTGAACCGCGTTTCGCCGTAGTCCAAGCCGATCGTCGGCCAATCTTTCGACGTCGCTGCGTTGGCTCGAATCGAATTGCCGTCGATCGCCGAAGTGACGGCCCTTATGTGCCCCGTTGATCCCTTCGCGTCCTGGGCAGCCGCACCGCTACAAAAAGCCACCGCTGCCACGCCCGCCGCCATCGCTGCATGCGCGCAACCAACCCGCAGCTTGTGGGGAGAGATGTTCAGAAAGGAAAGAGCGAACTCCGCATTACCTGTAAAACGCTTCATGGAATCCTCCCAAAATGGCGGACCGAGTGCGTTCTCAACGGACATCCATCGGATGGTCGCTTTGATGAGACAAGATTGCCGCGCTAGGCGGCCTCCTGCAAGAGCGAGGCCGTGGCGATCAGGGTCGCCTACCAGCTCAAGTGTTTGGCCCCCAGTTCTCCTTTTTCACTGTTGTGGCTGGAATCTCCTCGGAACTCATTCTGCAAAGGCATTGGCGGTGGGCGCGTTGGCGGAGGTTGACGGCATGCTGGGTGCGGCCGCAGGACTTGCAGGACGCGCGTACTGGCGCCGCGAAGTGTTTGGAGCGGACTAGACTTTGGGCGACGGTGGCGGCCTTCTAGGCTCAGCCTGTGGTTTGGTCCCGGGACCCGGATTCTCCAATGCCGCGGTGACCTTGTCGCCGATGAGAAATGTAATCTCACCAGACAGCACGTACGCGACCTCGTCGCTGTCGTGGTGCAGATGAAAATCCGTCGCGGTACCGGGCGGCGCCGTCTCTTCAAACAGCATCACGCTCTCGGCGGTCTGCCCGCCCAGCAGAGTGCCGCCGATCTGCCCGGCTCCATATCCCACACAGCGCCGCCTCCCGGCGGAACGACAAAGCCCTTCGCTTCCATGTTCTTTTCTCTCTGGTTGAGTTCACCAACTCGTACTGACGTGAGAAACACCAGCTGAGGGCGCCCGGAGTGCAAACGGTGGGTTGGCCTGGTAGCAGATAGAAACGTGCGCTCGAGTCTGGGACTTAGCAACCTCTGATAGTCGGAACGGCAGTACAAGTTCACGCCGCTAGACGGCTATCAGGTCAGGCCGATTGTAGTTGTCGGACTGTCTGGATGAGATGGCGCGCCAAGGGCGAGCGCCGCCGCTTGCTGGGCCTCCTCGTCGGTAATGCCGAGATACCGAACTTGTGGGGTCGTGCCTGTTGCCGCCGGGGTGAGCGGGCGCATGTAAGGGGACGACACACTTTCGCTTCAAGCCGTTCGCGACGGCCGCCGCCATGCTAGCAGCCATGCTCATGACAGCCTGCGTTTCCACAGGTACGCCCCAAGATAGCCGACACCAGACCCGTGGGGGCGGTATGGACAACTTCCGCGCTGAGGCGCCGAAAGTTCCCGAGCCTTCACGGCTTTCGTAACCGACCTCCGACTTGTGCCGGAGCGTCATCTGCCCAGCTCGGATAAGAGCCGCCTCGTTCTGGCGCCTCAACCAGAACTTCGGAAAATGATGGGTGCCGGGTTCGATTCCGGCTCGGACCTAGCCTTCAGGCGTGGCGGCACTAAATCTTCAGCAGCCAAGCTTCGACGAGCGGATTGGCATGCTGACCGCAATGCTTCGTATCGTTCAGAACGACCGGAGCATGATATGTGTGACCCCGCCCTCTCGCTTCGTGCTCATGGGCCAGATCGGTCGGCGACTGAGCCTCGGCACCAGCGACATCGAGCTGCCGCTCACGAAAGTCGACGATGCCCATGACCAGCGCGTGCGCTCAGCGAGATTGCAGACATTCGACTATGACTGCGTAGTTCGGGCTTTAGTAAGCCTTAATGGCATTGAGCAGTTTGTTCCTGGCGGCATTGCGACGTTCTCCGTGGCCATCGGCACGTTCGTCGAGTTTGAGGCCATTCCGGTTGCCGACGCGCTCGCAATGATGACAAGAAGAATCCACTCCATTTTCTCTCTCCGCGTCAGGGGAAAGTCGACGTAGTGCTGCGAAAAAGTGACCAGAACGGGAGCGCTCAGCGCCAGCTCATGAAAATGCCGACATCGCCCGGCATGCCGCCCGGATAGTCGATGATCTCGTAGCGGATGTGATAGCCGCGCGGCTTGAGCTGGCGCTTCCAGAATTCAAAGATCTCCTTGGGAACACCAGTCAGTGTCTGCTCCCAGCCGTCCTCGACCTGGTTGATGGCGCGTCTGTTGTCGGTGCAGATGTGATTGGGAAAGCGGAACACCCGGACCGACGTCATGCCGTTCTCGACCGCTCGGTTGACGATGAGGCAAGCGCGCCCTGTATCAGGCCGCGGTGCAGGCGCTCCGTCCGTTCGGTGAGCCTCCCCGCGACGCGAAGATCGTGCTTATCGAAATACCAACAACAAATGTCGGTTTCCGCGGCGGTAAGGCCGCCTGCGACATCGACCTTGGCTATACGGTCGAAGTCTAAGTCTCTCGCCTAGAGGGCCAGCTAGAGCCGCATGGCTAGCGTTCTTCTACTTCGCACTTGCGACGACGCTATGTGAAATTAGGCTTTCGCTCCGCGCCTTTACCGAGCGACTGGCGCGGACGATGCGAGGTGACTTTGCGGAACGAGCCATGCAGCAGCTGGCGAAATCGCTCCGTTTTCCGGCGCAGGGTTGGCTGGTCCACCAGACGCTCGGAAGCCATTGACTAAGGTCGAGGCGATCTTCTCCTCCTCCTTTATGCCGGACAGTCCGCATCCTGTTTCGTCAGCATCATGCAGCGGAGCTATTCACTCACTTGTAGTAGAACCCGACGAGGCATTCAGAGAGGCAAAGTTGCGCGTACGCCCATCAAGGCATTCATGATTCGTAAGGCAACTATTGCTGACAGTAGCCAAGTGCCCTCAAGACGTCGCGTAAGCTTTCTAAAACCTGCGGCACGCAGGCCAGTCTGTTGTCTTTCGCGAGAATGTTCGGTACATTACAGCATACTGAGGGCTCTTCGAAATGGATCAGCGCTAACACCACGACCCCCATCTTCCGCCGCCTGAGCGGGGGAGCACGGCATCGCCGTGTATGCGCACGCTGATTCCCGGAGCCATTCCTGTCCCATTCTCTTCTGACCGCCCCGATCGGGCGCAGCCTGCTGCGCCTGGCTGGCCCCACGACCGCGCTGATGGTCGTGCAGATTTTCGTCGCTGTCGCCGAGACCTGGTTCGTGGGCCGCCTCGGCCGCGATGCGCTGGCGGGTTTCGCGCTGGTCTTTCCTTTCCTTGCATTGATGCTGAACGTCGCCAACGGCGGCATGGGCGGCGGCGTCGCCTCGGCGATGGCGCGCGCGCTAGGCGCCGGGCGAACCGAGGACGCGCGCGCGCTCGTGCTGCATGCGGTGGTCATCGGCATCGCAATAGGGCTTGGTTTCACGGCCTTCGCCTGGATCGTGGCGCCATCGGTCTATAGGCTGATGGGCGGCAGCGGCAACGCACTCGGACAGGCGCTAGCCTTCAGCAATCTCTGGTTTGCCGGCGCAGCGCTCGCGTGGCTCAGCAGCTTCTTCTCCGCGCTGCTACGGGGCAGCGGCGATTCCGCGACGCCGGCACGCTATGGACTGTTTGCCTCGATGGTCTACGTGCCGCTCTCGGGATTGTTGGCCCTCGGTATCGCCGGCTGGTCCGGCTGCGGCATCGAAGGGCTTGGGATTGCGTCGATCATTGCCACAGGCGTGGCCCTGCTTCTGCAGGCGCGCGCGCTATGGCGCGGGCGGCTCGGCTTCACGCCGAGCTTCACCGGCGTCCCCCTGCAACGCCGGCTGTTCGGCGAGATCCTCAAGGTCGGCCTCATGGGCTCGGCGACCAGCCTCACCGGCAATCTCACCGCCGTACTGGTGACGGGGCTTATCGGCAGCTTCGGCACGGCGGCACTCGCCGGCTACGGCATCGGCGTGCGCCTAGAATACATGGTGGCGCCGCTGGCCTTCGGCATCGGTACAGGCCTCACGACCCTGGTCGGCGTGGCGGTGGGCGCCGAGGAATGGCGACGCGCCAACCGACTTGCATGGATCGGCGCCTTCGTCGGCTTCGCGAGCGTCGGCAGCATCGGCTGGACGGCGGCGCTTTTGCCGCAGACCTGGGCGCGCATTTTCATCGACGACCCACAGGTGATTGCCGCGAGCGTCGCCTATCTCACGCGCGTGGCGCCGTTCTATTGCCTGTTTGGACTGGGCCTCACGCTCTACTTCGCGAGCCAGGGCGCGGGCCGCATGACGACTCCGCTGGTCGCGAGCCTCGTCCGCCAGGGACTCGTCTCTGCCGGCGGCTGGGTTGCCGTCGAACGATTGGAGCTGGGACTGAACGGCGTGTTCGCCGTTCTGGCGGCGGGCATGATAGTCTATGGCTGCCTGATTGCAGGGCCGCTACTGATCAGGCCATGGGGATCGCGGAGCCCTCTACGTGAGAGGGCGATGCCCACGTCAACATGATCCGGCAGGTCTGAGGCCAAAGTCCCGTGGCTCGGCGGCGCTCAGTTCTACGACTAAACTGCAATGTTGTTTACGTCAGGATCGCGGAATCGCTTCTGCAATATGACCGCGATCGGCACGATTTCGATCAAGAACTCGGGCAACACGAGCCCGGGGACCAGGATCAGGATGCTGGCGGGTGCTGTAGCAGTTCTAAAATGGCTCGCGCGCACATTCTGAATGACGGGGAGACTTTCGCGGTTGGTGAAGTACACGGTAAGCGACACAATGTCGTCGAGCTCCCCGCCGACCTCCGCTAAAACTCGCCGCGTGTTCTCGATACACTTCTCGAATTGAGCGCCCACGTCGCCAACCCCGACGATGTGACTGTTGGCGTCCCACGCAACCTGACCAGTGATGTGCAATATTCGGCCATCACCCTGCACAACGCCTTGCGAAAAGGCGCGGCCGTTGGGCTCCCACATGCCCTTTGGATTAAACCGGACCGACATTTGATGCTCCCGTTTAGTTGATATATGACGGGAAGACGTTGAGCATAACAACGCCGGGTTGCGTTGCAGCTGAAAAGCGAAACGAGCACTTGGTGTAGAAGCGCTCATTTCCACTGAGTTGGCTCAGCCGATCGAAAAGCCAATGCGACTTTCGACTCCCGTCCTGTCCGCTAGTGATGATAAAGGATGCCAGTTAGGCGTGTCTTCTAGGAGATGGCAGACTATCCATTTCAAAAAAGCATCGCCGAAAAGATGATGCCAGTTGAGAAGGAGGACAGATGCCAACGAATGAACACTCTATTTGCCGTGGGCCCCCTCGAATCGAAAATCACAGATCGAATGACCTTCCATGATAGTCTTCGTGCGGCTCAATGAAATATCGGACCCAAACCCGCGTATCATCGAGAAATCTCGACTGCAGTGAAACAACAGCCCGAGATTCACGAGCCCCCACTCCTTGTAGAGTTCCGCATATCCGCATTTCGTTACGTTGAAGTTCAACTGATTGGCAGTGCCCGGGACAGGTTCGATTTCCATGGCACCGCCTTCAGACTCACATCGCCAACTTTCTTGAGCCCATCCAAGGTGTTACCAAACTGGTGAGCCCACCGCTTTCCGTCGCGGCGGCCGAGTTCGGCGATCACTTCCAGAACGATCTCGCTGGTGCGTTCCTTTCCGATTGCCCGCGCAGCGCTTGCACCATTGGTGTGAGTACGGCGCCTTCGATCTTTCGTCGCTCAAGATGTGTTAGTGCGGCAGTCATTTTGAGACCTCCTCGATTGGTTCGGCTCGTCAATGTCTAGGTATGGAAGCAGCCGGTGAAGTCAGGATTTTTCCTTCGAGCGCCCAGAAAATCTGCGTCGTGTTTTCGCAGCGGTCTGGCAGATTAGGAAGAATTGGAGTGCCGATGACACATCTACTGCCCCCGCTGAAGATTCTCAGGGCCTTCGAAGCGACGGCTCGCCACTTGAACTTCAGGTTGGCAGCACACGAGCTCCATGTGACAGCGGGAGCGGTCGGCCAACAGATGGCGTCTACCCTTCACTGACGAACTCCAGAGCGAGGCCGTGCGCGGACGATACCGGCACCAGCTCGGTCGCGGCATGGTCGGCCACCGCCAGCCGCACGGCGCAAAAGCGGGGCGCACCGTCCGCAGGTGGTCCGCCGAACCGCCGAGTGGCCGCCGCGGACTCCAGCACGGTGAGACGACCGTCGGCGGTCGCGATGGCAAAGCCGCCGGCAACCCGTTCGGCGACGCCGTCGCTGACCTGCTCGAGGAAGCGGCGATGCCGTTCTGGTTCGGCCGAGGACATGACGATCTCGACGATCCGCCGCGTCCCATTTGCATGCCGCTGGTACTGCGGCCGCCGCCAGAACAGATCCGGGGCATGGCGTTGCTGGCAGGTGAAGAAGGCGAGCCCCGGCATCGCCGCGTCGGTGGCGAAGGCAAGCGAGAAGTCGAAACGCACCGTCTCGCCCGAGGGCAAGAGCGCATCGCGACCGAAATCGAGCCGCGCATAGGCGCCGCAACCGCTCTCCTGAAATCGCTGCGCATCGGTGCGGGCATCCGTGCCGTGCCAAGCCAGCATCGACATGCCCTCGCCGCGGGTGAGGAACGCCCGGTTGTGGGCGCCGAAGCTGAACTGTCCAGGCGCCGGCGCCGAGATCGCGGCAGGATCGGCGATGGCCAGGAGCTCAAGATAATTGTCGCCGAACAACGCCAGCCGATTGCGGACGCCGAATGGAAGCTGGGCGACTGGCGTCAGGGTAAAACCCAGTGCCTCGAAGGTGGCGGAGGCACGTTCGAGATCATGAACGCAAAGGACGCAGTGGTCGAAACGGCGGGGCATCGATCACTCCCTATTGGATGCGGCAAATCTAGACGACCGTGGCGACCTCCGGCAAAGCAGGGTTGCTGGAGTTAAACCGCAGAAAATCTATTGCAAGCCGCTCGCGGCTCGGTGTCACACTGCCGGCCATGACCTACGTCCTGCCGCCGCTCAACGCGCTCCGGGCCTTCGAGGCCGCCGCGCGCCATCTCAGCTTCAAATTGGCCGCCCAGGAGCTGCACGTGTCCCCCGGCGCTATTGGTCAGCAGGTCAAGGCGCTGGAAAACCGTCTGGGCGTCCAACTGTTTGAGCGCCTGCACAAGCAGCTGGTACTGACCGAGGCAGCTCTGGCCTTCCTGCCGGAGGTGTGCGCCGGCTTCCGCCGCCTCGCTGACGCTACGGCGCAACTTCGCCCTTCAGCCGCCCTAACGCTGCTCACCCTCGGCGTGCATGTCCGCCTTGAGCTGCGCCAGCTCGCGCTCGACCGCTTCCGCGCCGCCAACCCGGGCATCGGCCTCAAGGTGCTGCAGCCGGCCGGGCTGCATGAGCTCAGCGAAGGCAAGGTCGACCTGCTGATCGACCGCAGCCTCGGCCACCATCCGCCTTATCGCTGCGATCCGCTCAGCAACCGGCCGGGCCTCGGTGACTGGCTGATCGCGCCGGTTGGCACGGCGGACTGCCCGGAAGTGGCGAGCTTACGCGCCTGGCTGCGGCGGCAGCCGCCCCTGTCTAGTGCTCACCGGCCATCGCGCCTGGCCGTGATCACATAAGCGACCTTCGCGCCCTGACCTATTCAGACCGCTTGCAAAGCACGAATTTTATACTGAGTTGTCTTTAGAATCGCACTCGTTCTACTTCACTCAGTTCTGCAAAGCCGCGACCGAGCAGACGATTGTGATGAGCGATGATGCGCTCGGCCGGAAGTTCCGGCGTGTCGAATGTCGTGTACGCGTCACTACCCGATCGTGCAGGTGGTTGTTTGAGGATACCGAAGAAGTCGTCGATGCGTGGGTGCAAGAACGCCAGGACCGCTTGATCGGGCACCGGGGTGAATGCGCGTTGATACCGATAGGTCGCCATGTATCCTGTCAATTTGTGATTGTCCCAAAAGAGCCAGCGCAAAATCTCGAAGCGCTCATCCTCGTTTGTGCTGCCAAATCGGCCGTACCGTTCGGATAGACGCGCTCACGTTCCGTCCATGACGACAGCACCGGTTGGTCGCGCCACTCGCTTTATGATCGTTAGTGTTGTGCAACAGCGTACGCTCGTAGAGTTGTCCTGCGCAAGGAGGAGAGCAGCAATGAAGCTAATAGGCCGTTACGACTCGCCCTATGTGCGACGAGTAGGAGTTTCCCTTCATCTGTTGGGGTTGGCATTCGAGCACCTCCCTCTTTCTCCGTTCTCACAGGCCGCAGATCTCAGAAAGTACAGCCCGCTTGGAAGGATGCCTGTGCTGGCACTCTCGGAGGGCGAGGTAATCATCGATAGTTTCGCGATCCTGGACTACCTCGATGAGATCGCTGGACCGGAACGAAAGCTGCTCCCTTCCCATGGTGCGACCAGGAGAAAAGCCCTGCAGCTCGTCGTCAATGCGACCGGCGCCACGGACAAAGCCATCGCGATGAATTACGAGCGGCGACGTCCACTGCCGCAGCAATCGGCCGAATGGCTCTCACGATGCCGGGGACAACTTGATGCGGCGCTTCGAGAGCTGGAGACAAGGCGAGATCCGGAATGGTCATCGACTGCGAAGCTCACGCAAGCCGAAATCACGATAGCCACAATGTTCGGCTATATCCGCAGAGTCGAGCCTGCGGCCGTGGTCCCTGGAACCTACCCTCTTCTGGAGCGGGTAGCCCGGGAGTGCGAATGCCGGCCAGAATTTCTGGCCTGCCCGCCCTAGAGCCGTTCACCGCTAGGCGCGCGCCTGCGTATCGAGATGCCCCAACGGGAGGGGTGCACCCGCCTTCAAGGTCTGAATCGCAATATTGCTTCGAACCTCACGAATGATCGGAAGATCAAGCAGCTTGGTGACGAGAAACTCGCGATACCGCTCAAGATCCGGCACGACGACTTCGAGAAAGTAGTCGACCTCTCCCGAAACAAGGTGAAAGGCAACAACCTCGGGCATGGCGACAACGGCCTTCTCGATAGTCAGCGCCCGATCGTTGGCGTGGCCCTCTGTCTTGACCCCGATGAAAACGGAGAAGCCAAGACCAACGCGGTCGCGTTGAAGAACCGCCCGATAGGCATCGATGTATCCTTGCCGTTCCAGCCCCGTCGCAAGCATGGCGACGGAGAAAGCCCCACACGTCCGGCGAGATCGATGTTGCTCAGTCGGCCGTCGGCCTGAAGCGCCGCCACGATTCGGCAGTCGATGGCGTCCAGATCGGTTTTTGGCATTAATGCATGTCCTAAACGTAAGCGATGGCACAACATTGCGTCGTGACCTGTCCTTTTAGCCTAACTCGCAAGGACTCGCCTCCCTGTCGTGGAGCATGCTTTCGCTATCCAGTACCCTGAAGAGGCTCCCATGACGAAGCCGACCGGCGTCCAGACATTGCCCCAGGCCGTGCAGCAATACTTCGACCTCATGTATGACGCAGACGTGTCCAACTTCGACCGCGTCTTCCGGCCTACGGCGCAGCTGCATGGGCTTCGCGACGGCAAGATGCGGATGCTCACGGCGCTGGACTATCGAGGGATCCTTGCCAAGACGCCTTCTCCGAAGACGCAGGGAGCAACCCGCGAGGAAGAAATCCTGCTGCTGGACTTCACGGCTCCTGACCAGGCGCTCGCAAAAGTGAGCGTCAGGATCAACACGATGGTCTACGTGGATTATTTGAACTACCACCGCGTGGATGGCGAATGGTTGGTCAGCTCCAAGTCCTTCCATGTCGAAAGCAACTCAGCCACGGCCAAGTGACGAGCAAACGTTAACAGCCTAGCGAGAAAGTTCGAATGTTGCTTGCGCGGGAACACTGGTTGTCCCACTGGGCCAGGAAATGACCGTCCTCATGACATTCTCCGCCGGTGCATGGCGCCGGTGGCCCCAGAAGATTGGAGAGATCCAGTGAGCACTACTCTAGAGCAAAGCCGTTCCTTCTGCGCTCGATATGGCCTGCGGGCTCCAATTCTCCTCGCGCCCATGGCGGGCGCCAGCGCACCCTCGCTTTCGATCGCCGTCGCAAACGCCGGGGGACTGGCATCTTGTGGAGCGCTGCTGATGCAGCCCATCGAGATCGAAAAGTGGGCGGCTGAATTCCGCACCGGCAGTAATGGTCCTTTTCAGTTGAACCTATGGGTTCCGGATCCAGCACCAACGCGGGATCCTGCTCATGAGGCCAAGGTGCGGGATTTTCTCTCGGATTGGGGGCCTACAGTGCCCGCTGAAGCAGGCAACGCTACTCCCCCCGACTTCGCCGCTCAATGTGAGGCGTTGCTCGCAGCCGGACCGAGTGCGGTTTCATCTGTCATGGGTCTGTTTCCGCCGGCATTCGTGGCACGGCTCAAGGAACGGCGAATCGCATGGTTTGCGAATATTTCTACCGTAGCCGAAGCTCGGGCGGCAGAGGCCGCCGGCGCGGACGTGATTGTTGCCCAGGGAATGGAAGCGGGCGGACACCGCGGCTGCTTCGACTCGACAACGGCTGAGGTTCAATTGGTCGGCCTCTTCGCCCTTCTGCCGGCGGTCGTCGATACCGTTAAGGTGCCCGTCGTCGCCACGGGCGGCATTGCGGACGGACGAGGAGTGGCCGCGGCTCTAGCTCTCGGCGCAGTCGCGGCCCAGATCGGCACCGGATTTCTACGCTGCCCCGAGGCAAAGATCAGTGCTGCGTGGGCAAACGCACTCGCAGAGACAGCCCCCGAGGATACGATGGTCACGCGGGCCTTCAGTGGACGCGCGGGACGAAGCATCGGCACAAAATATGTCCGGGCTGCTATGGCCGATGGCGCACCCAAGAGCGCGCCATACCCAGTACAGCGAGGTCTGACAGCACAGATGCGAACAGCCGGACAGAAGGCCGACGACTTACAGCGAATTCAGGCGTGGGCTGGCCAGGCCGCTGCCTTGGCAAGAGCCGAACCTGCGGCCGCCGTCGTGCGGCGCGTGTGGGAAGACGCTCAGGCACTATTGAGATAGGGCCAGAGACAAAGCGGAATAAAGTGTCTGGCCCGGGCGACAAATGTTTGGAAGTCAGGGACCATGAGTGCAGGAACGACGGATGTGGATTGATACGCCGGCCACTCGATTGTTGAAGATCCGGTATCCAATCATCCAGGGACCGTTCGGTGGCGGGGCGTCATCGGTCGAACTGGGGGCCAGGGGGGCTCGGATCCTTTGGCGCCCAGCATCTGACCCCGGCCGAAATCACAGATCTTGTGGCGCGGTTGCGCAAACAAACGGCCGCACC
>DATHHQ010000539.1:0-11824 GCA_035490095.1 Bradyrhizobium sp.
TGAAAGAAGAGCCGGAACTCCCGGGGAGCCTTAGAACGCAAATCGACCGTCTCCGCGAATTGGAAGAGCAGTCACCATCAATCATTCCAGCGGCTGAGCGTTGGGACAAGCGTCGCCGTTGAGCCGCTTTGGACAGCACAGACGCGGCTCGGCCGAACATGGACGAGCAATGCCATCGGTGAAGCGCCGTGCGTCAAAAATTTTGAATGAGTACGGTGCGGCGCAATCCGAATTGATCGGCAAAGCCCTCGTGCTTACCGACGGAAAGGCAGGGACGGTCGAGAACGTTTGGCTGGATGAATTGCACGGGCTACGGCTTTCCATCGAAGGTCATGATGGAAGATGGCCGGTCTCAACCATCAAGCTTGCGGAGTCCTAGACCTCGCATCGGCTGCGCGTTGCCCAGATCGCGCGCTCCTTTCAAAGCATTCCAATCAAAATGAAAAACCCGACCTCGGTCAGGAAAGTGACACTCATGATCGCGACTGTAAGGAACACGTCGCTCGCCGAGAGAGGATTCATGAATGCCTCGCATCTTGCGAAGCCCCGGGAGTAAATCATTCAGGCTAGAAAATGTTTCGGTTCCAAACGCAGATGGCGCGAGATGCGAGCGGCGCCGGCATCCGAGACGGCCTAAGGCGAAGTCCGGGTCAAAAGCCGAAGTGGCGGCATTTCCAGAACATGTCGGCCGTTCCTCCAACAACGGACATTCGCCGAGGCGAGCGGCACGTCTGCTTTGTGCCGATAAGTGTTGCAAAAGTCTTTTTGCGTCACCGAACACAAATTTTCCGAGCTTCATGCGCGGCGATCGAACAGTGATGTGAGGGACTGCATCATCTAGTGACGAACTCACCCGCGACTTCGGTAGCAGGCCTGAGCTCACCTCGATCGGCGGTCGCCGCTTCGAGCCTGGTTAGAAGTTCCTCCTGGGTCAGAGCATTGGCAGGCGTGAAGGCGCAAGCCAGAAACAAGGAGCAAAGGACTACTCGCGCCAACATGATCCGTACTCCTGTGTCTGAAAGGCTGCCATGTTCGTTGCTGGTCAATCGCGGTATTCCAACTGTGTCCCTAACACGCCTGCCCTTAGCCGTGAACGGACTTCATCCGGCGGGAACCAACTGGTCCGAAAAGTGCCATGAACAGATTCATGCACCGCAGCAACTCGTGGCTTTTTTCAATCATCTCGTCGGCGCGCAGCCAACATCCCGCCCAGCTTTGACGGCGCGGGATCGTCTTGCCTGGACACACAGGACGCTTCAGCCGCGTTTGCCGCCCGCGACGTAGCCGGCGGTGACCTCGTCTTTGTGGGCGGCGAACGCTGCCAGGACTTCGGCCTTCTCGCGCTTGGGGACTTTGGCGAAGTCTAGGGTTCGTCCAAGTTCTGCAGCGACCGAATTCGGCCGGGGAGATCCGGAGATCGCGGTGGGCCTCCACAAGGCCGAGCGGCGTCGAGCCGGGCTTGGTGGCCGTGAACTGGAAGGGCCCACCCGAAACGTTGCAGACCCACAGTGTCCGCATGAACTTGAGGCCGGGCAGCCTTTTCAGATTCTTGGTGTGCCATTCCCGCAGTTGCGGGTTCTTGGACTTCTGGCCGACGACTGGGTTCTTCACGACGGCGTCGCTGAAGTGATCCAGCACTGCCGCGATGGCGAATACGCCCCCTAACCGCTCATACAGACTTTTCTCAGACGTGGTTTCCTTCGTGGTCTCCTTGGCTTGCGCGTAGGCGTTATCAGCCCCCGCCAAACCGACTGGGGCGGCGCTCAGCGCCAGCCCTGCGACTAGGCTTCGTCTTGGGCGCAATAGCGAAACGTATTGCTCCGTGTTCCTGGTCGCCGCGGATTTGCATTGTTGACGGCGGCTTTCGGCGCTACTGCGACTGGCGATGCCAAAGAACGAGCGGAGTGGGCCGGACCGTTTCGAGTTTTACTCACCCTTATGGAGCGGGACCTGGGCTATTCCTGCCGGGACTCTGACGTCGTGGTCGCAACGCTCTAACCTCATTGGTTTCTCCGTCGTGGCCGGCAGGGCCATTGCTAGAGAGGCAGAAAACTAGGAGGCGAGGAAAACAGAGTGATCCATAGCCACATCCCGCAATGATGACAGGAAAGTGGCAAAGATAAATTGAATAGGAGCGCGATCCAAAATAGGTCGCGAGGTGATTTCCAGAGCGAGGCGATTGCGGCAGAGTTCTCGTCAGCCTCGGGACCAAGGACCAGGCCCGCCGGATCGGCGCGGAACTGACAATGATGAGCGAAGAGTTGTTCGAACAGGCGAAGTAGGCACTGTTGCGGCCGGACGAGGTCAAAGCAAGGTGCGGCCGGTCGATACGCCAATAGCCTCAAGCACCCGTCAAACATTGCGGATATCCGACGCAAATTGGCAAACTCAAGAATGCGCTGTTCTTGCTCAGCTTTCGATACCTTGCTGGTCGCGACAGCAAGGGAAAAGCTCGTACCCTCGGATGACCGCCGTCTCACCGTGCTGCACCGGCGAGAGGGCGGACCATCCTCGATCTATTTCGCACCTGCCAGCCAGGCAGCCTGCGACCCCGTGCCCGTTCGCCGAACGGAACATTTCGGCATCGGAGGCGTTTTTTCGCACTGAAGAAACGGCATTAGGGGGGCGCATTTGCTGACGCGAAACGACCGAACTGCGCTTACGCTTACGTGTCCCGCGTGCAGTCGGGCGACGCCGCAACGGTTTCTTTACATCAAGAACGGTTGCGACATCTTTCAATGTCGTGACTGCGGACTGGGACGCACCGAGGCATCGAGCTTCGATCCCCTCGCCTATTATGACGATGGCTACTTTTCCGGCCGTCAGTCCGACGGCTACGCCGACTATCGCGGCGCCGAACCGGTGCTACGGCGCGAGTTCGCCCGCACGGTCGAGTTCATCCGGCGCCGCAAGCCACAGGGCTGCCTGCTCGAGATCGGTTGCGCCTACGGCTTCTTTCTCGATGAAGCCCGCCGCGCCGGATTTGAGGTGAGCGGCATCGAGCCGGCGGAGGCGGCTGCTGCCCATGCTGGCGATCTCGGCTTGAACGTCGTCTGCGGCCTGCTGAGCGAAGCGACTCTCAAGTCGCTTGGCACCCTGGATGTCATCGTCCTCCTCGACGTCATCGAGCATCTGCCCGACCCGCAGGAAGCCCTCGCGCTGTGCGCGGACCATCTCCGGCCGGACGGAATCATCGTGCTGACGACCGGAGACTTCGGTTCCTTGGCGGCGCGATCGACCGGCGCGCACTGGCGCCTGATGACGCCTCCGCAGCACCTGTGGTTCTTCAACCGCGACAGCATCGCGTCTCTGGCCCATTCGGTCGGCCTTCGCGTCGAGAGTTCCGATCATCCTTGGAAATTCGTGCCGCTCTCGCTGATCGCGTTCCAGGCGGGTCGCTTGCTCGGCCGCATGATCGCGGCCAGCCCGACCGGCAACCGGTTCGCCATTCCGGTGAACCTGTTCGACGCGATGCGCGTGGTCTTGAGCAAGGCGCCCCCACGTCCGGATACGAGCCTCCCATGATCGAGCGCCTCAACCTCGGCCAGATCGCATTGCTCATCACCTACGCGGCCGGCATGGCGGCGGGCCAACTCCTGTTCAAGGCCGCCGCGCTGCGCCTCGGCGACGGCCATCCCTTGTCCACCCGTGCGCTGCTGCTGTTGCAAAACGCACCGTTTATCGGCGCCATCGTGCTCTATGCGGCGCTGTCCGTCCTGTGGGTCTGGCTTTTGACGTTCACGCCGCTGTCGCGCGCGTATCCGTTCGTGGCGGTCGCGTTTGCGCTGACGCCCGTCCTCGGCGCTCTGGTGTTCGCCGAGCCGCTGTCGGCGCGTCTCCTGGTCGGAATCGCGGTGATCGCCTGCGGTCTTGTGCTTGTTGTGAGTTGATGAGACATGACCGGCCTGATTCGCAATCCCTGGGTCGTTGTCGCGGCGTACAATGAAGCGCCGGTGGTCGGCACCGTCGTGTCCGGCATTCGCCGCGCCGGATACGCGGTCGTCGTGGTCGATGACGGCTCCGGCGACCGCACCGGCGACGTCGCGTTGCTCGCAGGCGCGGTCGTCGTCCGGCATCCGATCAACCTCGGACAGGGCGCCGCGCTGCAGACCGGCATCGAATACGCCCTCGAGCAGCGTGCGGATGCGCTCGTCACGTTCGACGCCGACGGCCAGCATTCCCCCGCGGCCATCGCGGCGCTGCTCGCGGCGATCGAGCAGCCCGGCATCGATTTCGCGCTCGGCAGCCGCTTTCTCACCGGCGCGACCGCAAATCTGCCGGTGTCGCGCCGCATCCTGCTCAGCGCCGCGCTCTGGTTCACGCGCGCGAGCACCGGACTGCCGGTCACCGATACCCACAATGGCCTACGGGCGATGACCGCGCGCGGCGCCCGCGCGATCTCCTTGCGACAGAACCGAATGGCGCACGCGTCCGAGATCCTGCACCAGATCGCGCAGAGCCGCCTGCGCTTTGTCGAGGTGCCGGTGAACATCGAGTACAGTGCCTATTCGCTGGGCAAGGGTCAACGCATCACCGATGCGCTGACCATCCTGATCGATCTGTTTGCGCGGAGGCTCTACCGATGATCGCGCAGCTGTTGCTGACGGCCTTTCTGGCGTTGGTTCTGGTCTACGCCTGGTCGGCGCATCGGACGGTGCCGATCATCGGCCTGCTCGCGGGCGGCGCTGCGCTCGCCGGCCTCTACTTCGTCTGGGTGCCGGAGCATGCCACCGCGCTTGCGGCCTTCGCGGGAATCGGCCGCGGCTCCGACCTCATCGTCTACACCTGGGTCGTGATCAGCCTGCTCATCATGCTCAACTTGCATATCAAGCTGCGGCTCCAGCTCGACATGATCACGCGGCTGGCGCGCGCCGTGGCGATCGATCGCGCCAAGGACATGTTGGGCCGAAAGGCCGAGGCGCCCCCGATCGAATTGCAGGCGAAGAAGTAGATGCCATTGCCAAGTCGCGCCGGGACTTGGCGTCACTCGCCGAGCCCGCGACGATTGGCGTAGATGTGGGCGAACGGGCGGCCAAATCGCGTGACCTCATCAACCAGTACGGCCGTCGTGCCGTCGGCACAAGGCCAGCGCTCGGTGGCGATCAGGTAGTCGGCCTTGTGCGGATCGGTTTCGGCAATCCAGTTGCGACGGAACATCACGCCGGCCAGTTGCTCGCGCCAGCCCAGGCAGACCAGCACGCGCGGTGGATCGCCCGCGAACCGGCCTTCGGCGTCAATTCGATCCTCGAGGCGGCGCAGCGCCTCGGGAACCGCCATGTTCCAATAGTCGAGGTCGAATCGGCCGTAAGCGCCGGCGACGCCGCCTGCCAGACTGTTCATCGCGATATATTCGAGCGGATGCAGGATGACGAGCGTCACCACGATGACGGCCGTATGCGCGACCCCGAGGGCCGCGGGCACAATCGGGAGGCGTCGCAAGAAGGGCAAGAGGCTCGTGAACCCGCGCGCGGCCACGATGGCGAGCATTGGGATCACGAACAATACGTGGCGGACACCGTCATAGAGCGTCGAGCCCTGCAGGATGAGCACCCCGATAGGCCCGAACGCCGCCACACTGACGACCAGCACCGCGCGCGATCCTGCGAGCTCGGCCGCGACTGGTCGCAGTCCCAAGACGCCGGACCGACGCAGGGCGCCGAGGGTGGCGCGGGTCCACGACCCTGCAGCACCGATCCAGACCGCCATGCCGAGCAACAGCAACGCCAAAAAGCCCTCGGGCAGGCGCGCCAGGAGCTGTCCGGGGATGTACCAGGCGGGCACGTTATCGGTGAACGTGCGCCGGCCCCAATTCTGGAATTCGAACGAGGTGTCGAGCATAGCAAAGTGCCGATAGGCCTCGAGGAACTGTATGAGCGGATGTCCGGTCTGCAACCACGGCCAGAGCGCAATCGCCGTTAGCCAGGCGACGAGGATGACGAGCAGTGTATGCAAGGCGATCTGGCGCAACTGGCCATAGCCCGCGCGGCCATGGCGCAGCAGCGCCTCGAGAGCGCACAGGCTCATGCCGCCAACGAGGTAGGCGTGCGTGATCACCCCGCCGCTGCGCGTCGCGATGGCGAGGCCAGTGACAAGGCCCGTCGCAAGGGTCAGACGCCAGCTCGGCACCCCCTGCCGCACCATCAGGACGATCGAGAGCGTCGACCAGCTCATGGCGAACAGGAACGGCACGTCGATCGGGGCGAAGAACAGGTTGCCGTACAGGAAGCCGGTCAGCAGGCACAGGGCGAGCGCCGTCAACCCAGCCCAGCACCCGACCGTGAGCCGCGCCATCGGCACGACGGCGGCGAGCCCAGCGAGGCCGAACAGGAAGGTCATGGCGTGCCGGACCGTGATCGGGCTCGCGAGCTCAAGCGGCCGCACGGCCGCGATGAGCATCTGAAACCACGGTCCATACATCCACAGATACTCTTCGACCGTCTCGAACTGAGACCGGTCCGCAAAGGCGCTCGTGTACCAGGCAAGCGCCTTGGGGCCGTAATCGTCGGTGTTGAATTCGTCGGTCGACAGCCCGTAATCCGCGGCGGTCGCAAGCCCGATGACCAAGGCCACGCCCAGCACAAGGAGCACGAGCAACGTCTCGGCATGGCGAGCAGCAAATGCCAGGCCGAGTTTCGGCCTCGCACCAGAGCCGTCGCCATCCACCCGTTCAAGCGCCATGCATTGTCCTTAATTGGTTGCATGACAACGCACTGGTGCCGCCCGGAATGTGGCGGGAATTCGCGCGGCGGAATCGCCAGCCACTTGAAGCTATCCGATTAAGGGGCGAGGTCAATTGGCTGATCGATGGGCGCGGTGGCGAGCGTTTGCCAGCCGTCGACCTTGCGCATGTTGATCTGGCCGGAGACGAGCAACGGCAAGAATAGCATCGCTACGTACCACCAACGTGATCGAGCGGCTGCACGAGGAATTCAAGCGGCAGATCAAGACGCAGACGGTTCTGCCATCGGCCGGCACCGCCGCCTGTATCACATCAGGCGACACCCCGCTCAACCGCTTAATCAGAAACGAACCCCAGCGCACCTCAAGTGTTGTCCTTGGCATAAGCTTTGATAACACGCCTGAACGGAAGCTTGTTCCGAAGCTTCAAATAGGTCGAGGGCCGTTTCCACAGAGAATAAAGGGCGATAGCAATGGCGATCCTTATCACCGGCGGTGCCGGATACATTGGGAGCCACATGGTGTACGAACTCGCTGATCGTGGCGAACAGCCCGTCGTGATCGATGATTTTTCGTCGGGCTTCAAATGGGCAATACCATCCGGAGTTCCGGTTTTCGTTGAGGACATCGGGGATCAGCGGCGAGTTGCGCCGCTGATCGCGAAGTATGGGATTTCGGAGATCATTCATTTTGCGGCTTCTGTCGCTGTTCCGGAGTCGGTTGCCGAACCGCTTCGATATTATCGCAACAACACCGCAAATTCCCGAAGCCTGTTCGAGATCGCAATCAGGAGTGGAGTGCAGCGTTTCATCTTCTCGTCGACGGCTGCGGTGTACGGGAATCCGCCGGCAAATCCTGTCACGGAAAAGACCGCCGTTGCGCCTGTATCACCTTACGGCTCATCCAAATTCATGGCCGAAACAATGCTGCGTGATGCTGCACGCGCTCACGGCCTACGCTACGTCATTTTGAGGTATTTCAACGTAGCAGGCGCCGATCCTGCTCTGCGCACTGGACAGGCAACGCGAGGGGCAACGCATCTTATCAAGGTTGCAGCGGAAACCGCCGTGGGTCTGCGAGAGAAGATGCAGGTTTTTGGCACCGATTATCCCACGCCTGACGGGACCTGCATTCGCGACTATATCCACGTGAGCGACCTCGTAAACGCTCATTGCCACGCGCTTTCATACCTGCGCGGTGGTGGAGAGCCGCTGACGCTAAATTGCGGCTACGGCCG
The DNA here is from genome assembly GCA_035490095.1 of Bradyrhizobium sp. GTDB lineage: Bacteria > Pseudomonadota > Alphaproteobacteria > Rhizobiales > Xanthobacteraceae > Bradyrhizobium. The sequence goes on from DATHHQ010000539.1 coordinate 7,916, forward strand.
CGGCTTTTCGGTCTTGCAGGTGATCGAGGCCATGCGGCACGAATCCGGAAACGACTTTCCCGTCGAATTTGCCGCACGCCGGCCTGGCGATCCGGCGGAGATCGTGGCGTCGGCGGAACGGATGCGCAATCTGCTAGGCTGGCGGCCCCAATGGGATGATCTTTCGCTGATCGTCCGCCATGCGCTCGCTTGGGAACGCAAACTATTGGCACAAGGTAACGCGCACCGAAGAGCGGTGCTCGCCCATACAAACCGTACAGAGCGTCCAAATGACCGACAGCGTCCAGCTCAAACTGCGTCAACGCGCCACCATCATGTTGAAGGTGTGCGAGCTGGCCGAAAGTCACCGGCCGGAAACTGACAAGGCTATGACGCCTGAAGATGAACTAAAAGTCGACGAGATCTACCAACTGCTCAGCCGCCCCATGGATCTGCCGCCGGCCGCAAGCTGGCTCGACGATTAGTGATCATGGCTTACAGAACTGCGCGGATGAATCTGGCGTCAGCGTTTGATCGATTTAGTGGGCGCTACATGGTGGGGGCCTTTTGGTTTTTACCGATTCTCAGAATCGGCCCCATACCCACCCGTGCCACCCCTGGCCTCAATGGCCAGAGTTCGATGCGTCGCGACGCGCCTCAGTCAGCGCACGAGTGCCAGCTGCTTCCGGATGATCAGTAGAACCTTGGCAGCCCGCTCGTCAGCCGCAGCCTGGTTGGATGGCGATGGCGCGCTCACGAGCTGTGTGAAGTGTTGCGCTGCCGAGCGCCACGCCGCGCTCCTTGGCTGCTGCGAGGGCTGCGCACGTTCGCTGGGAAATCAGTGAGCGCTCCTTCTCAGCAAAGGTGGCGCAGAGATGCAGCATGAACGGATCTGCATCCAGGCCCGGCGAGCGACGACGAACGGCACCTTGTGAGCGATCAAGCCGCTGATGAAAATGACGTCTCGTGGATTTTGTTTTTTCAGACTTGCATCAAAATGATGATGGCCATCCGCCGCCCGGGGGCTAAAGGCGAAGGGGAGTTGGGGGTACTGGCCGAATTAGGCCAATCTGCCGCAAGCCGTGATATGCTCAGCTGGCATGCCTCGCCTTCAAGTTGCTGATCTCGAAGAGGAAATCGGACTCACCCCGTCACAAACGTTGCTGTGCGGCACAAAATCGCCTAACTTGCGCCTTCTGTTCACCACGGTGACACACGCCTGGGGTATTTTTGCCCTGCAATTTGTAGCGTCCATTTAGTTGGTTGGGGTTTCAAATGAGTTCTATTCATCAACGCCTTACGACTGCCGCCACCGATACGCGCCTTGCAGTCGTCATCAGCGCCGCAGTTAATCTCAAAGCTCAGTTGTGCGAATTGAATGAACTGCGCGAACGGGTCATTAAAGCGCAACTATCGGCCCGGAAATTGCCGCAACCGAAACATCGGAATGAGCGCGGCGCTCTGTCGTCGTGCTCGTTGGAAATCGGCCTTTAATCTGTCTCCGGCCCGCACTGGTTCTGGATCATTCCTATCGTGTGGGCAATGACGGACGGTCTATGCTTTAGGATGGGTCGCCCTCAAGGTCATCCACCGGAGCTGCGCGAAGCAACAATGCCAACACGACAAGCGAGGGTGTCCACGCGAGCATCGCTCCCAAACACATTGCTTGTAAGGTCGTCATGACGCCACCTTGGGATTCCAAGCTCCTGAAGCAACGATTCACACTGTAACTCGTAAATGGAACTTTTGTTCCCAAATAATGGAACTTTTGTTCCAAAGGAGCCTTTTCGAACCGGCGATGTCACCGCGGCGTGACCGCGTGCCCTCACCTCTCATCGTCCGGACGAGGAGATCATTGCGATCGTGCGCCAGGTCGCGAGCGGTGCCTCGACCGCGATGCTGAGCGCAACAGTCCGGTGGCCGGGCTTTGCGTTAGGATGTTCGCGATTCGCTTTTTTGGATGATCCCTCATCGCGGCGCAACGCCGACCAGCCAAGTCAAGATTGAGAAGCGAGTAAAATAGCGGCAAGCAGAGCCAAGACCCCATAGAACACTATTCCTCGAAAAATCCGATGCGATAGCGATTGATATGGTGGTTGGTTATTGGCGGGCCAAGCAAACGCTTGCTCCCATTCTTGCTGAGGAATGTGAGCGGGTCTGATCCTCTCGAATGGCAACCATGCTCGATAAGCCCTAACACCACGTTCGCGCGCAATAGCATTTCTCAGCCACAATAAATTGTTGCGCCCGATCAAATCGACAACAAATGTAATCGCTACGCGGACAAGGAACAGGATGAGCAAACAAGCCAGGTAGACATACGCAATCATGAAGCCCGACGTCAGCCATGACTTTGTAAATGATTTCACCGTGATGATTGCCGAAAGGAATGTGACGGTCGAATCGACTAGTTTGTCGAGGCCGTCGAAGATTTGACCTAACGTCGAATTTTCGTCGGCAGCTTGCAAGAACAAAATCACAACGACCACAACAGCAAACTGAAACAGGGGGAATCGGGCTATCGCACGGATTGGAGCAAACAGCAGCTTGATCATGCCCATGGCCGCTTCTCGATCAGCGGTTTCACAATGTCCGCACGCAACCTACCTTCCGGGCTCCAAAAGCACAATGAACGGAGCGCACTTGTTGGTTCCTAATTAGAGACGAGTTGCGTTGCGCCACGTCCCGCGCTTCAATGCGGCATGCCCGCCCTCACCCGCCGCCGATCGACCGATGCCCGTGAGGAATGCTGGCACGTCTACTATGGTGAAGTGCTCGCCGATCGCGATCCGCAGCGGCAACCCGCATAACGAAGACCCGTGGGAATGGCATTGCGGTTTCTATCCGGACAGCCATCCGGGCGAACACCGGGGCGAAGCCGCCGCAACCTTCGACGAAGCCCGCGCCGATTTCGAACCCGCGTGGAAGGTTTTTTTGGCGAAACGAACCGAGGCTGACTTTCAGGCGTGGTGGGACCAGGAAGAGGCCAATGAAGCAGGAAGCAGATGCCCTTTGAGAAGAGGGCGATGCTGGGCTGCTAATGTCAGCCTGGTGTGCCGCGCCGGTCATCATTTGCGGGTTATTCTAGGCCCGCTCTATCCCTTTGGGACGCTGAAAATCGCCAAGCGCACTTTCCCCTTATTGATCGTGTCGATCAGGGTGCCAACAAAGACCCGGGCTCCTTTGACAGCAACCAGCCGGTATCGACCGTCAGTCATTCGCTCGGCTCGCCGCGCCTTCTTCCCAAGTATCGTTACCGAGGTGCCCCGCTTTGCGACCGGGCCGCGCTTCCGTGCTTTCTTGGCCATCGAAGCCCTTTGATCTCTCCGGAGAATTGAACCGCACACCACCAGTTTCTCGCGCCAGCAATATGCGTAGTTTCATTCGGAAAAACTGGTCAATATTGTACAGGCCATCTATCCGTTGTGCGGCAAATTAGGCCGCGGCTCGCGAGGGGCGCCCGGTTCGCGCGCCGTGGGACGAAGCCAAGGCGCTGCAACGACCGTTGCCGGATGATGCCCTAAGGATCGTTGCGCGCGATAAGGAGGACGCGGCGGCGTGAGCCAAATGCGTACGCCGACGAAGTCGCGATTTGTGAAGGCCTTCACACTAGAACCTCCGAATGATGAGATAAACTTTCTCATCAATAGAGGAAATCCTTTTTTCCTTGGCGACGCACAGTTTGTGTGTGTGTGTGTGGACCAGCGCCGAATTTCGGAGCAGGCTGATGTTCATCACCCGCCTCGTCTTTACCATCGCCCTGTCGCTGACCGGGCTTGCCGCACTCGCCAGGTTCTCACCGCTGCACCTGATCGCAGACGCGATGGCGCAAAGCGCGTCCGACGTCGCCAAGCCAGTATCGCTGCCGGAGATGGCACTCGGTCCCGCCAACGCCTCGGTAACGATCACCGAGTACGCATCGATGACTTG
>DATHHQ010000540.1:0-13918 GCA_035490095.1 Bradyrhizobium sp.
AGGCAAATTCCGCACTTGATCCGGCACGCGCATTCACAGACGACGAAAGCGTGGTCCTTGATTGCTTCGTCGCTTTGCTCCTCGCAATTGACGAGAAGTACGAATCAATTCCACTGATTGCATTTCCGATCAGTTTCAGGCAGCGTCTGGCGCCTCGCCATGAGCGTCCGCTACCGGACTTATGGCTTTACGGCTGCCCGTGACGCCGATGCGGTGGCCGTGCCGGAACTGGACATCCTGGGAACTTTTTGCGCGAGTCGGAACAAATGTCCGGGTTCGGGATTGAAGTCATCCGGCTGAATTTTGCAGCGCCGCAATCTTCGGATCTGGTCTATCTTATTGCTTGATTTGACATTTTGCAGGCGCTTCTATGGCGTCAATTCGGTTGCGTGTGTTCGGATTCGACCCCCGCACTGTCCTTAAGGGAACGCCATGAGTGATCTCGATCCCGCACCACGATCAGCCCTTGGTCGTGTCGCAAAGCGCAAGTCTGCCCCGGACGGAACGCCCGATTCAATGCAAGATCTGTTGCATGCGCTTCAGGCGATGCGAGGCGGAGACTTTTCGGTGCGAATGACCGGCGATCACCTCGGCATCGAAGGCAAGATCGCCGACACGTTCAATGAAATCGTAGCCGCCAATCAGAGAATGGCGCAGCAACTCGAGCGCGTCGGCCAGGTCGTCGGCAGGGAAGGAAAAACCCGGCAGCGCGTCAAGTTCGACCTTGCCAGCGGATCATGGGCGGACATGGAGGGCTCGGTCAACACGCTGATCGACGATCTGCTGTGGCCGACGCGTGAAGTGACCCGAGCCGTTGCCGCCGTTGCCCAGGGAGACTTGCTGCAGACCGTCAAACTGGATGTCGACGGCCGCCCATTGGGCGGCGAGTTCCTGCAGTCGGCCAACATCGTCAATACGATGATCAAGCAGCTCAGCGTCTTCACCTCCGAGGTGACGCGCGTCGCGCGCGAAGTGGGAACCGAGGGCAAGCTCGGAGGCCAGGCGCAGGTTCCCGAGGTGACGGGGGTCTGGAAGGACCTGACCGAAAGCGTGAACTCGATGGCCAACAACCTTACCGGCCAGGTTCGCAACATCGCCGAAGTGACCATCGCGGTTGCCAACGGCGATTTGTCCAAGAAGATCACCGTCGACGTGCGCGGTGAAATTCTGCAGTTGAAGGAAGCCATCAACACGATGGTGGACCAGCTGCGCTCTTTCGCATCCGAAGTCACCCGCGTCGCCCGTGAAGTCGGCACCGATGGCAAGCTGGGCGGCCAGGCGATCGTTCCCGGCGTCGCCGGCACCTGGAAAGACCTGACCGATTCCGTGAATGCGATGTGCGGCAACCTGACCGCGCAGGTTCGCAATATCGCCAACGTCACGACGGCGGTCGCGCGCGGCGACCTTTCGCGAAAAATTACCGTGGATGTCCGCGGCGAAATTCTGGAGTTGAAGGACACCATCAACACGATGGTGGACCAGCTCAATTCCTTTGCCTCCGAAGTGACGCGCGTGGCGCGCGAAGTGGGGACCGAGGGCAAGCTGGGCGGTCAAGCGCAAGTCCCCGGCGTCGCCGGAACCTGGAAGGATCTCACCGACAACGTCAACTTCATGGCCTCTAACCTGACCGCGCAGGTGCGTAACATCGCCGACGTCGCCACCGCGATCGCGGGCGGCGACCTCTCCAAGAAAATTACCGTGAACGTGTCGGGCGAAATCCTTCAGCTCAAGGAAACGCTCAATACGATGGTCGACCAGCTCAACGCCTTCGCCGGAGAGGTGACGCGGGTCGCGCGCGAAGTCGGCACCGACGGCAGGTTGGGCGGTCAGGCCAACGTGCTGGGCGTCGCCGGCACCTGGAAGGATCTGACCGAGAGCGTCAATTCAATGGCCAGCAACCTGACGGCGCAGGTTCGCAACATCGCCGAAGTGACGACCGCGGTGGCCAATGGCGACCTGTCGAAAAAAATCACGGTGGACGTGCGCGGCGAAATTCTGGAACTGAAAGACACCATCAACACGATGGTCGATCAGCTCAACGCCTTCGCCGGTGAAGTGACGCGTGTCGCGCGCGAAGTGGGAACCGAGGGCAAGCTCGGCGGTCAGGCGCTGGTGCGCGGCGTCGCCGGCACATGGAAGGATCTGACCGACAGCGTCAATTCGATGGCGAGCAATCTGACCGGCCAGGTCAGAAACATCGCCGAAGTCGCGACCGCGGTCGCAAAGGGCGATCTCTCCAAGAAAATCACGGTGAACGTATCGGGCGAAATTCTTCAATTGAAGGAAACGCTCAACACCATGGTGGATCAGCTCAACGCCTTCGCCGGTGAGGTGACGCGCGTCGCGCGTGAAGTCGGAACCGACGGCAAGCTCGGCGGTCAAGCCGAGGTGCCCGGCGTCGCCGGCACCTGGAAAGACCTGACCGACAGCGTCAATTCGATGGCGGGCAACTTGACCGCCCAGGTTCGCAATATCGCCGAAGTCGCGACCGCCATCGCCGGCGGCGACCTTTCGCGCAAGATCACCGTCGACGTGCGCGGCGAGATCCTGCAGCTGAAAGAAACCCTCAACACCATGGTGGACCAGCTCAACCGGTTCGCCGGCGAGGTGACGCGCGTGGCGCGCGAGGTCGGCACCGAGGGCCGCCTCGGCGGTCAGGCCAACGTGCCGGGCGTGGCCGGCACCTGGAAGGATCTCACCGACAGCGTGAACTCGATGGCGGGCAATCTGACCGCCCAGGTGCGCAACATCGCCGAAGTGACCACCGCGGTCGCACGCGGCGACCTGTCGCGCAAGATCACCGTGGACGTCAAGGGCGAAATTCTGGAGCTTAAGAACACCATCAATACGATGGTCGATCAATTGAACGCGTTCGCTTCCGAAGTGACGCGCGTGGCACGCGAAGTCGGCACCGAAGGCAAGCTCGGCGGTCAGGCCGAGGTGCCGGAAGTCGCCGGCACCTGGAAGGATCTCACCGACAACGTCAACTTCATGGCATCGAACCTGACCGCCCAGGTTCGCAATATCGCCGAGGTGGCAACCGCGATTGCCGGCGGCGATCTTTCCAAGAAGATCACGGTCGACGTCCGCGGCGAAATCCTGCTTCTCAAGGACACCTTGAATACCATGGTCGAGCAGCTGCGCTCGTTCGCCGCCGAAGTGACGCGCGTGGCGCGTGAGGTCGGCACCGAGGGGCGGCTCGGTGGCCAGGCCGTGGTGCCCGGCGTCGGCGGCACGTGGAAGGATCTCACCGACAACGTCAACCTGCTGGCGGCCAATCTCACCACGCAAGTCCGCAACATCGCCGAAGTCACGACGGCGGTCGCGCGCGGAGACTTGTCGCGCAAGATCACGGTCGACGTGAAGGGCGAAATTCTCGAGCTTAAAAATACCATCAACACCATGGTCGACCAATTGAACGCCTTCGCGGGCGAGGTGACCCGCGTCGCGCGCGAGGTCGGCACCGAGGGCAAGCTCGGCGGACAGGCCCAAGTCCCCGGCGTGGCCGGTACCTGGAAGGATCTGACCGATACCGTGAACTTCATGGCGGCCAACCTGACCGAACAGGTGCGCGGCATCGTCAAGGTGGTGACGGCGGTCGCCAACGGTGACCTGAAGCAGAACCTGACCGTGAAGTCCAAAGGCGAAGTCGCGGCCCTCGCCGAGACCATCAACAACATGACCGACACGCTGGCAACGTTCGCCGATCAGGTCACCAGCGTGGCGCGCGAGGTGGGCGTGGAAGGCCGGCTGGGAGGTCAGGCGAACGTGCCGGGCGCCGCCGGCACCTGGAAAGATCTGACCGGCAACGTCAACCTGCTGGCCGCCAACCTGACTTCCCAGGTGCGTGCCATCGCCGAGGTCGCGACCGCCGTCACCAAGGGCGATCTCACCCGCTCGATCCAGGTCGATGCGCGCGGCGAAGTCGCCGAGCTCAAAGACAACATCAACACCATGATCGGCAATCTGCGTCTGACCACCGACGTGAACACCGAACAGGACTGGCTGAAGACCAACCTGGCCAAATTTACCAACATGCTGCAGGGCCAGCGTGACCTTACGACCATGGGCCGACTGCTTCTGACCGAGTTGACGCCGCTGGTGAACGCTCACATGGGTGTCATCTACCAGGTCGAAAATGAGGACAATCCGCAATTGCGCCTGCTGTCGGCCTATGCGGGCGACGGATCCAACCCTCATACGCAATTCGTGCAATTCGGCGAGGGCCTCATCGGTCAATGCGCCATGGACAAGCGTCAGCGGCTGGTCTCGGATATCCCAACCGACACCATCCCGATCAATTCGGCGCTGCTGCGTGTCAGGCCGAAAAATATCGTCGTGCTTCCGGTTTTGTTCGAGAACCAGGTCAAAGCCGTTATCGAGCTCTCTTCCATCAGTTCGTTCACAACCTCGCAAATGACCTTTCTCGAACAGCTGACCGACAGCATCGGTATTGTGCTCAACAGCATCGAGGCGACGATGCAGACTGAAGGGCTGCTGAAGCAGTCGCAACAACTGGCCGGCGAATTGCAGACGCAGCAAAAGGAACTGCAGCAGACCAACGAGCAGCTTGAGCAAAAGGCTCAACAGCTCGCCGAACGCAACGTTGAAGTGGAGCGAAAGAACCAGGAAATCGAACAGGCACGCCGCGCGCTCGAGGAGAAGGCGACGGAACTTTCCCTCACATCGAAATACAAGTCGGAATTCCTTGCCAACATGTCGCATGAGCTGCGTACGCCGCTCAACAGCATCCTGATTCTGGGCCAACAGCTCACCGAAAACCCCGAAGGCAATCTGTCGGCAAAGCAAGTCGAGTTTGCGCGAACCATCCACGGCGCGGGCACCGACCTGCTCAACCTGATCAGCGATATTCTCGACCTGTCGAAAATCGAATCCGGAACCGTGACGGTAGAAGCGGAAGAGATCCTTACCTCAAGCCTGCTTGAGACAGTTGGACGGCCGTTCCGGCACGAAGCCGACAATCGCCAACTGTCGTTCAGCATCAATCTCGACCCCAATTTGAGCCGGAGCATCGTCACGGATTCGAAGCGGCTTCAGCAGGTGCTGAAGAACTTGTTGTCGAACGCTTTCAAGTTCACGGCCGAGGGCGGGGTGAGATTGGACGTGTCAGCGGCGGTCGGAGGCTGGAGCGCCGAGCATCCGATCCTGAACCAGGCGCCTGCGGTCGTCGCCTTCGAGGTTTCCGACACCGGCATCGGCATTCCACTGGAAAAGCAGAAGTTGATCTTCGAAGCGTTTCAGCAGGCGGACGCCGGCACCAGCAGGAAATACGGCGGCACCGGCCTCGGCCTCGCCATCAGCCGGGAGCTTGCAAACCTGCTCGGTGGCGAAATCCATCTGCGCAGCACCCCCGGCAAGGGCAGTTCATTCGTGCTGTATCTGCCGCTCAAATATTCAGGCCCGACGGTCGCGCCGCGAATCCCAACGCCCTCGCCTTATGGCACGACGCCGGTACTTCAGGTCGCGGCGCAAGAACGGGTCATCGAACAGCTGCCGGACGACCGGCTCAACCTCGAGCCGGGAGACACCATTCTTCTGATCGTTGAAGACGACCCGCATTATGCGCGGGTGCTGATCGATCTCGCCCGGGACAAGGGCTTCAAAGTTCTGGTCGCCACGCGCGGCTCGGAGGCGCTGGAGCTCGCCAAGCAGTTCCAGCCGGCGGCGGTCTCGCTCGACGTCTTCCTGCCCGACATGCTCGGCTGGACCGTGCTTAGCCAGCTTAAACATAACCCGCTGACGCGGCACATTCCGGTGCAGATCATCACGCTGGACGAAGACCGGCAACACGCCTTGGCGCGGGGCGCGTTTTCCTTTGTCAACAAGCCGACGACGACGGAAGGTGTGAGCGCGGCGTTGTCCCAGATCAAGGAGTACGCCAAACCGCGCCGCAAACGTCTGCTGATCGTGGAAGATAACGCGGCGGAGCAGTTAAGCATCCAGGCGCTGCTTGATCACGAGGACATCGAGATCGTCACAACGGATACCGGCGCCGGCGCGCTTTCCACGTTGCGGGGCAGTCCATGCGACTGCGTGGTGCTGGATTTACGTCTTCCCGACATGAGCGGCTTCGAGGTGCTTGACCAAATTCGCAACGACGACTCGTTGTCCAACGTACCCGTCGTGGTGTTCACAGGCCGCGAGCTCTCGGTCGAGGAAGACGCGGAACTCCACACCATGGCACGAAGCATCGTGGTGAAAGGCGTGGAGTCGCCGGAACGCCTGCTCGACGAGACGTCTCTGTTTTTGCACCGTGTGATCACAGAATTGCCGATCGAGAAGCAGCGAATGCTGGAAAAGCTCAATAGTTCCGATGAGGATCTCATCGGCAAGACCGCCTTATTGGTGGACGACGACGCCCGCAACATTTTTGCGCTGAGTAGTGTCCTGGAGCGGCGCGGCATGAAGGTGCTGACCGCCACCACGGGCAGTGAGGCGGTCGCGCTTGTTGAATCGAGCCCCGAGATCGCAATCGTCCTGATGGATATCATGATGCCGTATATGGACGGATACCAGACGATAGGTGTCATTCGCCAGAACCCGTCATTTCGCCGCCTTCCGATCATCGCCCTTACAGCCAAAGCGATGAAAGGGGATCGAGAGAAGTGCCTGGAGGCAGGCGCCTCCGATTATCTGGCCAAGCCTGTCAACACCGAGCAGCTGCTTCTTGCCATACGCATGTGGCTACACCGTTGATTGGCGCTCGATGATGGACCATGAAAAAGTAAACATCCTTCTGGTCGACGATCAACCGGCGAAGCTGCTCGCCTATGAGGTTATTCTGAAGGAACTTGGAGAAAATCTCGTTGCCGCCGCTTCCGGCCGGGAAGCGCTTGAATACCTGCTCAAGAACGAAGTCGCGATTATTCTGCTCGACGTTTGCATGCCGGAACTGGACGGGTTCGAGCTCGCCGCCATGATCCGCGAGCATCCCCGCTTCCAGAAAACGGCGATGATTTTCATTTCAGCCATTCAGGTCAGCGACATTGATCGGCTTCGTGGCTACGAAATGGGCGCGGTCGACTACGTTCCGGTGCCGGTTGTACCGGAGGTGCTGCGCGCAAAAATAAGAGTCTTCGCGGACCTTTTTCGCAAGACCAGGCAGCTGGAGCGGCTCAATGCCGAACTTGAACATCGCGTCCAGGCTCGAACGTCGGAGCTGGAGCAATCGACGGCCAGGCTTGTCGAAAGCGAACAGCGCCGCAGCATGGCGATCGCAGCGGGAAAAATGGGATCCTGGGATTGGGACTGGGGCAATGGCGATTGGATGTGGGACGAAGGGCAATATCGGATCTTTGGAGTCGACCCGCAGCGTTTTGAAGTGACCGCAAAGAACGTTCAGGCCTTGCTTCATCCCGATGATACCGAGGCGTTGGGCCGGGCAATAGCCCAGTTTGAAAAAGGCGCAAGATCGTACGAGGCGGAATTTCGAATCGTTCGGCCGGATGGCGAAGTGCGCTGGTGCGTTGGGACGGCGGCCGCGACGGTCGACAAGGGCGATCGCGTGGTCCGTGTCAGCGGCGTCACCGTCGATATTACCGAACGCAAACGTGCGGAAGAACGCCAAAATCTCCTGAGCCGGGAAGTCGACCACCGCGCGAAAAACGCGTTGGCGCTGGCGCAATCAATCGTTCGACTGACGCGGGCTCCAAATGTCGGCGCCTACATTCAGGCGGTCGAAGGCCGCATTACTGCGCTGGCACGGGTTCATACCATTCTCTCATTGTCGAGCTGGCAGGGCGCGGAAGTCGGGAGGCTGGTCGACGAGGAGCTGGCGCCATATTTCGAGGCCGGCCAGATCAAATTCCGCGGTTCAGAGGTTCAGTTGCAGCCTTCGACGGCGCAAACGCTGGCGCTCGCCTTGCACGAACTCGTCACCAATTCGGCGAAATATGGCGCCCTCTCCACGCTGTCCGGCCGCCTGTCCATTGGCTGGGAAATGCAGGGGGAATTCCTGCAGCTGACGTGGGAAGAGAGCGGCGGTCCCCTGGTTCATAAACCGAAGTCGCGAGGATTCGGAACGCGAAGCGTGATCGCCAGCATTGAGTCACAACTGGGAGGGCAGGCCTTGTTCGACTGGCGCTCCGAAGGTCTCATTTGTCGACTGCTGGTTCCTGTGATGCGACAAGCCGTGACATCCGAGCCGGATGACCGACACGACGTAGCCGACGCCAACACCGTATTCCGAAGGGCGTCCGGATCCGCAGGATCTTGACCGGTTTTGCAATATCCTTGCCGTCGCGCTCAGCGGCCGCCAGAGTCGATTCCGCCTCTGCAAGCCGCCGCCGAAAACTTGCGTCGGGTCGGCGTCACGCGCGATAGGCGGTCTTGTCGGTGCCGCGGTAAAGCACGCGCACCTGCTCTTCCGATACCGCCTTGTGAAAGGCCAACGCCTCCGGCTCGAGGTCGCGCTTCGGCACATATTCGGGTTGAAAGTTGCCGTAGGTATCCTTGCCGCGCACCAGCGTTGCCCAATCTCTTTGACCGACAGCCTGCTTCAGATGGGTCGGGATATAGCGGATGGCGAGGCCAATGCGCCGGTCATCGGAACGGTTCGGCTCCGATCCGTGGAACAGCAGCACATGATGAAGCGAGGCCTGGCCCGGCTTCAACTCAACGAACACCGCCTTCGACTCGTCGACATCGACTGCGATCTCCTGACCCCGGGTGAGCAGGTTGTTCTGGTCGAAGGTGTCTTCGTGCTGGACCTGGCTTTTGTGGGTGCCGGCAACGAACTTCATGCAGCCGGAAAACTTGTTCGCCGGCGACATGGCGATCCAGGCGGTGGCAACATCGGACGAGCTGAGGCCCCAATAGGTCGCGTCCTGATGCCAGGAAACAAAACCCGGATCGTGTGCTTCCTTGATGAAGAAGCTGGTGTTCCAGCACAGGATATTCGGCCCGAGCAGATCCTCCATGGCATCCAGGATTTTCGGATGCCGCACCATCTCGTTGATCCAGGTGAACAGCACGTGGCTGCGGTGGCGCATCTCGCCCTTGATCGGGCCGCCGCTCCGGGCCTCATAATCCTCGAGCTTGCGGCGAAACTCGGCCACTTCGCTCGCGCTCAGCGCATCGATCGGAAAGTGGTAGCCATGGTCGCGATAACCAGCGACGTCATCCTCGCTCAACAATTTTGGCATGGTTTCCTCCAATATTCTTGCTTTTCATTGCAAGGCGCGAGGTAAGGCGCGAGCCAAGCGGTCGATCAAGGGTGACCCCACCCTCCAGCGCTGTCAAGAACTGCCATCCGCCGGGGCGGCATCGCATTTCCGCATGGTTCAGGCCGCAACTTTGATCAGGAATTCGCTGATGGCACCGCGGACGTCTGTCAGTTGTGGCGAGCTGTCGGCCGCAACCGCATGACCGGCACAGCCGCCCAGCCGTACCAGCGTGGCGTTCGGCATGAGTTCAGCGGCTTCCACCGCATCGTCGATCGGATTGTAGAGGTCCAACTCGGGAACAAGAAGCAGCGTTGGCGCTCGGATCGCTCGCAGTGCAGCCGCCGTGTCGCCGCCATGTCCGGGCGTCGTCCCGACATTGTGCGCATCATAGGCCCAGCTCTGATAGATCCAGTCGACCGGATCGGGACCCGCCCTGCGCGCCATGGCGACGGCCTCCGTGACGAGGCCGGGTACAGCGTCGGCGGCTACGGACTCGAGCGCACCAGGCGTGCGATTGGTGATGACACGCGAAAGCGCCGCCCAGGCGTCGAAGCCGCCGCCATAGGGACCGGATGGCCAGCCCGGGTCGGCCATCAGGATGCGGCGGGCGACTTCGTTCATCGCGACCGACCAGGGACGGGTTCGCGCCATCGGCACGAGGGCCACAATGCTGCGCATACGATCGGGATCGCTGACGCCCCATTGTAACGCTTGCATGCCGCCCATCGAGGCCCCGACAACAGCAGCAAGCTGCCGGATGCGGAGCGAGTCGAGCAGCCTCCTGCGCTGACTCTCAACCATGTCGCGGATGGTAAATCGCGGGAAAGCCAAATCAGGCTGCGCGGGGCTATTGCTTGGCGAGGTGGTCAACCCGTTGCCGATCGCGTCGGCGCAGATGATGAAGTGGCGGTCCGAATCGAGCGGCCGGTCGGGCCCGATGAGAAAATCCAGGCGGTGATGGGTCGAGCCGATCGCGGTCAGGACCAGGATGACGTTGTCGTCGGCGGGTGCGCGCGCCCCGTGCGTCACATAGCTGATCCCAAAATCGCGAATGACTTCGCCGCTTTCGAGCGGCAGGTCGCCGAGCTCCAGCGTTTGATGCGGACGGTCGATCCAGCCAGGCTGCAACGCCGGATGATGCCAGCGGCTTGCCGCGCGGGGTCGCATCCTCATTCTCCTTACCGATGCAAACGTCGGATCGACGCGAACTATAGAGCGCGGATGCGGGAATTCGAAGTTTGAAATTTCCGCCGGCGTCTTCGGACTGAGATCGCGCATATTGCGACGCGGCAGCCAGCCACACGCGAACTCAAAACGGTTTGCACGTTCAGGCGGTGTGTTATTGGCGCGTCCTTGGTCGCTTCTTGTCCTCGCCAGCACCGGTCTGTTGTGCCAGACTTATTTCGCAAAAAGGCCGCGATCAAAAAAAGCCGGCAAAACGGGGAAGGAAACACCATGGACTTTGGGACAGGGATTGCGCTGCTCGCTGCATTTCTGGTGGTGGTCGTGCTGATCATCCGTGGGCAAAGTCCGATCATCATGCTGCTGTTGCTTGCCGTGGCTTGGGCTGCCATCGCCGGCATCGGCATCGACGACATCCAGAAAAAGATCATCCAGGCTGGCGGCGTTCAATTTGCCAGCGCGGTGATCATCATCGTGTTCGGCGCCTGGTTCGCTCAAGTGCTCATTCAAACAGGGATCGCGGAGAGCGTGATCCGTTCGGCGGTGGAACTGGCAGGCGACCGGCCGCTGGTGACCGCGATGACCATTACGCTGGTTACAGCGCTGTTGTTCTCGTCGATGTATGGTGTCGGGGCCGCGATCGCGATCGGCGTTATCGCGTTGCCGATCATGATGGGTCAGGGGATCCCGCCGCACGTCGCCGCGCCGGCGTTCACCATGGGCATCGGGGCCGGCACATTCGTCAACCTGGTTCAGTTCGGCACCTTTCAGAAGCTGTTTCCCGGCATCAAATATGAGGCGCCGCATCTGACATATTGGGCGGTCGGGATGTGCGTCTACATTCTGGCGGCATGGCTGCTGGCAGCCTTCTATCTGAGCAATGGCGGCGCACGCCGAATGGCCGCCGTCGACGTTGCCGACGCAGGAGACGCCCCGGTCCGCAAGCGGACGCCCTATTACACCTACATCGTGCCGATCTTTCCGGTCCTCATGATCATGATCCTGAAATGGGAGATCATTCCAACCTTCATCCTCTCGATCGTGCTCGCGCTTGTGCTGACGGCGCGCGACCGCACCTTCCAGGGTCATATCAATCTGTTCAACAAGACGTTCTTCGACGCGTTTCCGGATATCGCGACCATCGCCGCGCTGTGGACGATCTGCGGGATGATCATCGTTGCCGGGCAGACGCCTGAAGTCGCCGGCGCCTTGAAGCCGATCTTCGCGCCGATCCTGCCGCACACGCCGCTGCAGGCCGCGGTGTTCTTCGGACTGATCGGCGGCGTCGCCAGCATCTACCGGGGGCCGATGGTGGTGATCGGGACCGGCGCGGCACTGCTTGCCATCATTCTTGCCAACAAGGACATCCCGATTCCGTATCTCTACTCGATCTGGCTGGCGCCGACGGTGCTGCAAGGGAGCATGGACCCGACCAATTCATGGACATTGTGGACGATCGGGTACACCAAGGTCAGCCATGGGCAGTTCCTCAAAACGGCCCTGCCCTTCGGCTGCATGATGGTCGCGGTCAATTCGCTGATCTGCTACCTGATGCTGGGCTCGCTCAACTAGAGCATGATCCGGAAAAGTGGGTACCGGTTTTCCGAAAAGATCATGCTCAAACAAAAAGAAAGATAGAGCGGATGACGATTCGAAGAAAAGTCATCCCGCTCTAGGCGAAGGACGAGACGTTGACCCAGACCTCACCGCCGGCCCGCGCCTACCGCATCGGCATCGATGTCGGCGGGACCTTTACCAAGGCCGTGCTCATCGATAACGCGACCCATGAGGTGGTGGGCCGTTTCTCGGTGCTGACCACGCATGCCGACCCGCGCGGGGTCGCAAAAGGCGTGGTGGAGGTTTTTCGCAACGTTCTCGAGCAGTCGGGCGTGGATCCGAAGCAAGTCATTTTTCTCGCCCATTCGACCACGCAGGCGACCAATGCGTTGCTCGAAGGCGACGTGGCAAGCGTCGGCGTGATCGGCATGGCGACCCGCATGGAATCGCTGCTTGCCAAGGGCCAGAGCGCGATGAAGCCGATCGAGCTCGCGCCCGGGCGCCACCTGAAGCCGGTCAACCGGTTTATCACCAAGGAAGCGCTGACCGACGAGACCGCCCGCAAGGCGATCGAAGAGCTCAAAGCCGAGGGCGCCAAAGTCATCGTCGCGAGTTCGGCCTTCGGCGTCGACGACAGCGACGCCGAGGAAACAATACGCCGGCTCGTGGTGGACGCCGGGCTCGCCGCCACCTGCGGTCACGAGATCACCAAGCTGTATGGCCTGACCACCAGGACCCGCACCGCGGTGATCAACGCCAGTATCCTGCCGAAAATGATCGATACCGCCAACATGACCGAGGCCAGCGTCCGCGAAGCCGGGATCCAGGCGCCCCTGATGATCATGCGTGGCGACGGCGGTGTGATGGACATCCGCGAGATGCGCCGTCGCCCGGCGATGACGATGCTCTCGGGTCCCGCCGCAAGCGTCGCGGGCGCGCTGATGCATTTGCGGGTGTCCGACGGCATCTACTTTGAGGTCGGCGGCACCAGCACCAATATCGGCGTCATCCGGAATGGACGTCCCACGGTCAAATATGCGCGGGTCGGCGGCCACGAGACCTACGTCAGCTCGCTCGATGTGCGCGTGATAGGTATCGCCGGCGGCAGCATGGTCCGGGTCAGGGATCACAGGCTTGTCGACGTCGGGCCGCGCAGCGCCCATATCGCCGGTCTGCCCTATGCCGCCTTCGCCAATCCTGAAGATATCGTCGATCCCCGGATCGAACTATTTCAGCCGAAGCCCGATGATCCCGGCGACTACATCGCGGTGCGCGTCGCCAACGGCACCCGTTATGCCATTACCAACACCTGTGCCGCCAATGTCCTGGGCTACGCCAAGCCGGGGCTGCATGCCTACGGCAACCCTGAGGCTGCGCAGCGCGGCATGGCGGCGCTGGCGGATTGGGTCGGCAAATCCATCGAGGACACCGCACGGACCATTCTTGATATCGCCACCGACAAGGTCATCCCGGTGGTCGACGATCTCATCCGCGAATACAAGCTCGATCGCGATCAGGCCGTGCTGGTCGGCGAAGGTGGCGGAGCCGCCGCGCTGATTCCCCATGCTTCAATCCGCACCGGCCTTCACCATGTGATTTCCAAGGACGCGGAGGTGATTTCCTCGATCGGGGTCGCGCTCGCCCTGGTGCGCGACGTGGTGGAGCGCGTAATCCCGAATCCGACGCCCGAGGATCTGAAGCGTATCCGCCGCGAAGCATTCGAGGCCGTGGTCAGGCTCGGGGCCGCGCCCGAGAATGTCGAGGTAACGATCGAGGTCGATCAGCACACCCACCGCGTTCGCGCAACCGCGATGGGCGCGTCCGAGATGCGCGCCCGCCAGCGCAGCGACGAAATCGGCGAGGTCGAGGCGCGCGAAATAGCCGCCAAGGCGATGGGCGTCGGCTTGGAGCGCGTGACGCTCGCCGCCACCACGCCGCGGATGCGCGTGTTCCAGGGCGAGGTGGAGGAGCGGTCGTGGCGGATATTCACCAAA
>DATHHQ010000541.1:0-4647 GCA_035490095.1 Bradyrhizobium sp.
CGATTTCGCTCGCACTCCAGGTGACGATTTCCGGGCTCTGCTTCACCTGCGGCCGGCAAACGACATAGCTCAATAGCGGCACCAGCAGCAGCAGCGGAATTCCGAGCGGCGCGAAACCTGCGAACCATTGCGACCAGCCGATGTCCACGCCGACGATCTTCTTGGCGATGCTCAGCGCCGCGGCATTGGGCGCCAGCGCCGTCAGGAACAGCGAGCTTGTGACCGCGGTGGTCGCGAACGCCGTCCACATCACAAAGGTGCCGATCTTGCCCGCGGTGGGGCCGGGCTCGGAGCCATAGATCCGCGGAATGTTGCTGACGATCGGATAGATAGTGCCGCCGCTGCGCGCGGTATTGGACGGCGTCGCCGGAGCCAGCACGAGGTCCGAGAAGGCAACGGCATAGCCGAGACCGATCGTATGGCGGCCAAGGCCGCGCACCAGCATCAGGGCCAGCCGTCGGCCCAATCCGCTCTTGCGGTATCCGATCGAGAACACAAACGCGCCGACGATGAGCCACACCGTGCTTTCGGAAAAACCGCCCAGCATCCAGCGCAGCGATTTATTGGGATCGGATTCGACATAGCCCGACACGCCGGCGACGGTCAGACCGATCAGGCCGACCGCGCCCACCGGCATGGATTCGAGGATCAGGCCGGCGATGACAGCCGCGAACACCGCAAAGTAGTGCCATTGGCTGGCGTTGAGACCGGCCGGAACAGGCACCAGATAGATCGCAAGCCAGATGCCCAGCGGGGCGACCGTCTTCCAGGTAATTTTCACGAATCCCCCCTCTTGTTTCGTCCCTACAGGCGTTTCGTCGCGGTCAATGTCCCCGGCGCCGCCATTTGCTCGCAACCTAGCATAGCCGGCAGCCGCCTACCGCGAGAAACCTTGCGAGGCGGTGGCGCGACTTGTGGACAAGCAGCCGAACACCCGAGGACATTGATGGTCTCGCCCATCGCACGCCTGCCCTCAGCCTGCTATCCTGTCGCCTATGACGTCACGCGACTCCGCCTCTTCCGAAATCACGCCCGAAGTGCTGCTGCGCGCTTATGCCTGCGGCATTTTCCCGATGGCTGAGAGCGCCGACGATCCGACCCTGTTCTGGGTCGAGCCGGAAATGCGCGGCGTGATTCCACTCGACGGCCTTCGCATTTCGTCGCGCCTGGCGCGCACGGTGCGTTCCGACAGCTTCACCGTCACCGTCAACACCGCTTTCAAAGCGGTGATATCAGGCTGTGCCGCGCCGCAGCCGGGCCGCGACGACACCTGGATCAACAAGCGCATCCGCGATCTCTACATCGGGCTGCATGAAATCGGGCATTGCCACAGCGTCGAGGTCTGGGAGAAAGACGACCTTGTCGGCGGGCTATATGGCGTCAGCCTCGGCCGCGCTTTCTTTGGCGAGAGCATGTTTCACCGTGCCCGTGACGCCTCGAAGGTGGCGCTGGTGCATTTGGTGGCGCGGCTGATCGCGGGCGGCTTCGGGCTGCTCGATACGCAATATGTGACCGAGCACCTGCGCAGCCTTGGCGCTGTCGAGATATCGCGGCGGCGCTATTGTACCCTGCTCGACAAGGCGATCGCGGGCGAGGCTGATTTCCGCAAATTGCCGGTTGACCGTCCGAGCAGCGGCGCCAGGGCGCTTCAGATCATCGCGGGGCGCGGAGAGTAAGCCGCCCCGCAACACGTTACCGGCCAAACGACGGAAACAGGCTGGGCTGTCGCTGGGGCGGAGGCGGCGGCTGTTCCTGCGGCGGCTGCTGGAATTGCGGCTGCGGCGGCGGGCGCGCGGCCTGCTTCGGCGGCGCGCGCTTCTGCGCCGGAGGCGGCGCCGGTTTCGGCGCATCCGGCTGCGCGCTGACGATCGTCGTGTCCGGGACTTTGCAGTCGGTCAGCCAGATGTCGTAGATCGGATGCTCGACGCCATGCAGGCCGGGACTCGCGGCATACATCCAGCCCGAAAAAATCCGCTTCACCTCGCCCTGCAGCGTGATCTCGTCGACCTCGACAAAGGCGTCGGTGTTGGCGGCTTCGGTGGCCGGACGCGTGTAGCAGGCGTCGGTCTTCACCCGCAGCGCGCCGAACTGGACGGTCTCGCCGATATCCTCATCGAAGTTGATGATGCGCCCGGTAATCTTGTCGAGTCCGGAAAAGCTTGCTTTCTTGTTGACGATCTTCTGCGCCGGCGGTTCGGAGACCACCTCGTCGCCAGGCTGCAGCGTGGCCGGCGATTGCGGCACGCCCTTGGGCTGGCGCTGTCCCGGCGGCAATCCCGGCAGCGGAGCGCCCGACGGTGCGACCGCGACACCCTGTCCAGGCTGCGGCGGCGCCACCGCGATGCCCGGCTGCGTATTCTGTGGAATGATGGTGGTGCCGGGCGGCGGCGGCAGAGGTTGCGACTGCACGCCTCCGGGCGCGGGTACGCCCTGCCCCGGCGGCGGACGGTTGGGTGTCGGCAACAGACGGCCCTGCGGCAGTTCCGGCACTTCTTCTTCGTCGTCGGGTTGTGGCTGATTACCGCCGCGGGGAATATTGCCGGGCGGGCGCGGCGCGGGATCGGAAAATATATTGCCGATCTGCGCGCGCGCCGGTGGCGCAAGCGAGATCGTTGAGGCGGCAACGAGGGCCGCAAAAGTAGTCAGGACAATGGTTCGAAACATCTCGCGGCTTTAACAGGCGATTCGGGCTCGCGACATTCTATAGACTTATCCGCCGATCGCAGTCCCCCGGTTAACACGTTGAATACGGCGGGGAAAGGGCGGTTTACCCCTTGTTCCGGCCACTGGTCAGCCCAGTCCACAAATGAAATAATCAACCCGGTCAACGGCTCGCGCGCTCTGCGCTGGGGCCAGCAGAAATCCGGGACAACCGGAACAGCAGAGGAAACGCACCTTATGCCCGATCGAATTCGTCTGGATGGCAGGGTCGCCGTCGTCACCGGGGCTGCCGGCGTCATCGGAACCGCGACCATACGGCTGTTGGCCGAGCGCGGCGCGCGCATTGTCGCGGTCGACCGCAAGCCGCAGGACCTGCAAACCGCGGTCAGGGATCTGCCGGCCTCGGCGCAGGCGCTTGCCGTTACCGCTGACGTCACCAGCGAGGACGAAGTCGCGGAGTATGTCCGCACCGCCGTCGACAAATTCGGCACCATCGACGTGTTCTACAACAACGCCGGCATCGAGGGCGACATCGCGCCGATCACAAGATATTCGCTGGAGACGTTTCGAAAGGTCATCGACGTCAACGTGGTCGGAGTTTTCCTGGGGCTGAAGCATGTGCTGCCCGTGATGCTGAAACAGAACAAGGGCAGCATCATCAACACCGCGTCGATCGCGGGATTGATCGGCTCGCCGGAGGTTGCCGTCTACAGCGCCAGCAAGCACGCGGTGATCGGGCTCACCAAGAGCGCCGCACAGGAATGCAGCGCGACCGGCGTGCGCGTGAATTGCGTCTGCCCCGGCCTGATCGACAGCCGGATGCTGAGCGCGATCATCGAAGGCCGCAATCCCGGCAATACGCCGGTCCCCAATGACAAGATCGTCGAGCGGATTCCGGCGCGCCGGCTCGGGCTTGCGTCGGAGGTCGCCTCCGTCGTGGCGTTCCTGGCCTCCGACGAAGCAAGCTATGTCTCGGGCTCCGCCTACACCGTCGACGGCGGACGCACCGCAAGCTAAAGATCGTCATTTCCCGATGTGCAATTGCACATCTGAGGGCGCGCGAAGCGCGAGCCCGGAATCTCGTGCCGACAATCTCTGGATTCCGGGTTCGCCCGCTTCGCGAGCGCCCCGGAATGACAAAAGTGAATTTGGTTACAGTCCCACCATCAGCAGGTCTTCTCGCCATGCCCGTGACCCTCGACCCCGATGCCGCCGCCGTGTTCAAGGCTTTTCAGGAAGCCGGCCGTCCGCCTTACGAAACGGTTTCGCCGGCCGAGGCACGCGAGCTTTATTTGAAGGGTCGCTTCGTCAGCAATCCCGAACCGCCCGAACTCGCATCCGTCGAACCGCTGACCATCCCCTCGCCTGCCGGATCGATCCCCGCCCGCATCTACACGCCGACAAGACTGCGGAAGCTCAACGGTCTCGCGCCCGGCCTGGTGTTCTTTCACGGCGGTGGCTGGGTGATCGGCGATCTCGATTCCCACGACGTGGTGTGCCGGAAATTGGCCGACGAAGGCGAGCTCATGGTGGTGTCCGTCGATTACCGGCTGGCGCCGGAGCATAAATTTCCCGCCGCCGTCGACGACGCCATCGCCTCGACCAAATGGATCGCAGACAATTCAAGGCAGCTCGGCATCGACGCGTCGCGATTGATGGTCGGCGGCGACAGCGCCGGCGGCAATCTCGCCGCGGTGGTCGCGATATCCGCGCGCGACGGCAACGGTCCTGATATCGCGGGCCAGGTGCTGATCTATCCGGCCCTCGACTTTGCGATGACGCATCCCTCGCATCGCGAGCCGGAGACCAGCATCCTGCTGACGCACTCCGTCATCCTTTGGTTTCGCGATCACTATCTGAGTGGCGCCGCAAACGTCGGCGATTGGCGGGCCTCGCCCGCGCGCGCCAAAACACTGATCGGATTGCCGCCGGCCTATGTGCTGACCGCGGGCGCCGATCCCCTGCGCGACGAAGGCGACGAATACG
>DATHHQ010000542.1:0-8656 GCA_035490095.1 Bradyrhizobium sp.
ATCCGGCAACGATCATGACCGATCCGGAATTGGCGGATGCGACCTATATCGAGCCGATCACGCCTGAAATCGTCGCCAAGATCATCGAAAAGGAGCGCCACGTCGTTCCCGGCGGATTCGCGCTCCTGCCCACCATGGGCGGCCAGACCGCGCTGAATTGCGCGCTCAGCCTGCGCAAGCAGGGCACGCTGGCGAAGTTCGACGTCGAGATGATCGGCGCCACCGCTGATGCCATCGACAAGGCCGAAGACCGCGGCCGTTTCCGCGAAGCCATGACCCGGATCGGGCTGGAGACGCCGCGTTCGATCCAGACCAAGAACCTGCCCGACGCGCTGCGCGCGCTCGACGATATCGGCCTGCCCGCTATCATCCGGCCGTCCTTCACCATGGGCGGCACCGGCGGCGGCATCGCCTACACCAAGGCCGAGTTCATCGAGATCGTCGAACGCGGCATCGACGCCTCCCCCACCGACGAGGTCCTGATCGAGGAATCCGTGCTGGGGTGGAAAGAGTTCGAGATGGAGGTGGTGCGCGACAAGAAGGACAACTGCATCATCATCTGTTCGATCGAGAACCTCGATCCGATGGGCGTGCATACCGGCGATTCCATCACCGTGGCGCCGGCGCTGACGCTGACCGACAAGGAATACCAGATCATGCGCGACGCCTCGCTGGCGGTGCTGCGCGAGATCGGGGTGGAGACCGGCGGCTCCAACGTGCAGTTCGGCGTCAATCCGGCCGACGGGCGCATGGTCGTGATCGAGATGAACCCGCGGGTGTCGCGCTCTTCGGCACTCGCCTCAAAGGCTACCGGCTTTCCAATTGCAAAAGTCGCCGCCAAGCTCGCGGTCGGCTACACGCTCGACGAGATCGCCAACGACATCACCGGCGGTGCGACGCCGGCGTCATTCGAGCCGACCATCGATTATGTCGTCACCAAAATCCCGCGCTTTGCGTTCGAGAAGTTTCCCGGCGCCTCGACCACGCTGACCACCTCGATGAAGTCGGTCGGCGAAGTGATGGCGATCGGCCGCACCTTCCAGGAGAGCCTGCAGAAAGCATTGCGCGGTCTCGAAACCGGGCTCACCGGCCTCGACGAAATCGAGATCGAAGGCCTCGGCCGCAGCGACGACAAGAATGCCATCCGCGCGGCACTGGGCACGCCGACGCCGGATCGTCTGTTGCAGGTCGCGCAGGCGATGCGGCTCGGCTGGAGCAATGACGAGATCTTCACCTCCTGCAAGATCGACCCGTGGTTTCTGGCGGAAATCCGCGGCATCGTCGAGATGGAGAGCAAGATCAAGAAATGCGGCCTGCCCGCGAACGCGTTCGGCATGCGGTCGCTGAAGGCCATGGGCTTTTCCGATGCGCGGCTTGCGGTGCTGACAAAGACCATCGAGGCCGAAGTGAAGGCAAAGCGCCACGCGCTCGGGGTGCGCCCGGTGTTCAAGCGCATCGATACCTGTGCGGCCGAGTTCGCCTCGCCTACCGCTTACATGTATTCGACCTATGAATCGCCATTCGCAGGCAGCCTCGCGGACGAGAGCGCACCCTCCGACAAGAACAAGGTGATCATTCTCGGCGGCGGCCCCAACCGGATCGGGCAAGGCATCGAGTTCGACTATTGCTGCTGCCACGCCTGCTTCGCGTTGCACGACGCCGGTTATGAAACCATCATGATCAACTGCAATCCGGAAACGGTATCGACCGACTACGACACCGCGGATCGGCTTTATTTCGAGCCGCTGACATCCGAGGACGTTCTCGAGATCATCGCGACCGAGCGGCGGAACGGCACCTTACACGGCGTGATCGTGCAGTTCGGCGGTCAGACGCCGCTCAAGCTCGCCCGCGCGCTGGAGGCGGCCGATGTGCCGATCCTCGGCACCTCGCCTGACGCCATCGATCTGGCCGAAGACCGCGACCGCTTCAAGCGCGTGCTCGACAAGCTGCGCCTGAAGCAGCCGAAAAACGGCATTGCCTATTCGGTCGAGCAGGCGCGGCTGGTGGCCGCCGATCTCGGGCTGCCGCTGGTGGTGCGTCCGTCCTATGTGCTCGGCGGCCGCGCGATGCAGATCATCCGCGAGGAAACCCAGCTCAGCGATTATCTGCTCGGCACCTTGCCGGAGCTGGTGCCGGGTGACGTCAAGGCGCGCTATCCGAACGACAAGACCGGCCAGATCAATACGGTGCTGGGCACCAATCCGCTGCTGTTCGACCGCTATCTGTCCGACGCCATCGAGATCGACGTCGACTGCCTGTGCGACGGCAAGGACACCTTCATCGTCGGCATCATGGAGCACATCGAGGAAGCCGGCATTCACTCCGGCGATTCCGCCTGCTCGCTGCCGCCGCATTCGCTCGACGCCCAGATGATTTCCGAACTGGAGCGGCAAACACGCGAACTGGCGCTCGGCCTCGACGTGGTCGGACTGATGAACGTGCAGTACGCCATCAAGGACGGCGACATCTACGTGCTCGAAGTCAATCCGCGGGCGTCGCGCACGGTGCCGTTCGTCGCCAAGGTGATGGGCATGCCGGTGGCGAAGATCGCAGCCAGGATCATGGCCGGAGAAAAGCTCGCGGACTTCAACTTGAAGAAGCGCAAGCTCGGCCATGTCGGGGTCAAGGAGTCGGTATTCCCGTTCGCCCGCTTCCCCGGCGTCGATACCGTGCTCGGTCCGGAGATGCGATCGACCGGCGAGGTGATGGGTATCGACCGCTCCTTCGAGGTCGCTTTCGCCAAGAGCCAGCTTGGCGGCGGCACCCGCGTGCCGCGCAAGGGCACGGTATTCGTGTCCGTCCGCGAGATCGACAAGACCCGGATCGTGGATGCGGTGCGGCTGCTATTCTCGCTTGGCTTCAAGGTGATGGCCACCTCGGGCACGCAGCGCTTCCTGGCCGATAGCGGCGTACCCACCGAAAAAGTGAACAAGGTTCTGGAGGGCCGGCCGCATATCGTCGACGCCATCACGAATGGCGACATTCAGCTGGTCTTCAACACCACGGAAGGGCCGCAGGCGCTGGCCGACAGCCGCTCCTTGCGGCGCGCTGCCCTCTTGCATAAAGTGCCATATTACACCACTCTTTCGGGTGCCGTGGCGGCCGCGCAGGGTATCCGAGCCTATCTGGGCGGGGACCTTGAGGTCCGCACCTTGCAGAGCTATTTTTCCGAAACCTGATCTTTGAGCCGGACCGTGCGTCCGGCAATTGATCGGCAATGAAGCTGGCATGGCTGGAACTCACCAGTCATGAGGGTGTTCTGTTTCGGCGTTTATGCGAGCCGCGGATCGGTCCGCATGAAGTTGAAGGACAAAGACAGATGGTGGAAAAGGTACCGATGACGGCGGGCGGTTACGCCGCGCTTGAGGTCGAATTGAAGCAGCGCCAGTCGGTGGAGCGTCCGCGCATCATCGAGCATATCGCCGAGGCGCGCTCGCATGGCGACCTTTCGGAGAACGCGGAGTATCACGCCGCCAAGGAAGAGCAGTCCCACAATGAAGGCCGGATCGCCGAGTTGGAGGACAAGCTTGCGCGCGCCGATATCATCGACATCAGCAAGCTTTCCGGTGACACCATCAAGTTCGGCGCGACCGTCACGCTGGTCGACGAAGACACCGACAAGAAAGCGGTGTGGCAGATCGTCGGCGAGCCGGAGGCCGATGCCAAGAAGGGCCGCATCTCCATCACCTCGCCGCTGGCGCGCGCGCTGATCGGCAAGAAGAAGGGTGCTTCGGTGGAAGTCGTGGCTCCCGGCGGCGCCAAGGCCTACGAGATCACCAAGGTTGAGTGGCGCTAGAGCCTTTTCCGTTTCGATAGAATCGAAACGGCGCTCTAGATTCTTGATTTGACGCGTTTTCTCGACGCGAACCGGTCTCCCACTTCGCTTGAAAACGCTTTAGATCGCGACGAAACGCTTTCGCGTTTAACGGCGATCGCATCAAAAAAAAGGCCGCGCGGACTGCGCGGCTTTTTGCTGCGCTGCGGGTGCGCGGCTGATCCATTAGCCACAGCGAGGGAATATTTCACATGCAGGAGTGTTGGCCACGGCAGTGAGCGGTGACGCGCGCCGCGAAAATGCTAAGCTTGACGTGTCAAACAGGGGATAATGACATGGACCAAATGCTCGCCAAGTACCAGCCGTCGGCTCTCAGCCTGTTGCGGTTCTTCGCCGGATTGCTGTTCCTGCAATATGGCGTGGCCAAATTGTTCAAATGGCCGCCCGTACCGATGTTCGAGAAGGTCGAATGGCTTTCGCTGTACGGCGCCGCCGGCACGATTGAATTGATCGGCGGCATTCTGCTGGTTCTGGGGTTGTTTACGCGGCCGGTCGCGTTCATCGCTTCCGGTGAAATGGCATTCGCCTATTTCATGAGCCATGCGCCACGGGGATTTTTCCCAGTCCTGAATCACGGCGATCTGGCGATTCTGTTTTGCTTTGTCTTCCTTTATCTCGCCTGCGCGGGCGGTGGCCCGTACAGCCTCGACGCGATCGTCCGCAAGAAGAGCTGATAGCGCATCATCGACAACACCCAACTTCGTCATGCCCGGCCATAGCGGTCTGCCTTGCGCAGACCGCGTAAACTGTCTGCGATGCCGGGCATCCACGTCTTGGCGCAATTCACCTCCGCAAAGACGTGGATGGCCGGGACGAAGCCCGGCCATGACGAGTACGTGGTGGTCGCGGCCGCCACGGACAGGCGGCAAAACTTATCCCGGAACCTTCAAATCGAGCGGCACCGCCGCCTCGTATTTCGAGTTGTGCAGCACCAGCGATGTCCTGACGTTGCGCACATGCGGCGCCGCCGTCAGATGCGTGACGAAATTCTGAAAAGTCGCCATGTCGGGCGCCACGCATTTCAGAATGAAGTCGACCTCGCCCGACAACATCCAGCACTCCCGCACCAACGGCTCGGCGCGCACGAATTCCTCGAACGCGCGCAAATCGGCGTCGGCCTGACTGGAAAGATGCACCGATGCGAACACCGTGACATCAAACCCGAGCCGGCGCGGATCCAGTAGTCCGCGATACCCCTGGATATAGCCGGCCTCCTCCAGCGCTCGCACCCGCCGCAGGCAGGGCGGAGGCGAAATCCCGACGCGTTTGGCCAGTTCGACGTTGGTGATTCGGCCGTCGGCCTGGATTTCGCTGAGGATTTTGAGGTCGATCTCGTCAAGATTCTTCGGCACGCGGGTCCAGTTCCTGGGCTGACAAAGGCGGCGGAGGCAACACTCTTAGCCCAGCTGGTGGCCTTTGCGCAATTTTATTGCGCGTGCGGTGCGCCATTTTTGGGAAACGAAGGGGAAAATTTGCCGATATGGATTGCAATTCTTGCATAGCTGGCCAGATATCCTATCTTGGATTTGACACTTTCGGCGCCATCGCGACGCCTTCCCGGGCGTATTCCGCTCAAGCGCTGACCAAATTCCCTTAAGAGTGGGATCTGCTCGATGCCTGCCCCTATCCATGCCAAGGTCGTCATCATTGGTTCCGGCCCGGCTGGCTACACCGCCGCGATCTATGCTGCCCGCGCGATGCTGGAACCGGTCTTGATTCAAGGCATCCAGCCCGGCGGCCAGCTCACCATCACCACTGACGTGGAAAACTATCCGGGGTTCGCCGACGTCATCCAGGGCCCATGGCTGATGGAGCAGATGGAAAAGCAGGCCGCCCATGTCGGCACCAGGATCGTCACCGACCTCGTCACCAAGCTTGAGCTCGCCCATCGGCCGTTCCGTCTGACCTGCGACAGCGGCGACGTCTATCTCGCCGAAACCGTCATTCTCGCCACCGGCGCCCAGGCACGCTGGCTCGGCACGCCGTCGGAAGAAAAATTCAAGGGTTTTGGCGTCTCGGCCTGCGCGACCTGCGACGGATTTTTCTATCGCGGCAAGGAAGTCATGGTGGTCGGCGGCGGCAACACCGCGGTCGAGGAAGCGCTGTTTCTGACCAACTTTGCGTCTCAAGTCACCGTCGTGCATCGCCGCGATCACTTCCGCGCCGAGCGCATCCTGCAGGATCGCCTGTTCAAGAACCCCAAGATCAAGGTGGTGTGGGACTCAGCCATCGACGAAATCTGCGGCACCGAAAATCCCGGCAAGGTCACTCATATCCGGCTGAAGAATGTCAAGACCGGCGCGCTGACCGAACTGCCGGCGGACGGCGTCTTCATCGCGATCGGGCACGCGCCCGCGACCGAGCTGATCCTCGGCCAGATCAAGCTGAAGCCATCCGGATATGTCGAGGTGGCGCCGAACTCGACCGCGACCTCGGTGCCCGGCGTGTTCGCCGCCGGCGACGTCGCCGACGAAACCTACCGGCAGGCAGTCACGGCCGCGGGCCTTGGCTGCATGGCCGCCCTCGAAGCCGAACGCTTTCTCGCTCTGCGCGCGAGTGATCGCGCGGCGGCGGAATAGTCATGGCTCGAACGCGCAACGGATCTGCCGATATGGATTGGGACAAGCTGAAAGTATTTCACGCGGCGGCGGAAGCAGGCAGCTTCACCCATGCCGGCGAACAGCTGGGGCTGTCGCAATCGGCGGTGTCGCGGCAGGTCAGCGCGCTGGAGCAGGAGCTTTCGGTCTCGCTGTTTCATCGCCATGCGCGCGGCCTGATCCTCACCGAGCAGGGCGACCTGTTGTTTCGCACCGCGCATGACGTGTTCATGCAGCTGCAGGCGGCGCGCGCCAAGCTGACCGACAGCCGCGAGCGGCCGAGCGGCGATCTCAAGATCCAGACCCCGCCGGCGCTCGGCATCAACTGGCTGATTCCGCGGCTCGACGAATTTACAGCACTCTATCCGGATATCCGTATCTCGCTGATCGTCACCGACGAAGACCTCGATCTGTCGATGCGCGAGGCCGACGTCGCGATCCGCACCCGCAAGCCGACCCAGCCGGACCTGATCCAGCGCAAGCTGTTCTCGATCGGCTTCCATGCCTATTGCTCGCCGGAATACATCAAGCGCTTCGGCACGCCGCGCACCCTCGACGACCTCGACTCGCATCGCATCGCCCTGCTGAGCGATACACAGCTTCAACCGCACTTGCAGAATCGCAGCTGGCTGATCGATGCCGGCCGCAATGGCTCAGGTCCGCGCGAGGCCTTCTTCAGGGTCAATAACATCCTCGGCCTGGTCCGCGCCTGCCAGCAGGGATTGGGGATCGCGGCGCTGCCGGACTATCTGATCGAGGAAAATACCCGCCTGGTGCAGCTGTTTGGCGAATCGGATTCGATCCAGCTCGATACCTATTTCGTTTATCCCGAAGAGTTGAAGACGGTGGCGCGGGTGCAGGTATTTCGCGACTTCGTGGTGAGCAAGGCGCAGCGCTGGCCGTCCTGATTATCGCTCGATAAGCCCCCTCCGCATGACTGACATGCGGTGCGGGCGCTTGCTGCAAGGCGCCAACGCGGCCCATAATGTTTAGACGCTGAGCATTCGCGTTGCGCATTTGTCCCCCTCCTCCAGTGGCGCGGACGCTCAGTAATCCCTCTTGGAAGGTGATTGTGTCGGCCTCACGTGGCCAATACCTTAGGCCGGGCTCCTTTGAGCCCGGCTTTTTTTTGCGGCAACGCAACTCGCGCGCTGTGTCGTCATTCCGACGTTGACAGATCAGGCGTCGCCAATCATCATTCCCGAATGATCACCAATATGTGCATCGCAGCGCCGTCGAAAAAAGCTCCCCTTGCGGGGACTGGAGATCGACGCGCGCGATAGACTTCGCCCATATCGATCCGCCAAAACCCCGCCGTCTGGACGGGGTTTTTTATTGTCCCGTCTCCGGCTCAACTTCAAGGAGATGGACCCATGACCGACCTTCGAGTTTCCGATCTGCGAGCTTCCGATCTTCGAACTTTCCTGCATGGCCTCTGGCTGCCGCTGGTCACGCCGTTCCGGAATGGCGAACTCGACGAGACCTCGCTGCGGCGGCTGGTGCGGCATTACGCGGCGCTTCCCGTCAATGGATTGATTCTCGCCGCCACCACGGGCGAGAGCCTCACACTCACACCTGAGGAAACCGAACGGCTTGTATTCGCCGTGCGGGACGAAATCGGCGGGGCCAGGAATCTTTCGGTCTGCCTCGGCCTGTCCGGCAGCAACACGCGCGCGTTGCTGGACACACTGGACAGAACCGCGGCGTGGCCGATCGACGGATACCTGATTTCCTGCCCGTATTACTCGCGGCCGTCGCAGCAGGGCTTGCAGCGGCACTTCAGTGCGCTCGCCGATCGCGCGCGCCACCCCGTCATGATCTACAACATTCCGTACCGGACTGGCGTCAATCTCGGCAATGAGGCGATGCTGCGGCTGGCCGATCATCCCGACATCGTCGGACTCAAGGATTGCTGTGATGACCGGGAGCAATCGCTCGAACTCCTGCGCCGGCGCCCGGCCGGCTTCGCCGTTCTCACCGGCGAGGACGCTCAATATCATGAGGCGCTGGTCGATGGCGCCGACGGCGGCATTCTGGCCTCCGCGCATATCGAAACCGAAACGTTCGCGTCAGTTCGGAGCCTGGTGGTGGCGGGCGAACGCGATGCCGCGCTGTCTTGCTGGCGATCGGTTGCGGATCTCACCCGATTGCTGTTCTCCGAACCAAGCCCGGCGCCGATCAAGTACTGGCTGTGGCGCAGCGGATTGATCGACAGCGCGGA
>DATHHQ010000543.1:0-2701 GCA_035490095.1 Bradyrhizobium sp.
CGACACGTCGGGACCGATCGACAAGAATGGTGAGTTGCTTTACCGGCTCGTCGGTCTTGCCCGAAGCACCGACGGGCAGCAGGACTTCGTGCACGAGAACAAGGTGTTTATCGCGCCGAGCCTGACGTGGCGGCCGACGACGGACACCTCGTTTACGCTGCTGTCGCATTATCAGAACATCGACAACAAGGGATGGCAGCAATATGTGCCCGGCGGCGCGTCGCTATTGCCCAATCCGTTCGGGCGCGTTCCCTACAGCCGCTACCTCGGTGAGCCCGGCGCTGACGGCTACAAGCTGGAACAGTTTTCTCTCGGCTATGCGTTCGAGCACCGTTTCGACAACAATCTGCAGTTCCGCTCCAATTTTCGCTACTTCGACGTGTCGAACAACCTGGTGGGCGTTCGCTCCGAAGGTTTCTTTGGATTTCCCACCTCGGCCACCGGCGTGCTGGCCGATTTCAGAACCGGGCCGCGCTCGATCAATTATGTGAACTCGGCCGTGCAGAATGCCGCACTGGACAATCAGGTCCAGGCCGACTTCGCGACCGGACCGCTTATGCACAAGGTCCTGGTCGGGTTCGACTATCAGTACCAGACCGCGACCTCGGATTATAAGTTCGCGCCGATCGCGCCGATCGACGTCTTCGCGCCGGTCTATGGCGCCTTCCTGCCGCCACCGAGCACGCTGCCGTCCTTCATCAATACCGAGACCACGCAGAAGCAGGCAGGGCTCTATGCCCAGGATCAGGTCAAGCTCGATCGCTGGACGCTGACGCTCACGGGACGGCAGGATTTGGCGCAGGCAGAAACAGTCAGCAAGGGCATTTTCCCCGCAGCCGGGACGTATCTGCAGAATGACAGAGCATCGACCGGCCGTGTCGGCCTGAACTATCTGTTCGACAACGGCATCTCGCCCTACGCCAATTATTCGACCTCGTTTGTGCCGACCACGGGCACCGACCAGTTCGGTCACGTCTTCAAGCCGACCACCGGCGAGGGCGCCGAGATAGGTGTCAAGTTCAAGCCATCAGGCCCGAATTTGATGCTGACGGCGGCATTTTTCGACACCACCCAGCAGAATGTGCTGACCGCCGATCCGACCAATATCGCCTTCAGTGTCCAGACCGGCGAAGCACGGGTGCGGGGATTTGAATTCGAGGCGCGTGGCAACGTGACAAGAGAGTTGGAGATCGTCGGCGGTTACAGCAAGTACGATCCGAGGGTGACAAAGAGCAACGACGGCTTCGTCGGCAATTATCTGGTCAACACCGCGCTCGAACAGGCCTCGCTATGGGCTAAATATACATGGTATGACGGCCCGGTCGCAGGTCTCGGCATCGGCGGCGGCGTGCGCTATGTCGGCGAGAGTTTTGGCGATGCCGCCAATGCGATTCTAATCCCGGACTACACCTTGTTCGATGCCACCATCAGCTTTGATTTCAAATATCTGCGCCCCGATCTCAAGGGATGGAGCGCTCAGATCAACGCGACCAATCTGGCGAACCGTTACTATGTCGCATCTTGTGTGACCGGTTTCGCTTATTGTGGTCTTGGTGCTGCTCGCACGGTTCTCGGAACCGTCAAATACGCATGGAACTAGGAGACGAGTTTTGACGTCCGGAAGTTCGTCGCTGCGAAAATGGGCCTGGGTCCATAAATGGTCCAGCATCGTCTGCACGATCTTCATGCTACTGTTGTGCATCACGGGCCTGCCGCTGATCTTCCACGAGGAGATCGACGATCTGCTTCATGAGCAGGTGAAGGCGGCGGCGGTGCCCGAGGGTACGCCGCTTGCGGATCTCGACCGCGCGGTTGCAAGCGGCCTTGCGGCCGCGCCAAAGCAGGTCGCGCACTTCCTGATCTGGGATCCCGACGATGCCAATTCGCTGTTGTTGAGCGTCGGCCCATCGATCGACGTCAACCCGACTGATAATCGCATCATCCGGGTTGACGCACACACTGGCGCCTTCCTCGACGCGCCCGACGTTACCCGGCGTTTCACCTATATCATGCTCAAGCTACACACCGACATGTTCGCCGGCCTGCCCGGAAAGCTGTTTCTGGGGCTGATGGGTATCCTGTTTTGCGCGGCGATCGTATCGGGGATCGTCGTCTACGCGCCGTCGATGCGGAAGCTGAACTTCGGCGCCTACCGGCGCGAACGGCCCCGCATCGTGCGGTGGCTTGATCTGCACAACCTTGCCGGCATATTGCTCGTCGTCTGGATGCTGGTGGTTGGGTTCACCGGTGTCATCAATACCTGGGCCGACCTTGTCATCAAGGTCTGGCAATTCGGACAGCTTGCGGAGATGACGTCGCAATATGCCGACCGCCCTCCGGTCGCTCAGCCGACGTCGCTGACGGCTGCGGTCGCAACGGCACAGCAAGCGCAACCGGATATGAAACCGGCCTTCGTGGCATTTCCCGGCTCCATCTTCAGCAGCAAGAGCCACTACGGCGTCTTCATGCGCGGCAACACGCCGTTGACCGCGAAGTTGTTGAAGCCCGCGCTCATCGATGCCGCCACCGGGAAATTGACCGATACAAGGAATCTGCCCTGGTACGTCACCGCGCTTTTGATTTCACAACCGCTTCACTTTGGCGATTACGGCGGCATGCCCTTGAAAATCATCTGGGCGGTGCTCGACGTCATTACCATCGTCGTTTTGATAACCGGCCTCTATCTGTGGCTGCGCCGTCG
>DATHHQ010000544.1:0-6330 GCA_035490095.1 Bradyrhizobium sp.
TTCCGATGAAAGCCCAATCCAATACGACCCCGCCGGGTTGTTCGGCCCTGGCTTGATGGTGAAAGCCTCTTTGGATTTTACGCCTTTGAACTTGTAGTCCGGATTATAGCGATAGTTCGGATTGGCATCGGCCGAGACGACTTTGAGCGTGCCAGCCGGGGTTGGCCTCTCGTCACTTCCGACTGTGGCTGGAAAGAAGGCAACAAGCTCGCCCGAGGGCGCGAAAGCCTTGACCGTCTGACCCGATTTATCGACTTCAATCCGGCCGACCTTCAACCTGGCTTGCTTGGTGAGCACGTTGGTAACGGACAGGGTTTCGCCGGGCTGATCAAATTTCTTGCCGGTGTTCAGCGCCGTTAGCAGCTCTTGGCTCATATGAAACTTCTCGGCGATGGCTTCGCGAGGGCTCGTATAGCTGAGCGCCTTGAGGCCTTTCATGTCGTCCATTTTCGCCGGCAGTTTTTCCAAATACGGTCCTTGCGCATCGCTCTTGGAAATCTTGTAATCGGTGATGATGGGGTCGCCGCTGGTCGCTGCCAGCGCTTTCCAAATCTCCGGCGTGAGCACTTTATCGGAGGCCAAACCTTTAGCTTCCGCGAAGGCTTTCAGAGCTTTTTGCGCGTTCTCACCGAGCTTGCCATCGATTTCTCCGGGCGAGAACCGAGCCCGATCCAGAAGAACCTGAAGCTTGACCACCACAGCATCAACTTTGTCATCGGCCGGAAGCTTTGCGCGATATTCCGCACCATTGATGGTTGCCGCATCGAGACCGGCGCCCAGGGCCGGAAACACCAGCCAAGTCGACAAAATCGTCGCCACCAAAAAGCGGATCATCAGGCAACCTCCAGCGAATCTGGATGATAAGGAATTGGGGGCTCGCGAGTTCCACACCATGCCGCAGTGAAGGCCGCCCCAGCCCGGCGGCTGGTCCGCTCCTACTTCGACCGCTGCATTGCCGGCTTTTCAACCGGCTTTTTGGCATCGCTGAGATTGTGAGCTGTATTGATCAGCGCGATGTGGGTCAGCGCCTGCGGGAAATTGCCGGTCTGGCGCCCTTCGCCGGAATCGAACTCCTCCGCCAAAAGGCCGAGATCGTTGGCAATCCCCGCTACCCGGTCGAACAGCGCCTGCGCCTTGGCGATTTCGCCTGACAGCACATGGGCGTCGGCGAGCCAAAGGGTGCAGGCGAGAAACGCGCCTTCGATCGGCTGCCGTTCCTCCGAAATCTCGCGGGGATCGTGCCGCAGCACAAATCCGTCGCGCATCATATGTTTCTCGATGGCCTCGATCGTGCCGCGAACGCGGGGGTCGGACGCCGGCAGGAAGCCCACCGCGGGCAGCAGCAGGATGCTGGCGTCGAGCAATTGCGACCCGTAGGATTCGACAAACGCGTTCTGCTCACGATCAAAACCCTTGTCGCAAACTTCGCGACAGATGGTATCGCGCAATGTCCGCCATCGATCGAGCGGCGCATCGAATCCGAACTTTTCAGCGCTTTTGATGCCGCGATCGAACGCCACCCAGGTCATCACTTTCGACGAGACGTAATGCCTGCCCTCGCCGCGCCGCTCCCAGATGCCGTGGTCCGGCTGGTCCCACACTTCCGCCAGGTGCTCCAGCACTGTGCATTCCAGGGCCCAGGAGCCTTCGTCAAGTTCCAGCTCGGCCATGCGCGACTGATGAAAGGCGTCGATCAATTCGCCGTAGACATCAAGCTGCAGTTGGGCGTGCGCCGCGTTGCCGATTCGAACCGGCTGTGCACCTTCGTAGCCCGGCAACCAGCCCGCTTCCCATTCCAGGAGCCGCCGCTGGCCCATGATGCCGTACATGATCTGCATGTTCACCGGCGATCCGGCCACAGCGCGCAGCAGCCAGTTGTGCCAGGCGGAGGCTTCCTCGGTGTAGCCGCTGTTCATCAGCGCCAACAACGTAAAGGTAGCGTCGCGCAGCCAGCAAAACCGGTAATCCCAGTTTCTCGCGCCCCCGAGCTTCTCCGGCAGCGAGGTGGTCGGCGCCGCGACGATGCCGCCGGTCGGTCCGTAGGTCAGCGCTTTCAGCGTGATCAGCGAACGCAGCACCAGGTCCCGGTTATCTCCCTCATACTTGCAATGACTGCACCAATCGGTCCAGAAATCTTCGGTATCCTGCAACGCGTCCGCCGGATTGATCGGCCCAGGCAGCGGCAGATGCGAAGGCCCGTAGGTGAGCACGAAGGGGATGGTCTGGCCTTCGCCCACCTCGAAATCGGCGACCGTGGTCATGTCCTCGCCGCGGGTCTCGACCGGGGTTCGCAGCACGGTCATGTCCTGCCCGCAAATCGCAAGCAGCGCGCCATCGTCGGTCCGCTTGACCCAGGGGATATCGGCGCCGAACCCAAACCGGATCACCAGCTCCATCCGCAGCTTCACCCGGCCGCGCACGCCGCGCACCAGTCGGACGACGTCGGAGGCGTTGCCGCGCGGCGGCATGAAATCGATCAGCGCGACGACACCGGTTGCGGTTTCAAAGCGCGTCTCCAGGATCAGCGTATGACCCCAGTAGCGGCGCGAGGATTCTGTAATTTCCCCCGCAGGCGTGATCAGCCATCGGCCATGCTTGCCGGTGCCGAGTAAGGCCGCGAAACACGCGTCGGAATCGAAGGCGGGCCAGCACAGCCAATCGATCGATCCGTCGCGGCCAACCAACGCCGCGGTCTCACAATCGCCGATCAACCCATAGTCTTCAATTCTCGAGGACAAATCGCTATCACCGCTGAAATGGTTTGTGCGTCAGACCGCCGCGTGCGTCCGCTCCCCGGTCGCTGCCTTAAGCGCGGGAACGTCGATCGCAGACGCGATCTCGTCGATCGCAAGCGGCAGCCGCCGCCGCCAATTCGGATGTTCGTCGACGGTGCCGGGAATATTGGGCTGATCGATCACGCCCAGCAGATCCTCGAGCGATATCGCAAGCAGGCGGGATTTGGTCCGCGCCAGAAAGCCCGCGACGGCATAAAGATCGTGACCGTCGACGGCGTGATGACGCAGCACGTCGGTCAGCATCGCAAGTGCATGCCATCGCGCTTCGTCGCTTTCGCCGGGATCGATCCCCAGCGACCGTTTCAGCGCGAGATCGCTGAAGCAGCGCCAGCCCGCATAGGTCGACAGATCATGGGTGTTGAAGGTGACGAGGGCATTCGACGCATAGTGGTCGACACCTCGAAACGAGCCATGATCGTCACGCTCGAACATCATTACCTGGTACGACCAGATACCCCACTCCGCCATTTGCTCGCGAAAGCCCTCCGGCACGGTGCCGAGATCCTCGCCGATCACCACGCATCGATGCGCCACGCTCTCCTGCGCGGTCGCCGCCAGCAGCGCCTCGAACGGCATTTGCACATAGACGCCGTTGTCGGCGGCAAAGCCATGCGGCACCAGATAAAGCCGCTTGAGTCCAAGCACATGATCGAGCCGGATCGCGCCGGCATGGCGCATCGAAGCCCGCAGCATCTCCCGATACGGTTCGAAGGACTGAATTTCCAGACCGGCGGCGTTGAACCCGGCGAGGCCCCAGTTCTGGCCGGCGGTGTTGAGGGCATCCGGCGGCGCGCCGACGGAAAGATGCCGGGAAATCGCGCTTTGCTCCTTCCACGCGTCGAATCCGTCGGATTGCACGCCGACGGCCACATCGAGATACAGACCGACCTTCATTCCGAGCCTCGCGGCGCGATCGCGGCACGACTGCAACTGCTGGTCGGCAGACCATTGAACGAATTTGACGAACTCGATCTCGGCAGAATCAGGGCCCGCGTGAAGTGCCGCGCTTCGGGCGTCGTCCGGCTGCTGCCACTCCGCTGGCCATTCCCACCAGGGCCGATTGAATTTATGCCGCAGAACTTCGAAGCAGGCGAACCGCGAAAGCATTGCCCCGCGCTCGTTGCGAAACTTCGAGAAAGCCGCCAGACGTTCGGTGCTGGGATTGGTCTTGAAGACCTCAAACGCCGATCGCAGCCCGCGCCATTTCAGTTCGGCGACGGCGGCATAATCGACGATATCGCTCTGCCGCAGCCGGACGATGGTGTCGCTGTTTTCGGCGAAAGCACCGGGCTCAAATTCCGGAAGTTTTTCAACGTCGATATAGAGCGGATTGAGAAACAGCCGGCTGTTCGGCGAATAGGGGCTGCAATCGGCCGGGCGGTCATCGAACAGCGCGTGCAGCGGATTGAGGCCGACACCATCCGCCCCCAATTGGCTCGCGAGTTCAAGCAACCCTTCGAGGTCGGTGAAGTCCCCGATCCCCCAGTTGCGCGCCGAGCGGATGCCATAGAGCTGGACCGCGAGCAGCCAGCACCGGTCGAAATCGCCGTCGAATGCCCTTGGCGGCGCCACAATCAGTGGCGTTTCTTCGGTAACGGAGGAAGCATCGGTCAAGCACAGCCGGTACGAACCAACAGACAGGTCCGACGGCCAGGCGATGACGCGGTCACAGGTCTGGCCCCGCGCCATAACCTTAGGACCCGCCATGATTTTCCAGCGCAACGGTGGCACGGCGGCCTGGCTGAGTTCGGTCCGCAAGGGCTGCCCGGACCGGATCACCACCGCTTGATTGAGCAACGGTTGCGGCACCCGAGCCGGCAGGGCATCGAGAATGATTTTCAGCGCCGCGGCATCCGTCACATGGCGGTGACCCTGACCGTCGATAAATTCGGTCTGGATTCCGAGGTTTGTAGCTTGGGTGAAAAGGTCCATTCGGCACGCGCTTTGCACGCAACGGTGAGTGACGTCGCGAAATTGTCTAGATGCAGGAAGAGGATAGCCATGGTTAACTCTCTGGCATCCCCGCCGTTCCCCGGGAACCATTGCCCAACGAACGGCTTTGTATAAATGTCCGGAACGTCTCCTTTCCCGCAAACGAAACGGGACGTCATTTCCATGTCAATGGCATCACCGTGAACAAAACAACTCAAACTGTCGAGAGCGCCGCTGACGGCGGCGCCTTTCATATTGAAGATGTTTATCCCCAAATCGACGGCGGCCGCTTTGCAGTGAAGCGTATCGTCGGAGAGCGCGTCGAAGTTTGGGCGGACATCTATCGCGACGGGCATGACGTGGCGGCAGCGTCCCTGGTCTGGCGTCGCGAGCGGGACCGGGAGTGGCGCCGCGAGCCCATGACCCACCATGGCAACGATCGCTGGAGCGGATCGTTCGTGCCGGACGCGCCCGGACGCTATGTCTATGCGATCGAGGCATGGACCGACGAATTCGCGACCTGGCGGCACGGATTTGAGCTGAAGCAGAAAGCCGGCGTCGATCTTACCCTCGACGCGATCGAAGGCGCGGGCATGCTGACGAAGGCGCAGTGCGGCGGGCCGGCCGCGACCGCGATCATCGTGCGGCAATGCGAGAATTATCTTCGAACCGGCGACGTCGCGCCGCTGCTGACGGCCGAATTGAATGACGCCATGGCCGAAAGCCAGTTGCGGCCAGACCTAACGCGATCGCCATTGTTTCCATTTGTCGCGGACCGGCCGCGGGCACGGACCGGCGCGTGGTACGAGATGGTGCCACGTAGCCAGGGCCTTACTCCCGGCCAGCACGGCACCTTCAAGGATTGTATCGCGCGCTTGCCTGATATCGCGGCGATGGGCTTCGACGTAGTGTATCTGACGCCGATTCATCCCATCGGCCACGTCAACCGCAAGGGCCGCAACAATGCGGTGACCGCGGCGGCAGGCGATCCCGGAAGTCCCTACGCCATCGGCGCCGCCGAGGGCGGCCACGACGCGGTGCATCCGGAATTGGGCACGCTGGAGGATTTCCGCGGCTTCGTCGCGGCGTGCAAGCTGCTCAATATTGAAGTCGCACTCGACTTCGCGGTCCAGTGTGCGCCCGATCATCCCTGGCTCAAGCAGCATCCGCAATGGTTCAGGCGCCGGCCGGACGGCTCGATGCGCTATGCGGAAAACCCGCCCAAGAAATACGAGGATATCGTCAACCCCGATTTTTCATCGGAGGACGCCGGCGCGCTGTGGAATGCCTTGCGCGACGTGGTGCTGTTCTG
This sequence comes from Bradyrhizobium sp., assembly GCA_035490095.1. Lineage (GTDB taxonomy): Bacteria > Pseudomonadota > Alphaproteobacteria > Rhizobiales > Xanthobacteraceae > Bradyrhizobium. The sequence continues at coordinate 6,040 of DATHHQ010000544.1, forward strand.
GATCGAGCAGGGAGTAAACATTTTCCGGGTCGACAACCCCCACACCAAGCCGTTCCGGTTCTGGGAATGGCTGATCCATGAAATTCAGCTTCGCCATCCCGATGTCATCTTCCTCGCGGAAGCATTTACCCGGCCGAAGCTGATGAAGGGCCGCGCGAAACTCGGCTTGACCCAATCCTACACCTACTTTACCTGGCGCACCCAGAAGTGGGAGCTGGAGCAGTACCTGAACGAGTTGACGGCTTATCCGGAGCGCGATTTCTATCGCCCGAATTTCTTCGTCAATACGCC
>DATHHQ010000545.1:0-15149 GCA_035490095.1 Bradyrhizobium sp.
GATCTGTCGGTCGTCGAGCATATCAGCAAGCGCGTTGCCGTCATGTATCTCGGGCGCATCGTCGAGACCGCGCCAGCCCGCGAGCTTTATACCTCGCCGCTACACCCCTATACCGAAGCGCTGCTATCGGCGGTCCCGATTCCGGATCCAAAAGTGAAACGGCGGCGCATCAGGTTGGCGGGCGAAGTTCCCAGTCCTATCAACCCACCACCCGGCTGCCATTTTCACACCCGGTGCCCCATCGCGCAGTTTCCGCGTTGCAAGAGCGAGACGCCGGCGCTCAAGCAAAGTTCCGATGGCCATTGGGTCGCCTGCCATTTTCGCTGAAGACGCCTGGGCTCATCAAGCTTAACCCAGTTTGTATGTCATGATGTGCGACGCCACATCGAAGGCCGCGCCTTCACAGGATCCAATAGCGACCAGTCGCCCTGCTCCAGCGCGTAGCCCAGCGGAAATGGCGGCCGAAGCTCCAGCCCGAGCGAACGCAGCACACGATCATCGCGGTAGTAGCATTGCAGCACGACGCGGGTAAGCGTCGCCGCGGCAGGTCCGCCCGATGCGCGGAATTGACTGGCCACTGCATGGCGCGCCGTCTCGCCAAGGTTCGCAAGCGGCATCCCGGCAAGACGCGCGAGATGATCGAGCGCATCACGCACCAGTTCGGCGTCGCGGCCGAGCGTGGCAACAATGTCGGCTTGAATGGTGGCGTCGTCTGCCCCGGGCACACAGTATTCCGCACTGGCAGGCACGATCATGCCGGCAGCGACACGCAAATCGTCACGCTGAAGGGAGCTAAGAGTGATTTCCGCGGACATAACCAGCCTCAATCGAACAGATTGGCAAGGCGCTGCTTCATCTGATCGGCGATATAGAGCGCGATGGCCTGAATGGTGGAGGTTGGATTCACGCCGCCCGACGTGACAAACACACTGCCATCAACGATGAACAGGTTCTTGACATCGTGCGACCGTCCCCATTCGTTCACCACCGAACGTGCGGGGTCGCCCCCCATGCGTGCCGTGCCAAGCAGATGCCAGCCGCCATACAGGATGGGACAATTGATGCAGATATCCGTGGCCCCAGCTGCGGCCAGAATCTCCTTGGCCCGCGCGACGGCGTGTTCGAGCATTTTCGCCGAGTTCTCTCCAATCGTGTAGTCGACCCGCGGCGCAGGGATGCCATGGCTGTCCTTCAGAACGGGATCGAGTGTGACGCGGTTACGCTCCTCCGGCAGATCCTCGCAGATCGCCGCCAGGCTGAGGCGATGGCCGTTGAGCCGACGGAATACCCTGTGGTGTTCCGCTCCCCAGGGCAAGATGCCCTCGGCCTCGCTCATGACGGCTTCCACCACAGGCCCGACGCCGCGGCCGAACTGGAACGCATAGCCGCGCACGAAGCCGCGTGAGAGGTCGGTCTCGTAAAACTGCTTGCTCCACAGGCAGGTCGGCGGCGCACGGTTGCTGTCGGTCGGCTCGTCCACATAGCCGTAGAGTAGAGCGTAGGGATGGAACATCAGGTTTTTGCCGACCAGTCCGCTGGAATTTGCAAGCCCGTTCGGAAAGCGACCGGAAGCCGAATTCAACAGCAGCCTCGGCGTTCCGATGCCGTTGCAGGCGATCACAACGACTTCGGCGGCCTGAAATTGCTCGACGCCATCCTTGTCGTAGTACACCACGCCGGTTGCCATGCCGTGCTCGTTGGTCGTGATCTCGCGCACCCGGCAACGCGTGCGCAACTCGACCCCGGCGCGCAGCGCGACCGGCCAGTAGGTGATGTCCGTGCTTGCCTTCGCGCCCTGCGCACAGGCCGGCGTGCAATGACCCAGATTGATGCATCGCGCGCGCCCCTCGTAGTCGACGGTTGCCACCGTCGTGTCGGAGGGCCACCAGTGCCAGCCGAGCTTGTTCATGGCCTTCGCAAGACGGGCGCCGGAGCGGCCAAGCGGCAGCGGCGGCATCGGAGGTTCCGTGGGCGGAAAGGCAGGATCGCCTGACAGCCCGGAGACACCCATCATCCGGTCGTTCTCGGCAAAGAACGGCGCGAGCGTGTCATAGTCAATCGGCCAGTCCTCGGCCACGCCATCCAGCGTGCGCACGCGAAAATCCGAAGGGTGAAGCCGCGGAAAATGCGCCGTATACATGATGGTAGAGCCGCCAACGCCGTTAAAATTCAAAACCTTGATCGGCGAATTGTCGTCATTAACGGGATAATCCTCGGGCCGGGCGCGAATGTTGGGGCTCGGTGAGTAGTCGCCATAGGCTCGCGCCTCCCAGTCCCGCCCCGCACTCGGATAATTGGCAGGATTCATCCAGTCGCCTTGCTCGAGGCACAGGATGTGCATCTTGGTCTCGGCCAGTGACCACGCCACGGCAGCGCCGGACGCGCCGGCGCCAATGATCAAGACATCCACGGGGTCGTTCATTCAGGCGCCTTGCGAAATGATTTGCACCGGAAGGGCGCGGATGCCGCGGATGAAATTCGAATAGAGCCGCTGTGGCGGTCCCATGATCTTGAAGCGAAAATTGCGCTGCAGGATCTCCTCCCAGAGAATCCGAAGTTGCTGCTCGGCGAGCCGATCGCCGACACAGCGATGGATGCCGGCGCCAAACGACAGATGCTGGCGCGGCTTCGGGCGATCGACGATGAATTCATCGGCGCGTTCAATTTTTTCTTCGTCGCGATTTCCGGAGATGTACCACATCACCACCTTGTCGCCTTTGGCAATCCTGCGGCCGGCGAGTTCGACATCGTTGCGCGCGGTGCGGCGCATATGCAGCACCGGCGTCTGATAACGAATGATTTCGGCGACCAGGTTCGGGATCAACTCATGCCGGCTGCGCACCAGTTCGAACTGTTCCGGGTTTTCGACCAGCGCCATCAGACCACCGCTCATGGAATTGCGCGTGGTGTCGTTACCGCCCACGATCAGAAGCGAAAGCGTGCCGATAAATTCGCGCGGCGGCATATTGCGGGTTGCGTCGGCACGGGCGAGCATCGAAATCAGGTCGAAGGCCGGCGGCGCGTCCGCGCGTGCGTCCCACAGTTTGCGGAAATATTCTCCCATTTTGGTCAGCTCGGCGAAACGCGCGTCCTCGGAATGCACGACGGCATCGGCCGAATCCACATTGGCGATGGCGACATCGGACCACCAGGTCAGCCTCTCCCGGTCGGCCCAGGGAAAATCGAACAGCGTCGCGAGCATCATGTTGGTCAGTTCGACCGAAACGCGCGTCACCCAGTCGAAGGTCTCGCCACGCGGCAGCGCGTCAAGCACGTCGGCGGTACGCTTGCGGATCAGCGGCTCGAAATTGGCGAGATTGGACGGCGCCACGGTGCGGCGCTGCGCGGTGTGCCCAGGCGGATCCATTCGGATGAAATTCGCAAGCTCCCGTCCCTTCGGCTGATCAGCGATCTGGATGCCGCCGAGTTCCGAACTCGATGAATAGTTTTCATGGTCAAGCTCAACGGTAAAGATGTCGTCGTAGCGTGTCACCGACCAGTAGGGTCCGAACCGCGACGCCTCGCAGTAATGCACGGGATCATCGCGGCGCAACTGCGAAAACAGCGGCCGCCAGGAGTCTTGCTGATAAAGGTAGGGATCGCTGACATCGATCGACGTCAGCGCGCGTTGCAGCGCCTCTGCCTGGGCCATCGTTTCACTACCCATCCGTACCGTTGCCTCTTGTCGGGCGATACAGCATAGGACGGGATCGAGCGTTGGCAAGGGGACCTGGGGTTCGCGGGTGGAATGTCCGCTTTGCACCAACAGCGGATGAAATCCCGTTGCAATCGGTTGCCGGCCTGTTCTTGAACCAAGCTCAAAGCAATTACTGATAAGCCGCCACGATATCCGACACGGCGCGTTCGAGCTGCTTTGCCGTCGCGCACTGGCGCACGACGCTGCAGAATGCGGCATATCGTGGCATTTCGGAATCGCCCCAGCCCCAAGCCATGCGTCCTTCGGGGTTGAGCCAGACCAGCCGCTTGGATCGCTCCGAAATGCGGCGAAGGATGTCGGCGCGCGGATCGAGGTTGTTGGTACGCGCGTCGCCGAGAACGATCACCGTCGTCTTCGCGGTTACCGTCCGGATCCAACCCTTCTCGAAATCCACCAACGAACCGCCGTAGTCGGACGAGCCGAATCCGACCTTCGACATGATCTCGCTCATGGCCTCTTCGGGCGACCTGGTATCGAGGATGTCGCTGACCTCGATGAGATGGCCGGAGAAGGCGAACGAGCGCACGTCGTCCACCACCTCATGCAGGCTGTAGATCAACAGCAGGAAGAAGTCGGACACCTGCGCCACCGATCCCGAGACATCGCAGATCGCCACGATCTTCGGCCGGTCGCGGTGGCGGCGTTTCCATGAGGTGAGGAACGGGACGCCGCCCCAGGCGGCGTTGCGCCGCAGCGTCTTTCGCGTGTCGAGATGCCCGCGCCGCTGGCGCTTACGCGGCTTGCTGTAACGCTCGCGCAGCCGCCGCGCGATGGCGCGGATCAGGGCCTTCATCTGCTCGACCTGCCGGCGTTCGAGCCGGGCGAGCGGCGCGTTGCGGAGGATTTCGTTACGCAGGTTCTCGGTCTCCTCGCGGCCGTAGAGCACCAGCGCCTGGTTGACGACGTCCCGCACGTTTTCGCGCAACGCCTCCAGCGCGGCAGCCAACCGTTCAGCCTCCGCCGGATTAGCGGCCGTCAGCGCGTCCAGATCGTCGCGAAGGCGTTCAATGCCGAGTTGCTCGAGAATCCGTGACGAGAAGATGCCGCGCTGGGTAAAATACCGGATGTCGGAAAGCGAGGCGGCATTCGCAGCATTGGCCATTGCGGCCGCGATCGCGTTGCGGTCCCGCGACATCAGCATCTGCGCAAGCTCGCCAAGTTCGGGCGTTTGTGCGCCGGCGTCGCCTGGCTGGGTTTCGCCTTCCGTCGAACCTGGCGGAGCGCCTTCGGCAGTATCCTGCGGCGCGGTTTCGCCCTTCACCTCCGGCTGGCTGAAGAAAAGATCAAAACATTCGCCGAGCGCCTGCTTCTCGTCCTGGCTCTTGGCGAGCGTCAACAGCAGTGTGTCACGCAGAATACCCCTGTCGCCAAATCCGACATCGGCCACCGCTTTCATGGCATCAATGCTTTCCGCGGGCGATACCCGAACGCCGGCTCCGCGGGCCGCCCGGAAAAAGCGGTGCAGTTCCTCGCGCATCAGCCGAACACGCCTTGCCGGCCGGCCTTGGCGACGAAGGTCGTCACCTGAGGCATGGTGGTCTCGATGTCGGCTTCGTATTTCAACAGGACATTGAGCGTGTCCTTGACGGTTTCATGATCCAGTTCCGTCGACTGCAGAAGGACCAGGACGCGCGCCCAATCGATCGTCTCGCTGACCGACGGCAGTTTCTTCAGATCAAGGGTACGGACCTGATTGATGAAGCCGACGATCTGCTTGCGCAACGATTGCGAAATTCCGGGGACGCGGCTTTCGACGATGCGTTCTTCAAGCTTCTGCTCGGGGAAGCCGATATGCAGATGAAGGCACCTGCGCTTGAGCGCATCGCTGAGGTCGCGCTCGCCGTTGGAGGTCAGGATCACCGTGGGCTTCACGAGCGCGACGACGGTTCCGAGTTCGGGGATACTGACCTGGTAATCCGACAGGATTTCCAGAAGCAGGGATTCGAATTCGGCGTCCGATTTGTCGATCTCGTCGACCAGCAGCACGCAACCCTTTTCCTGCTCCAGCGCCTGCAGCAGCGGGCGCGGCTCCACGAATTCCTTCGAGAAGAAGACGTCGCCGAAATCATGCAGCTTGCCGAGCGCCGCTGATAAGGTGTCAGCGCCGCCGAGCACTTCGCCGAGCTTGTCCTTTAGAATCTGGGTGTAGAGAAGCTGCTTGGCGTACTTCCATTCGTACAGCGCCTTGGCTTCATCGAGCCCTTCATAGCATTGCATGCGGATCATCTTGAGCCCACGCCATGCCGCCAGCGCTTTTGCCAATTCGGTCTTGCCGACGCCGGCCGGGCCTTCCACCAGAATCGGCTTCTCGATGCGCTCGGCCAGATAGACCGCGGTCGCGATCTGCTTGCTGGCGATATAGCCGGCCGACGCCAGCCCGCGGGTAACGGCCTCGATCGAATCCGCCGGCAAATGGTTATTCATTATTGTTTCTCGCTTCCTATGGAATTTCCAAGCCTGATCTGTCGCACCTTGCGGGGCTCGCGCGCGACCGAGGACAACAGGTCGTACGCGGCGAGCGCCCGGGAGGTCGCTTCGTCAGCCGGCGGGCCTTGTGCCAGCAGTTCGCGGATTTCATCGACGATGTCGCGCGCCAGCAGCCGAACGCCAATCGTCCGCGCAGGAACATCCTGCCCTTCGCCGTCGAGTGCTGCCACCGCGAGCCGGCTCGCCGCGTGCACGAGGGACACCAGACCCGCGATGCGGCCGAGCCGCAAGGCATTGTCTTCGCTGCGCTCGATGCGCGCGACAGACTTTTCAAGCAGCCAGCTCAGCAGCCCCGAAATGTTGGCCGTGCCGACGGTGTCCTCGACATCGCGAAACGGCAGGGCCATGGCCGGATAAGCATCGGCCACCTGTCCCACCAGTGCCGTCGCGGGGACGTGGCATCCGTCGAACTCCAGTTCGCAGTGCGACGCCGGCGCGAGAGCGTCCAGCGTCTGCATCGGCTTTACCGCTAGGCCGGCTGTTTCCCTCGGTATCAGAAACAGCCCGTATCGCTTGCGTTCGTCCTCGATCGCGGTCACGGCCAGCACCAGAAACAAATCCGCGATCGGGCCATTCGTGACCCAGGCCTTCCGACCGCGAACAACGAAGCCAGCTCCGCTCGATTCGGCTACCGTCCGGAGATGTTTCGGATGGGCTCCGACTTCAGGTTCGGAAATCGCGATCGCCGCACAGACCTGGCCAACCGCAATGCGCGGAAGCCATGTGGCGCGCTGACCCGCGTCCGCAAAACCCGCAATAAAGAACCGCGCCGTCATTTGTCGCGCGGCAAAGGCGCTCGCCAGCCCCAACAGCCCGGTTTTGGCTGCAATCGCCTGCTCGGCGATCGCTATGGCACGATAGGTGTCGAGTGCGGCTCCTGCGCCAGCGAGGCCGATCTGGAACAGACCTGCCCTTGCCATCTGCCCGAACGGGTCGGCCAGAATGTCGCGCTTTGCGGTTGACCACCAGCGGTCAATGCGCCCGGCGACTTCCAAGATCGAATCTAGCGGCATTTAATGAACGACCCGGATTCTGACGCACGCCTCTCGCGGCATCGAGACGCTTTTAAAGCAGTCGGGTGTGGGTCGCGAGTTCATTTTTGCCACGACCGCTGCCGTGACGGGCGGCCCCGCGCCTCCGCCTTCCGGTCCCGGCTCAGCTGCGCAGGCCTGGAGCCTCCTGGCCGGTGCGCGCCACATACTCCGTGTAGCCGCCGCCGTACTGGTGAATGCCCTCGGGGGTAAGCTCCAGCACCCGATTGGACAGCGCGGCCAAGAAGTGCCGATCGTGTGAGACAAACAGCATGGTGCCCTCATACTGCGACAGCGCGGTGATGAGCATCTCCTTGGTCGCCATGTCCAGATGGTTGGTGGGCTCATCCAGCACCAGGAAGTTTGGCGGATCGAACAGCATCTTCGCCATCACCAGCCGTGCTTTTTCACCGCCCGACAGCACCCGGCATCTTTTCTCCACGTCGTCGCCGGAGAACCCGAAGCAGCCGGCCAGCGCGCGCAGCGAGCCCTGCCCTGCTTGCGGGAACGAGTCCTCCAGCAACTCGAACACCGTGCGCTCGCCGTCCAGCAGATCCATGGCGTGCTGCGCGAAATAACCCATCTTCACGCTGCCGCCCAGCGCCACCGTGCCATCGTCCGGCGGCGTGGAGCCCGCCACCAGTTTCAGCAGCGTGGATTTTCCTGCGCCGTTGATGCCCATGACACACCAGCGCTCCCTGCGGCGCACCGAAAAATCCAGCCCCTCGTAGATGCTCCGGCTGCCATAGCCTTTGTGCACCTTCTTCAGGCTCACCACGTCCTCTCCGGAGCGCGGCGCGGGCATAAACTCGAACTCCACGATCTGGCGGCGCCTGGGCGGCTCCACCCGGTCGATCTTCTCCAGCTTCTTCACCCGGCTCTGCACCTGGGCTGCGTGCGAGGCGCGCGCCTTGAAGCGCTCGATGAAGTTGATTTCCTTGGCGAGCATCGCCTGCTGACGCTCGAACTGGGCCTGCTGCTGCTTCTCGCTCAGCGCGCGTTGCTGCTGATAGAATTCGTAGTCGCCCGAGTACGTCGTCAACGCGCCGCCATCGATCTCGATCACTTTGGTGATGATGCGGTTCATGAACTCGCGGTCGTGCGAGGTCATCAGCAGCGCGCCCTCATACCCCTTGAGGAACTGCTCCAGCCAGATCAGGCTCTCCAGATCGAGATGGTTGCTCGGTTCGTCCAGCAGCATGGCATCGGGGCGCATGAGGAGGATGCGAGCCAGCGCCACGCGCATCTTCCAACCGCCCGACAGCGCGCCCACGTCACCGTCCATCATCTCCTGGCTGAAGCTCAGGCCCGCGAGGACTTCGCGCGCCCGCCCCTCCAGTGCGTAGCCGTCGAGTTCCTCGAAGCGCGCCTGCACCTCACCGTAGCGCTCGATGATATCATCCATGTCATCAGCCCTATCCGGATCTCCCATGGCGGCCTCGAGCTCCTTCAGCTCGGTGGCCACGGTGCTGACGGGGCCAGCGCCGTCCATCACCTCGGACACCGCGCTGCGGCCCGACATCTCGCCGACGTCCTGACTGAAGTAGCCGATGGTGACGCCGCGATCGACGGCCACCTGTCCCTCGTCGGGGCTCTCTTCGCCGGTGATCATCCGGAACAGCGTCGTCTTGCCGGCCCCATTGGGGCCGACGAGGCCGACCTTCTCGCCCTTCTGGAGCGCCGCGGAGGCCTCGATGAAGAGGATCTGGTGGCCAATCTGCTTGCTGATGTTGTCGAGACGAATCATGTGCACCACGAGCCGGAAAAAAAGTCGCGGCTGCTCTTAGGCCATGGGGTGCGGCTGTGGAAGGGTGTATCGAACGCGGCAAGACCACGCCAAGACCCGTCCTTTTGCGCGCCAAGAGGCGGAACAGGCCCCTCATGCCCGGTGGATACCGCGCTTACGAAAACCGAATGAATTTGCGGGCCGAGGCGGATCAGGTTTCGAATTGGCCGAATGAATAAGGGATGTGAAACGATCGAAACGCGCCATGGAGACCCAAAATGGGAATCCTCCATATAATAACCGCCGCCGCCGAAATTCAAAATATCAGGCAACGAAAAGCCGTAATTCCTAACAAAGAATGACGAATCTTGACTAGCGACTAGGGGAAATTTGTAATGCGTACCAAGTGGTCTCTGGCCATTCACCACGACGATCAGGGCAAGCGTTCGATCATCTCGGAAAACAAGTTCAACCATTTCGCGGACGTGCACGCGACAATGAAGAGAAACAAGGGCAAAATCTTTGTCGTGACGATTCCCAAAATGGCCAAGCCAATGGAAATTCAGGCGTTCCACAACCTGAAACAACTTGGGTACGTCGTCGAAGCACGATAACAGATGGACCGGCGCGCTGGCAGGCCTCAAAGTTTTGAGGCGCGAGATGGCTTGACTGAGTGAGGGAGATGGTCGGCCCGAAACGGAGAAAAAATGGCTTCCCAGTGCACGAACCGCACTATTCCCAAGCCAATTCGTACCGTTTGCGGAGCCGCTCAGCGAGTTCATTGGTGAGGTCGCGCCATTCGTGGGGATCGCGAACACGGCCAGCCGCCGGCGTAATGGTCAACATGGCTCGCCAGTGCGACCCGCCATAGACCGTCACCTGGAAACCGTCTTTAGGACAGTCCGGGTGACGCGCAAGGTCGTGTTCGATCATTTCGGCCAGTTCGGCTGCCGTCTTGCGCTGCCTTTGCTGAGCCACGCCTTCGACGGGCTCCAGGTTCGCGGCGGCCGGTGGTGAAATTTCGCTGACCGGAAAATCTTGCACGACAACGGGGGGTACTTTGGCCTTCGGCGGGTCGTCCGCTTTTGGTTCAGGCGGATTGCGTCCGGAGATCGCCGCCGCCCTTCCGAAGATTTGCTGCGCCAAAGTGATCTTGTGGTCATCGCTGCGGTCGTCTTCTGCCACCTTCGTGTCCCGCTGACATGCCAACTTCGTTGGTCTACCACAAAAGCACTGGCGAAAACCACGCGGCGACGCGGATCGGGCCAGGCAGCAAACCAACCGGTGAAAGGCTGATCGAGACTAGTTTGCAGTCTGGTCAGGGCTGTCGACGCAACTGGAGATAAAGGCGGCTCGATCCCTTACCAGAACTTTCACCACGATGGCCTTTTTGGTGCATTCATTTAGCTTGAGCTGTTCAGCACGCCGTTTTTCCGCGGCAGCGCGGAATTCGGGGGCGACAGAATTAGGATCGACAAGCTTCTGTGCAAGACTGGTTTGGCTCAAGAGAAACGCGAATGCCGCGGCACAGCCGAAGTGCCAAAAGGATTTCTTCAAGTTCGGCTCCAATGATAGCCGGGAAAAATGCTTTTCGATTAGGTGCTTGTAGCTCATATCTCAGACGGCGGATGTGAACCAGTCCACAATTGAACGGCGGCCCTTCCCCATCTCCGGTTCGCGCTGGCGGGTTTTGCCGCTGCCACTGGCTCCGGTAGGCAAAAGAATCGTCATTAACCTAGCCTGTTAACAAACCATGAACGACTCCCTGCAAATTTTATAGGACCCAGGAGGGAGACATGACCACCATCGGCCCAACATTCCCGGCGCACATTGCGGTTAGTCAGGCAGAAGTCCGGCTCGTTGCAGACCAAACCGCCAATGCCGACGCATCGACGATCAAGCTAGACCAACAGAGCCTCCAAACCGCCGAACGGATCGAGCAGGAAGCGGCAAGATTATCGGCGCTCGATATTAAAACGTGAGCCGGCGTCTCAATCGCGCTTGAAGCGGTAGTTGAATCGATCCCCATCCGCCCTGACCAAACCTGCCGTCGGTGTCGGGAAATGGATCGGCAGAATGAGCGTATCGGTATCTGCGACGGAGGATAGAAACTTTCGGCGCGACACCGCGGCCTGCTTTGCATCCCAATCGACCCTCGGCGACCAGTCGGGCTCCCGGCACTGGATCACGTGGTGCATCATGTCGCCGGTCACCACCGCGCGCTGCCCGCGAGAGAAAATGTTGACGCAGCAATGGCACGGCGAGTGCCCCGGCGTCGGCGTCAGCGTAATGGTGTCATCCAGAGCGTAATCGTCATCCACCAAAAGCGCCTGCCCGGCTTCCACGACGGGTAAGCAGTTGTCCCTGAATACCGTGCCGGGCGGATTGGCCCCTCGGGCGTGCTCCGCTTCCCAAGCGGCATATTCTCGTCTGTGAAATACGTATTTCGCATTCGGAAACGTCGGCACCCAGCGCCCGTCGCGCAGTGTGGTGTTCCAGCCGGTATGGTCGATATGAAGATGCGTGCAGAACACGTAGTCCACTTTGTCGTAAGCAATTCCCAGCGCGAACAACTCATTTCGCCAGCGCTCCTTGCCGGGAAAATCGAATGGCGGCGGGTGGCCCTTGTCCTCTCCGGTGCAGGTGTCCACCAGGATCGTGTAGCGCGGCGTTCGGAGCACGAAGGTCTGGTAGGTTATGACCATCATTCCCAACGCCTGGTCGAATACCTCCGGCTCCATCGAGGGCAAGTGATGCTTGAATACGGCCTCGTCATAGGCCGGGAAGAAGTCCTGCGGCCGCCGCCACGGGCCTTCGCGCTCAATCACGGCGTCGATGGTGATGTCGCCGATCCGGACCTGCCTCATTCTTCCTCCCCCAGCATTGCCGGGCGAGCGTAACGGGCACCTGCCGGCCGTTCAAGCTGAAGGCAGACGCAATTCAGAAGGCCTGAACGCTTTGAAGAGACCCTGAACTTCCGGAAGTGACCTGGCCGCTGCCTGAAACGGCCAGGATTTGATCGGAAGTTGGATACTTTTTTGGCAATTACTTCTTGACGGCGAACACCCATACGACGCCGCCTTGCGGCACGTTATCCTCAACACCGACATTGTTCTGGGTCGCCAATGCGTCCTGGATGCCCTGCGCGTCTACGCCCCAGCCCGACTGGACGGCGATATATTCCGTCCCATCGACTTCATACGCGATCGGCATGCCCATGATGCCGGAGTTGGTCTTTTGCTCCCAAAGCAATTCGCCTGTCTTGGCATGATAGGCGCGGAACATCCGGTCATTGGTACCTCCGACCAGGACAAGATCGCCGCCGGTAGCAGTGACCGAACCAAACAGTTGCGATTTCGGGAAATTATTCGACCAGACCTTCTTTCCCGTGGCCGGATCCCACGCTTGCAGTTCACCGAAATGATCGGCGCCGGGACGAACCTTCAAACCGATATCTTCGGGTTTCGTCCCCAGCCAAAGCTGACCATCAACCAACGGCACCTTCTCGCCGGTAAAGCCTCCGCAGAAATTCTCGTTGGCCGGGACGTAGACAAAGCGGGTCTTCGGACTATACGCCGCCGACGGCCAATCCTTGCCGCCCCACAGCGACGGACAGAACTCAACCCGCTTGCCGGCAACCGGCTTGTGGGCCGGGTCGACAATCGGCCTGCCAGTCTCGGGCTCAATGCCTTTCCAGACGTCGGTATGGACGAAAGGCCAGCCGGCGACGTAGTTGATCTTGTCCGGCTTGCGCTCGAGCACCCAGAAGATCGCGTCGCGTCCCGGATGGATGAGGCTCTTGAAGGTGCGGCCATCCCTCTGCAGGTCGACCAGCATCGGGGCTTCCACCTCGTCCCAATCCCAGGAATCGTTTTGATGATACTGGTGATAGGCTTTGATCTTGCCGCTATCAGGATCGAGCCCGAGGACCGAACTGGTGTAGAGGTTGTCGCCAGGGTGGGTTGAGCCCGGCCATGGTGCGGCGTTGCCGACGCCCCAGTAGATCGTCTTGGTATCGGGATCGTAGTTGCCTGTCATCCACGCAGACCCGCCACCCGTCTTCCAGTCATCGCCACTCCACGTGTCGTGGCCTGGCTCGCCCGGGCCCGGAATGGTGAAAGTCCGCCACAGTTCCTTGCCCGTGTCGGCATCGTACGCAACGACGTAACCGCGCACGCCGAACTCACCACCGGAACCGCCGACGATGACCTTCCCGTCGATGACCAGCGGCATCAGGGTCAGGTACTGACCCTTCTTGTAGTCCTGAACCTTGGTATCCCAGACCACTTTACCCGTCTTGGCATCGAGCGCGACCACGTGGTCGTCGGTCGTGGCCAGATACAGCTTGTCCTGCCACAGCCCGACCCCGCGGCTGGTCGGATGCAATTGAAAGAGATCGTCAGGGAGTTGGCGTTTGTATCGCCAATACTGGTCGCCGGTCTTGGCGTTGAGGGCTATCACCTGCCCCATCGGGGTTGCGACGAACATCACACCATTGTTGATGATGGGCGGGGCCTCGTGCCCCTCAACCACACCGGTCGAGAAGGTCCACGCCGGCGTCAGGTTTTTCACGTTCGAGGTGTTGATCTGGTCGAGCGGGCTGTATCCCTGACCGTCATAGGTTCGGCGATAGTGCATCCAGTTACCGGGTTCGGGATTCTTCAGGCGCTCGGCGGTCACCGGGCTGTAGTTCTCGATCGGGCCGGCGCCGGCGGTGATCGGAACAAGGCATGTGGACGCGACCAAACTCGATAATAGCCATTGCTTCATGGTCATAAACGCTACCTCCCGTTTGTTTTCTCACCCATTTCTATTTTTTGATATTTTGTGCGGAATCCGATGCGGTGGCGACCGCTGTCACCCTGCTTGCTGACCTACCTTTCCAACAAATGTTGCAGCTACCGTGAGCGAACCGTCGGCTGTCGCCAACGGAAGTGCCGCAAGACGTCGTGGCGCCGGTCCAAACACCACCTGCGCGCTGTGCCGAGGGTCAAATTCGGAATTATGGCAAACGCATTTGAGTACTTCTTTGTCTTTGTCGCCCGTTGCCGCTTTAACCCAGGCCGTAATGGGACACCCCGCGTGTGAGCAGATCGCCGAATAAGCGATGATGCCGTCAGCAGCGCGCGGGCGCGTCTCATCATCCAATTCGGCAGGATCCAGTCTTACGACCAATAACTCGTTCAACCGCGAGCCCTTGCGGACCACCGAGGTTTTTGGATCCTTTGGCCAGGCGCGCACCGGCGGTCCACCGAGTTTTAGATCCTCCGTCTTGATGACTTCACCGGCATGTTCTCCTTCCGAAAAAATCAGAACATCGGCTTTCTGAGGCCGCTCGTCGCTGCCGGGCTGGTCCTCACCGGCAGCAGCGGCAGGCTTGGACGCCGCTATGCATGCTCCTGCGGCGAGAGCCGTCAAGATGAGCGCACGCCGTGTTGAATCCGGACAAGACGGCGTTGCCGTCTCGAGGTCCGCACTGATGCTTTCGAGCGATGTTGTCGCGCTGCGGTCGGATTCGGACATGGCGTAAGCTGAACGTGCAACTCAGCCAAAATGAAGGCGACAGATTTTTGTTTTGAGTTTTTGTTCGGAGCGATGCGCGTCCCGCTCGTGTTCGCCAGTGAGAGCTGTCTTCGAGAAACAGTTGCCCTTCATTTGATCACACCTACCAAAAAACACATCACGCGCATTTCGCAGAACAGCTCAGACTCGAAATTTGTGCGGTGCGTTCGTGTCGATCGCTACGGTCGCGGTCCAACTCCACCAGCATTTCGTCGGGCTCGGGTCATGCGTAAGGACTGCTGACCAAATGCGAGACCTGCGAGCAAGCCCCGCTTTCGCCAAATACAAATGCGAGACAACGCGTTGTGACGTCGATCCATCCCGCCTTCTGGTAGCGTGCTGGAACGTCGATCTCGCCAAACAGCTCTCGTGAACAAAGCAAAAATAAAATAGGAGGACGGGCCCGCGACACGGCAATTCAATCGGTTCTTATGGTGCAGAGACGATACGGCAAACCTCATAGCAACGGCGTTGAGCGGTAAGGAAACATGTTCTCGCTCACGTCGAACAGACATCAACAGCTTATGAAGAGCGAGGAAACGATCATGATCAAGGTAAGGATTAACGGTCAGGAACGAAACTGGGACGGTGACCCGGATCTTCCGTTACTCTGGTTTATCCGTGA
>DATHHQ010000546.1:0-5201 GCA_035490095.1 Bradyrhizobium sp.
TTGCCGAGCGCATTCCAGTAGTAAGTATCGTGAAACAATCCGATCAGATTGTTGAGGCCGTTGAAGTGCGGGCCTTCAAACGAACTCAGGTTCCAATCCAGCGAAGCGATGTAAATCCCGAACAGCGTCGGAAAAATCACCACGGCAACGGTGAACAAAACCGCCGGCAGCAGAAACAGCGCTCGCAGACCGCGTTCGCCCCGGGCGACGACTTGTCCGACGCCGAACGCGGTGGCCCACAGCAAATAGGCGTAGAGGATCGGGCGCCAATCGGCGAACCCCGCCGCGATCGCTCCGGCGGCGTGCAGGATTTGGATGAGGAGCACCAGCAAGAGCCCGAGCGAGGCAAGGACAACGAGCGCTCGTCCTGCGTTCTTCCGGCTGCCAAGGATGCGATGCGATGCGACCCTGTCGTGCCGGTCATCCGCCGCCGGTGAGGAGTTTTGTATCAACGTCGCACTCTGCCAATTTGGGCTTTGACCACCTCGCCGGGGAAAGCTTCGGCTGGTGCCGTGAACGACGCCAGCCGAAGGCCCGATGATCCGCCGGATGAAACGTGGATGGAAAGCTACGCGCCGAGCGACGCCTTGTAGAGCGCGATCTGCTTCTCGCGACCGATTTGGTCGGTCAGCTTTTCCCACGCCGCGGCGATGTTGTTGGCGCCGGTCTGCGCATCGTACCGGCCGGCGAAGATCTTGGTGAGCTCGTCCTCCGCTACACTGTAGTACTGGAAAATGCCCGGAATGCGCGGCTCGACCGCACGATTGGGGTGATTATAGGAGCTGAACTGCGAGTTCAGATAGGACGTGATGTACTTCTTGTCGTAACCCGCGGCCACCCACTCTTCGATATTGGAATGGCTGGTGCGGTGGACCTGGAAGCCGGACGGATACATCACCATCCAGAGTGACAGATCCTTGCCGCCGAGATGCGCTGCGGCGCTCCAGGCCGCCTTGTGCTTGCGTTCGTCGCCGGCGACCCTCGCCATGACATAGATGCCCCAACCGAGATAGGCGCAGTTCGGAGCGTGGTTTGGACCGCTCGCGAGCTTTTCCCAGGCGCGTGTCTTGGAATTGTAGACGTCGTCCGACCCGGGCAGGATGTCGAAACCGACGACGTCGCCGATAACGGAGGTGTCGCTCGCTTTCGCCACTTGGCCGATATCTCCCCACCAGGGGACCATCGAGCCGATGCCCGCCAGGAATTGCTGGAAGCCGGTGGTGTTCGGATCGGCGTTGAGCTGATCGGCCGGCTCGGACGGCAGCGCGTCGATGACGTCCTGAATGGCGCGAACCCAGGCCGGATTGTTGATGCGCGGCTTCATCGTGTCGACATCGAACAACCAAGCCTTGTCGTCCGGATGCTTCGCATAAGCCGAGGCGCGGCTGCCGAGGAAATAGAAACCGAACCCACCCCAGGGCTTCGGCGCATCGAGGTAGCCGAACGCATTCTGGCCCTTGATTTTCTTGCCCTTGAGGAACTTGGTCACGGCCTGGACCTGCTGCCAGGTTTTCGGCACGCCCCATTCGCCCGGGTTGCCGGCGTCCTTCCAGGCCTTGGCCAGATTGGGATCGGAGAAATAGTCGGTCCTGTAGTTGAAGTTGTGGCAATCGCCGTCGATCGTGACGCGATAGGTCTTGCCGTTCCAGGTTCCGACCGGCGGTTTCAGGTAGTCGACATAATCGTCGATATCGATCTGCTTCTTGACCCAGTCCGGCATTTCCGACGCCAGGCCCTTGCCGCACACATCCCCCTCGAACGGCGCGCCCATTTCAAGGATGTCGAAGTCGACCGTGCCGGTGGCGATCGCTTGTTGCAGTCGCGGGTTGTAGTCGGCCTGGGCAAGGTCGATCCAGGAGATTTTCGCGCCCGTATAGGCCTCCCACGGTTTCAGGAAGCCGCGGAAAAGCAGGTTGTGCAGGTTCTGGTTGTTGAGCCCCATGAAAGAGAGCTCGACGCCCTTGAATTCCCCCTCCTTGACGCTCGCCTTGGTCGGACCGAGGCAAAGCTCGCCGACCTTCTGCCAATCGGCGTCGGTTGGAGCGCCTTTGCCCACACCTGGCATTTGTAAAATCCGCGCCCGCAGATTGTCCTGTGCCAGCGCACGCTCGGAGAAGGCGCCGAGAGCGCCGGTCGAACCCAGGGCCGCGGCGCTGGCCGCTCCTTTGAGGACAGTGCGCCGGTTTGGTCGCATTCCGGGATGCTGATCGTGCTCTTGTTGTTTCACCACGAAACCTCCCTGTTTTTTTGATGCCGAATTCCAGCCGCCTGAGCACCGTTATTCTGGGGATATGACGTTCGGAGACTCATGTGTTTTCCGCTCTTGGTGGCGTAATCCGGACAGGTGGTGACAGAGGCCTTTTCGAGTATGCAGCAGCCTTGATAGATGTCAACGAATCCGCGAGGAAGCGTGGCGCCGGGCATGTTCGGCAAGTTAAAGGCGGCGACGCCGCGAACTGGAAGCGCGCTTTCGGCGTTGCAAGATGAATAGCCGCCGTTCGTTGCCGCTCCGGTCTTGTCGATCCATTTGAGCTAAGCCGCGTCGGGCGCAATGACACCTTTCTTGAAGATGAAGCAGCCATAGAAGCGACGCTCGCCGGTCTGTATCACGCAATAGGATTTCTTCGCGAGTTCATAGAAGGCAAATCGCTCGATCGAACCCATTGGCGAAGGGCGGCCCTGCGCAGCGTCGATCTCGGTCTGCACCTCGATCTGCACGGGTGGAACCTCATCGGGCTTGCCGACGATTTCCATTCGCAAAGCGGGCTTGTCGACAAAGGAATCGAGTGGCAGCACTGAAAGGATAGCGCGTGCCGCCCGGCCAGCGGTTACGTTATCGATACGGAGGAGCCGCTTGAGCACGCTCTGACGAGCGGTCGCGTCGGCCGGGAAATTCATGTCACAGATGACGAGTTCGTCGCCGTGGCCCATGGCGCGCAACGCATAAAGCACGTCCGCGCCGAGAATTGGATCGATCGATTTCAGCATGCTGCGTCTCCTTGGAATTCGCCGGATTTTTTTGAGACTAGAGCATGATCCGGAAAAGCGGGCACCGGTTTTCCCTCGGGACAAACGCGAAGCGTTTGCCCGGAGATCATGCTCAAATCAAAAGATAGAGCGGGATGACGATTCGAAGAAAAGTCATCCCGCTCTATCTGTGTCGTCCCACCGATCCAGCCGTCTTCTTCAATATCCATCATAGAACACGGATTGAGCTCGTAGCCAGTGCGATGCCGTGCGGTGCACCCGACAGGGAGGAGATCATCACGTGGACATCGGCAGCAAATGCCGTCTCCACCATCACCAGGGTGGCCACGCCAATCATGGATAGCCATCGAACGAGCGACCTGGGTTTCATCGGGGCTGCTCCTGCATGGGTTCAGCGCGGACATCATGCCATGCGCTGATCTTCGCCAGAGTTCTGGCCACCTTATTCTCTTGCGATATTCTCTTGCGATTTTCAGTGGTCGAAAGAATAGTCTGCGCGGCACGGCGCAACGCCGGATGGCGGCACGTCCAGGCGCACCGCAACACCTTCGAGTTCAGGGCTGGGGGCCGGATAGAGCTTCATAACCAGAGGATCGTGCCCTGGGACGATGTGGCCCTCGTCCGGCGCATGTGCGAGCAGCCTGTCAAAGCCCTCCAGCATTTCTCCGATATGGAAGGCCGTTGTAAACGGCCGGCTGCTTGCCATGTTTTCGTAGAAATGAGTGACGTCGGAGGCGAGCACGACAAATCCGCGGCGGGTCTTGACCCGGACGAATTGAAGCCCCGCCGAATGGCCGCCCACCGCATGCACCGTCAAGCCAGGCGCAAGCTCCGCGTCGCCGTTGTAGAACATCACACGCCCAGCATAATTCAGCCGCACAATGCCGCACACGTCCTCGACCTCGAACGAATGGGACAGGCGCGGATAGTGCATGTAGCGCCCGGTGGCATAGGCCAGTTCGCGCTCTTGCAGATGAAACCGCGCTTTCGGAAAGCGGTCGAAATTGCCCACATGGTCGTAATGCAGATGGGTGAGAATGACATCTTCAACCGCATTCGCATCAATGCCGAGCGCGGCGAGCGCCTGCACAGGACAGCGCAAAAATGTGCGTTTGCGCTTTTCCGATATTTCCGCGTTAAAGCCGGTATCGATGACGAACGTTCGGCCGCCGCCCCTTGCCACCCACACGAAGTAATCCATCGGCATCGGCCCGTCGTGCGGATCGCCGCCGATAAAGTGCGCGCCGCGTCGCGCGTCACGGGTGGCATAACGGATAGCAAAGAGCTCGTAATCGAATTCGGTCATGATGTCTCCCACTTCGCTTCACGTTCAAACCGGCGTTTCAATGGCCCATGTCCGGATAGGAATGGGGGGGTCCGGACGCCATGCCGAGATAAGCATCCTTCAGCTGGGGCGAGGCCGCGAGGGTCTTCGGGTCGCCCTCGAGTACGACCGAACCACGCATCAGCACGTAAGCGCGGGCCGCGACGGTCAGTGCGACTGCAACGTTCTGTTCGACCAGGATGCCGCCGATGCCCATCTCGCGACGGATCCGGTCGATCGCCTGGTGCACACTCTCGACGACGAGCGGCGCAAGGCCGAGCGACGGCTCGTCCATCAGGATAAAGTTCGGCCGCGACATCAGCGCACGGCCGATCGCGAGCATCTGTTGCTCGCCACCCGACAGCGTGCCGCCGACCTGACGGCGGCGCTCACCGAGTCTGGGAAAAAGCGCATAGACGTCGGCGAGCTGCTCGCGCACCTCGGCACCGGTACGCACCACACCGCCGACCTGCAGGTTCTCCTCGACCGTCATCTTCTTGAAGATTTTGCGGCCCTCCGGGACCAGCGCGATGCCGGCGCGGGCGGCGAGATGCGCGGCCTGGCCTGACAGATCACGCCCGTCAAGCAGGATTCGGCCCGCAGATGGTTTCACCAGTCCCATGATCGCCTTGATGGTGGTACTCTTGCCGGCGCCGTTCGCGCCGAGCAGCGCGATGATCTGGCCTTTCTCGACCGCGAGGTTCACGCCGTGCAGTACTTCGATCTCGCCATAGGCGACGCATAGGTTCTCAACCGCAAGCGTCATCGCCGCCCCCGCTGATGAGCTGGTTCATGCCGAGATAGGCGCGCACCACTTCGGGCTCCCTTTGCGCCGCCGCCGGAGCACCGGTGAAGATGTGATGCCCTTGATTGATGACGGTCACGCGAT
>DATHHQ010000547.1:0-9473 GCA_035490095.1 Bradyrhizobium sp.
GACGACGGCGCTGCTTGCGGACGGTGAAGTCGTGTGGTCCTGACGCCTCGACGCTGGCGTCAAGTCTTGCGGAGGCTCGTTCGGCTCAACCGGGCTGGACAAAACCTTCAATCCGCAAGGCGACGGTGGCAAAAGAGCCCGATCGCCGGGGAGCACGAAGCAAACCGTTAAAACCATTGCGTGCGGGGACGCCGGGTGATTCCGGGTACTCGTTGTTACTCGTGTGCGTTCTACCAAGTGCACACGAGGCTGCGGGTGCCACGGGCATCCGGCGTTCCCCACGCCCTCTTTGGGCGGAAGATACAGCAAAGCCTCGGGCGCATGGCGTCGCGAGGTCGCGAAGGCGTGCTTGGAGTCGAGATGTCCGACTTGAGTCCGTAATGCGCACCAAAGCGGACGCCCGCCAACGCCGACGGATTTATGAGTTCACGTCCTATAGTCTCAGGGCGCCGCCGAGACGCAGTTGACCCAGAGCACGACCGCCTTGGAGTTACTGGAAGGATTGCTGAACCGATGCGGGCGGCGGCTTGCGAAGCGGAAGCTGTCGCCGTGCTTGAGCGTCCAGCTTTCGGCATCGACGGTGAGCTTCATTTCGCCCTCGATCACGAGTCCGGCTTCCTCGCCGTCATGCGTATAGAGTTCGTCGCCGGTGCTTCCGCCGGGCTCCATATGGACCAGAAACAGATTGAGGCGGCCTTCCGATCCGGCCGGACTGAGCAACTGCTTGGAGATGCCGGTGCGCCACAGGTTCAACTCGGCGCGCTGGCGCTCACGGGTCACGATGGCATCCGGCGCCGCGGCGTCGTTCTCCTTGGCGCCGAACAAGCCGGCGATGCCCACGCCCAGCACGTCTGCGAGTGTCGCCAGCACCCGCAGCGAAGGCGAGGACAGTCCGCGCTCGATCTGGCTGAGAAAGCCAATCGACAGCTCGGTGCGAGCGGCAACCGCCTCCAGCGACATGGCGCGGGTTCGCCTGAGATCGCGGATCCGTTGTCCGACCGCGACGTCCATCGCCGGCTCTGCCTTGGCCGCCAGTTTGCTCAATCGCTTGCCACCGCTCACGTCAAACCGCTTCCTTCATGTGCATGAAAATCTCTTGCATGCCCGCCGGCAGTGTGACCATAATTTCATGGTTGTGAAAATAGGCTTGGACGGCGAAACGCACAATTACCCGCTTGTTGTAGACGGAACGCGCCGGCCGCTGCCCAAACTTGTAAGGGGGTACGATGCTTTTCAAACGTCTCGTTCAGGCCGCCATCGCGGCTCTCGCCCTTGCCGCCGCCGCACCCGGCTCGGCGCAGCAAGTGCTCAAGGTGGGTTCGACCCCGACCGGCGTACCCTTCACGTTCCTCGACACCAAGACCAACAGCATCCAGGGCGTGATGGTCGATCTCATCACCGAGGTCGGCAAGGATGCCGGCTTCCAGGTCCAGATCGAGCCGATGCAGTTCTCCACGCTGATCCCTTCGCTGACGTCGAACAAGATCGACATCATCTCGGCGGCGATGTTTGCCACGGCGGCGCGCAAGGAGGTGATCGATTTCTCCGATGCGGTCTACACCTATGGCGAGGGTCTCTTGGTGCCGAAGACCGACAAGAAGGACTATGCCGCGCCGGAAGATCTGAAAGGCGAGGTCGTCGGGGCCCAGGTCGGCACCGCCTTTGTCGATGCATTGAAAAAGACGGGATTATTCAGTGAGGTCAAGGTGTACGACACCATTCCGGACATCCTGCGCGACGTGAACACGGGCCGTCTCAAGGCCGGTTTCGCCGACTACCCGATCCTCGCCTACAATCTCAAGCAGGGCGGCTTTCCGGAGGTTCGTCTGGTCGAATCCTTCAAGCCGACCATGGTCGGTACGGTCGCGATCGGCGTTCGCAAGGCCGATCAGGAACTGCTCCAGAAGATCAACGCCTCGCTCGCCAAGCTCAAGGCGAATGGCGCCGTCGACAAGATTCTCGACAAATGGGGGCTCAAGGCAAAAGCCGCCTGATATGTGACCGCGCGAAGCGGCCGTCGGCTTCGCGGCGAAATCGAGCCGGGTCAAAAGGATAGAGCGCGATCGTGATTCAATTTGAAGCGAGCAGGGCGCAACGCGTGATTTGAACCGATGCAAAATTTCCTGCGCGACGCCTCCGAGTTTCTGCCTATCCTGCTGCAGGGCGTATGGCTGACGGTCCTCGTCACCATAGGTTCGCTGATCCTGTCGACCGTCCTCGGGCTGTTTTGGGCGCTGATGCGGGTGTCCGGTGTGCGGGCGCTGTCCGGGCTCAGCGCCGGCCTGATCAATGTGATCCGCGGCATTCCGATCATCGTGCTGTTGTTCTATCTCTATTTCGTGATGCCCGACTTCGGCGTCGCGCTGACCGCGCTGCAGGCTTCGATCCTTGGGCTCGGCATTGCCTATTCGGCCTATCAGGCGGAGAATTTCCGCGCCGGCATCGAGGCGATCGACAAGGGACAGATTGAGGCCGCGCAGACCATCGGCATGGGCTGGTGGTTGACCATGCGTCGCGTGGTGTTGCCGCAGGCGGTGCGTATCGTGCTGCCGCCCTACGGCAACATCATGATCATGCTCTTGAAGGATTCCTCGCAGGCATCGACCATTACGGTCGCCGAACTGGCATTGCAGGGCAAGCTGATCGCCTCCTCGACGTTCAAGAACACCAACGTGTTCACGCTGGTCGCGCTCATGTATCTCACCATGAGCATCCCGCTCATCCTGCTGGTTCGGCATTTCGAGAAGCGAGCGAACCGCCGATGATCAAGCTCAGCAACGTCCACAAGAGCTTCGGTTCGGTCGAGGTGCTCAAGGGCATTAGCGCCTCGGTGCAGAAAAGCGAGGTGGTCTGTATCATCGGCCCGTCGGGCTCGGGCAAGTCGACCATCCTGCGCTGCATCAACGGCCTGGAAAGTTACGACGCCGGCGACATTGTGGTGGAGGGGGCGCGGGTCGACAGCCATGCACCGTCGATCGTTGCGATCCGAACCCAGGTATCGATGGTATTCCAGCGCTTCAATCTGTTTCCACACCGCACAGCCATTGAGAACGTCGTCGAAGGGCCGATCTATGTGAAGAACGAACCGCGTGCCGCGGCGCTTGAGCGCGGCCGTGCCCTGCTGGCGCAGGTCGGCCTCGGCGAGAAGGCCGACGCCTATCCGGCGCAGCTTTCGGGTGGCCAGCAGCAGCGTGTCGCCATCGCCCGCGCGCTGGCGATGCAGCCCAAGGCGATCCTGTTCGACGAGCCAACTTCCGCGCTGGACCCCGAACTGGTCGGCGACGTGCTTGGGGTGATGCGCAAGCTTGCCGACGACGGCATGACGATGGTCGTGGTCACGCATGAGATGGCATTTGCCAGGGACGTGGCCGATCGGGTGCTGTTCATCGATGGTGGCGTTGTCGTCGAGCAGGGAGTGGCGAAGGTCGTGCTCGACCAGCCGCAGCATGTGCGGACGCAGGATTTCCTGCGCCGCGTGCTGCATCCTTTGTGACGCGAAGCCGCCGGATGTTGCGATGATGGTGACCCACGCTCCGCTTGCGCTGCGACCAAGCCTTTATGCCGATACCGCCGTGCCGCCGGTTGCGGCGCCTCCGCTCGAGACCGACAGGACCGTGTCGGTCGCGATCATCGGTGGCGGGTTTGCCGGACTTTCGACCGCACTGCATCTCGCCGGGCAGGGGACCGACGCGATCGTTCTCGAAGCCCAGGAGCCGGGCTGGGGCGCGTCGGGCAATAACGGCGGTCAACTCAATCCGGGGCTCAAGCTTGATCCTGACGCGATTGAAGCGACCTTCGGCGCTGAACTCGGCCGGCGCATGATCGCGTTTGCCTACAACACGCCGGTGTTCACGCTCGATCTTATCCGCCGTCATCGGATCGCCTGCGAGGCGCGGCAGAACGGGACGCTGCGCGCCGCCTATCACGAAGCGAACGCGGCCGCCGTCGAGAAGACCGCGGAACAGTGCATCCGGCGCGGCATGCCGGTCACGGTACTCGGCCGGGACGCTCTACGAGAGGCGACGGGAACGGATCGATACGTCCGCGCCATGCTGGATCGGCGCGGTGGCGATCTGCAGCCGCTGAGCTATGCGCGTGGTCTCGCGGGTGCCGCGATCGCAGCCGGTGCCGCGATTCACGGCCGGACGCCCGCGACGTCGTTGCGGCGCGAAGGCGGACGATGGCGCATCGATACACCGCGCGCGGTGGTTCGGGCCGACAAGATCCTGATCGCCACCAACGGTTTCACCGACGATCTCTGGCCCGGCCTGCGCCGCACGATCGTGCCGGTGTTCAGCTCGATCGCGGCAACCGGGCCGCTGCCCGACGATATCGCGCGACAGATCATGCCGACGCGATCGGTGCTGTATGAAAGCGGCCAGATCACCGTCTACTATCGCGTCGATGCATCGAACCGCCTGTTGATGGGCGGTCGCGGTCCGATGCAATGGATCAGCGATCCATCCGCGGTCAATTATCTCACGCTCTATGCAGTCCGGCTTTGGCCGGCGCTTCGCGGTATCAGCTGGACACACGGCTGGAACAGCCGCCTCGCCATGACCGCCGACCACACCCCGCATGTGCATGAGCCTGGGCCCGGCGCGCTGGTCTATCTGGGCTGCAACGGCCGCGGCGTCGCCCTCGCAACCGCAATGGGACAACAACTGGCGCGCAGGCTGATCGGGGGCGAGGCCGCCGAGATCGACTTGCCGATTACACCCCTTAAGCCAATCCGCTTCCACGCATTATGGCCGGTCGCGGTGAAGGGCGTCGTGCTCTATGGGCAAATTCGCGATCGCCTCGGACTGTAGGGCTTTGATACCTGACTGTGCCGGCGAAAAGGTCGCCCTGCGATCTCGCCGCGTGCATTGACAGACCTGAATAAGACATTCAGATAGCAAGGAATTCGCGCAGGTCTGCGATTTCAACCTGTCCTCGACAAGGTCTGGATAACCAGCGCGATACACGGGGTGGGGGCGAATTGTCCGAAACTGTCGAATTCGACTATGTCATCGTCGGCGCCGGGTCGGCCGGGTGCGTGCTCGCCAATCGCCTGAGCGCCGATGGAAAGAATTCGGTGCTGCTGCTCGAAGCCGGCCCGAAGGACTCCAATCTCTGGATTCACGTGCCGCTCGGATATGGCAAGCTGTTCAAGGACAAGAGCGTCAACTGGATGTACCAGACCGAACCGGAGCCGGGACTGGGCGGGCGTCAGGTGTTTCAGCCGCGCGGCAAGGTGCTCGGCGGCTCGAGCTCGATCAACGGCTTGCTCTACGTTCGCGGCCAGCACGAGGATTACGATCGCTGGCGCCAGCACGGCAATGCCGGCTGGGGCTATGAAGACGTATTGCCATATTTCAAGAAAGCCGAGAACCAGCAACGCGGGGCCGACAAGTATCACGGCGCCGGCGGTCCGCTGCCGGTGTCGGACTGGCGGCATGCCGATCCGCTGTCGGAAGCTTTTGTCGTCGCCGCGGCGGAGACCGGCATCCCCACAAATCCCGATTTCAACGGCGCGACGCAGGAAGGCGCGGGTTTCTTCCAGACCACGACGCGGCGCGGCAGACGGGCGAGCACGGCGTTTTCCTATCTTCGACCCGCCAAAGGACGCGGCAATCTGCATGTCGAGACCGACGCGCTGGCGCGGCGCATCGTGTTCGAAGGCCGTCGCGCCCGGGCCGTCGAATACCGGCAGGGCGTCAGCCTGCGAACGGCACGTGCAAGGAAAGAGATTCTGGTCTCCGGCGGCGCGTATAATTCGCCGCAATTGCTGCAGCTCTCCGGAGTCGGGCCTGCGGATCTGTTGAAGCAGCACGACATCGGCGTCGTGCTCGACGCACCCGGCGTCGGCAACGACCTGCAGGATCACATGCAGGTAAGGTTGGTGACGCGTTGCGCCCAGCGCGTCACCCTCAATGATATCGTCAATCATCCTGTTCGCCGGCTCATGGCCGGTGTGCAATACGCCGCCCTTCGCAAGGGACCGCTCACCATCGCGGCTGGCACGTCAGGCGCGTTCTTCAAGACCAATCCGCGCCTGGCGTCGCCGGATATCCAGATTCACTTCCTGCCGTTCTCGACCGACAAGATGGGCGAGAAGCTGCATTCTTTTTCCGGATTCTCCGCTTCGGTCTGTCAGCTGCGCCCGGAGAGCCGGGGCTCGCTTCGCATCAAAAGCCCAGATCCGGCGGTGCCGCCGGAAATCCGCATCAACTACCTCGCGACCGAAACCGATCGCTCCGCCTTCATCGACGGCATCAAGATCTTGCGCAAGATCCTGAGCGCGCCTGCGCTCAAGCCTTTTACGGTCGAGGAAGTCGATCCCGGCGCAAAAGTCTTAAGCGACGAGGAATTGCTAAATTACTGCCGCCGGACCGGCAGCACGGTCTATCATCCGACATCGACCTGCCGGATGGGCAACGATCCGCTGGCGGTGGTCGATCAGCGCTTGAGGGTTCGCGGCATCGAAGGCCTGCGCGTGGTCGATGCCTCGATTATGCCGGACCTGATGTCGGGCAATACCAATGCTCCCACCATCATGATCGCTGAAAAAGCCTCCGACATGATCCTGGAAGATGCGCGGTAACGCCGCCGGGCGAGAGCTGTATTTGCTTTCCGGCGCGGGCTGGTTTTATGTTCCGGCCGGGAATGGGCGTCGAATGGAGCGCAGGTGGTGGCAATTCGAATGCGGATCGGCACACGCAAGAGCGTGATGGCGCTTGCCCAGACCGAGGAAATTGCCCGCCGCCTGACCGCGGCGGCTCCCGAACTCGATGTCGAGATCGTCAAGTTCGAAACCACGGGAGATTCCGACCAGATCGGCAAGCTGTTGCAGCACGGCGGTAAAGGCGGCGCATTCGTCGCCGAAATCCGAAAGGCCGTTATTTCGGGCGAATTGCAGGCCGCGATGCATTCGCTCAAGGACATGCCGGGCAATGAAGACACGCCCGGCCTCGTGATCGGCGCGACGCTGGCGCGCGATCCGCCCGGCGACGCCCTGGTGCTGCGGGCCGGAGTTTCGATCGACGATCTCAGGCGCTCGCGCGGCAAGGGTTTCAAGATCGGTACCAATGCCGTGCGGCGCGCGGCCTATGCGCGACGGCTGTTTCCCGATATCGAGGTGATTCACTATCGCGGCGCCGCCGACACCCGCGTGCGCAAGCTCGACAATTCGGAAATGCAGCGGCTGCCTGACGGCGGCGAAGTCGGTCCGGCGGACGCACTGATCATGGCGCGCTCCGGGCTTGAGCGCGTCGGCCTCGCCAGCCGCATCGCTTACGAATTTTCAATCCAGGAAATGCTGCCGGCGGCGGGGCAGGGCATCGTCGCGGTGGAGTGTGCGATCGACGACTGGCAGACCCGGCGTCTGCTGTCACTGATCGATGATCCCGACGCTCACAAAAGCGCCGATGCCGAGCGCGAGGTGCTGTGGGTGCTCAACGGCCATTGCAATTCGCCGATCGCGGCATTCTCCACCATCGACGGCACGCAGATGTCGCTGACCGCCTCGGTGCTGGATGAAGCGGGCAGCCTGTTCATCGAGGCTTCGCGCTCCGGGCCCGCGAACCGCCCGCGCGAACTCGGCCGTGCGGTCGGGCTCGAACTGCTCGACAAGGGCGCGGCCGAGATCATCGAACGCAGCCGACCGGGGTGATGATCAACGCCGCTTCCGCAAAATACCGTCGTCATCATCCGCGAAAGCGGATGATTCAGTACTCCCTGACGTTTCGATTCCAATACAGCCCGGTGAGTACTGGATATCGCTTTCGCGGGTAAGACGACTGTGGCTCGTCGTGAGCCTTATCCCCTATACGCCCGCACCCGTTTGATCATCTGCTCGACATGCGCGATCGGGGTTTCCGGCTGGATGCCGTGGCCGAGGTTGAAGATCAATCTGCCGCCGGCGTAATTCGCCAGCACATCATCGATGGCGCGATCCAGTGCCGCGCCGCCGGCGATCAGCACCAGCGGATCGAGATTGCCTTGGACGGCGACGCGGTTCTGCACGCGCTCGCGGATCAACCACGGCTCGGCCGCCCAGTCGATGCTGACGGCGTCGACGCCGGTGGCGTCGACATAGGCCGGCAACAGCGCGCCGGCGCCTCGGGGAAAGCCGATGATCTTGGCATCGGGCATTTTCGCACGCACGCCCTCGACAATGCGCCGGGTCGGCTCGATCGACCAGCGCTGGAATTCGCGCGGCGGCAACACGCCGGCCCAGGTGTCGAAGATCTGCAGCACGTCGGCGCCGGCTTTGAGCTGTCCCAGCAGATACTGGATCGAGTTCTCCACCAGCACGTCGATGATTTTCGCGAATGCTTCCGGATGGCGATAGGCCATCATCCGCGCCGGCGCCTGATCCGGCGTGCCTTGTCCGGCCACCATGTAGGTCGCGACCGTCCACGGCGCGCCGCAGAAACCGAGCAGCGCGATGTTCGGATCGAGTTCGCTGCGCACGCGGCCCAGCGCCTCATAGACCGGCTGGAGTTTGCCAAAGTCGGCCTGCGACGCCAGCGTCGCAACCTTCTCCGGAGTCTCCAGGGGATCGAGCCGCGGGCCTTCGCCGATCTCGAACCGCACCGACCGGCCAAGCGCGTAGGGAATCACAAGAATATCCGAGAAGATGATCGCGGCATCGAAGTTGAAGCGGCGGATCGGCTGCAGCGTGACCTCGGCGGCGTACTCCGGTGTGAAGCACAGATCGAGAAAGCCCCCGGCCTTGGCGCGCAATTCGCGGTATTCCGGCAGATAACGGCCGGCCTGCCGCATCATCCAGATCGGCGGTACCGGCCGCCTGCGGCCGGAAAGCACTTCAAGGAAGGGTTTAACGGGGTGAGTCTGGGTCAAATCGGGTTCCGCAGCGGTGATCGAGGGGCGTGCTGCTCCTGATACACTGTGGATACGGACTTGGCCAAGCGAGGATCGTCGCCGGTACCCACGGCGTCGCCATTGCGCCAAGTCATTAATATATCTCGCGTTTCGAGCAATTTTGAACAGCGAATCGGAGCGTTTGGGATCAAGCTTGTGCGTCCACCCTGGCTGCCGGTCATTTGGCGGCATCGCGTGTCGCGCTCACTCCTCATATCCGGGGAACCAAACGATGCCCTACTCGGGTTCATTTTCGGAGCAGATCGAGGAAATCAGCAGCGCGTTTCCCGCGATCCTCGATTGTGCGACGTGCAGGACGCCGCAGCCGATGAAGATCGACTTGCTTCCGTCTGCGCGCACCGGCGATGGAAATATCATCGTGTATCGGTGCACCGCATGTGGAGCGATCCGCGATCGCAAAGCGCGACGGGCCGGGCGAGAGGGGCAGCGATAGGGCCGCGCGCCAACTCTCCCCGCGCTATTGCCGATGTCGCTCCACCTGCGGCTTGTCGTGCAACACTGCGCTCAGCAGCGACGTATGCACTTCGATCTTTCCGTTGTAGCTGATGAAACCCAGCTTGCGGAACTTGTTCATGAAAAAACTG
>DATHHQ010000548.1:0-4254 GCA_035490095.1 Bradyrhizobium sp.
GGGGCCAGAGGGAATCCGCGGAAAGGCCAGTCCCGCCGCTTTCCAGACAGCTATTGGGGCGTCGCCAAGTGGTAAGGCAGTGGATTTTGATTCCACCATGCGGAGGTTCGAATCCTCCCGCCCCAGCCAGCATTTAGCCAATGAAATCAGGCGCGCCGATGAAGGATCGCGGCCGCTATCCGGCCTTGACATATTTCCGCCAGTTGTGCGCTTCCCTGAATCCGAGCACCTCGCGCGCCTTCCGGTTCGACAGCGGCGCCTCGTAATCGCCGAGTTCGCGGGTGATCGGGACGTTCGGACAACAGGTTCTCAGCACTTCGCGGGTCGGAATGTTGGCGGTGATGGTGTCGTTGACGGCGTTGAAGACCTGAAAGCCGAGCCCGTCCTTCTGGATCGCCAGATGCACGATCTCGGCGAGGTCGCGGGCGTCGACATAGCTCCAGGCATTGCGTTTTCGCGACGGCAGATTGGCCAGGAAGCCGGGAAACATGTCGTATTCATGCGGCTCGATGACGTTCGCGATCCGCAGCGCATAGACGTCGATGCCGTAACGCATGGCGAAGGCGCGCGCGGTTTTTTCATTCACCACCTTGGAAAGCCCGTAGGAGTCCATGGGATCGGTGTCGTAGTCCTCCTCGAGCGGGAAGCTTCTGAAATCCTTGTCGCCTTCGGCAAAACAGACGCCGTAGGTGGTCTCGCTGGAGGCGATCACGATCTTGCGGACGCCGAGTTTCGCCGCGGCTTCGATGACGTTATAGGTGCTGACCGTGTTGACGCGAAACGTTTCGTTATCCGGCTCGATCAGTACTCGCGGTATCGCGGCAAAATGCACGACGGCGTCCGGCGCCGCCGGCGGCCTGCCGGCTTCGAAACGGTCGAAGCCGAAATGCGTGGTCAGGGCGTTGAAGGCCTGGCCGCTGTGCGTCAGATCGGCGATCAGGGTGCCGATGCCGGGGTGATCGAACGGCTTGAGGTCGACATTGAGAAGGTCGTAACCCCGGCTCTTCAGATGCGGCAGGACGTGCCTGCCGGCCTTGCCAGTTCCCCCGGTGAATACCACGCGCTTGCCTGTCATTTGATTTCTCGTCCGTCGTTGGTCGAATGGTGGAGACGTGCTGTTCCGGCCGCGCTCATGTCGGCGACCGGAAATTCCGGATCCGGTCGAAGGCCACGGCAATGATAATGAACGAGCCGACAAAGGTGCCCTGCCAGAACGCGCTAATGCCCAATAGCCCGAGACTGTTGCGGATCACCTCGATCAGCGCCGAACCGATCAGGGCACCGAAGGCGGTGCCAATTCCACCGGCGAGATTGGCGCCGCCGATCACCGCAGCGGCGATCACCTGCAGTTCCATGCCCGACCCAAGATTGGTGGTGACAGCGCCGAGCCAGCCGGTTTCGATCACACCGGCAATGCCGGCCGAGAGCGCGGAAATCATGTAGACGGCCACCTTGGTGCGCCGTACTGGCACGCCCGTCACGATCGCGGCATGCTCGTTGCCGCCGATCGCGAAGACGTAGCGGCCAAATCGCGTGAAGTGCAGCAGAAAACCGGTCAGCAGCGTAAGCGCGAGCATGTAGATCACGGGGTTGGCGATCCCGAACAGCAACGCGCCGCCACCGAGAAACAGCAGCTTGTCGTGATCCGGACCGAACTGGAACACCACGGTGTTGTTGGACGCGACCATCGCCAGGCTGCGCGCGATCGACAGCATGCCCAGCGTGACGACAAACGGCGGGATATCCAGATACGCGATCAGCACGCCGTTGATCGCGCCGATCAGCAACGCCGTTCCAAGCGCGGCGGCGATGCCGACCTCGATGCTGTAACCGGCATGCATCACGACCGCGAGAATCATGCTGCACAGGCACAGCACCGAGCCGACCGACAGATCGATGCCGCCGGTGATGATCACAATCGTCATCCCCAGCGCGATGATCGCGACGAAGGTGAAGTTGCGGGCGACGTTGAAAATATTGTTCGAAGTCGCGAAGGAGTTGGTCGCGAACGACAGAAAAATGCAGGCCAGGCCTACCGCAACCAGGACCCAGAAGGCCTGCCGCGACGTCAGCCAGGAAAGAAGCGGAAATCTCGCGCGCTTGATGTCGTCGTCGAACTGAATTTCCATCAATGAACTTTCGGTTTCCGGCAAGCGTCCGGACGCATTCACAACACGTGTTCGATGGCCCCGGTTATCAGCCCCGTTACTTCCTCCGGCGAACTGGCGGCGACGTCCTTGTCGGCCACCTTGCGGCCGCGGCGTAACACCACGACGCGATCGGCAATGCTGAACACATCCGGCATGCGATGGCTGATGAACACGATCGCGATGCCGCGATCGCGCAGCCGTCGCATAAGATTGAGGACCTCGGCGACCTGCCGCACCGAGATGGCCGCGGTCGGTTCGTCCATCAGAACGATTTTGGCGTCGGCAATCCGGGTTCGGGCAATGGCTACCGCCTGTCGCTGTCCGCCGGACATCTGCCTGACCAGATCGCGCGGCCGCGTTTCGGATCGCAGCTCGGCGAAGATCTGTCCGGCCCGGCGGTACATCGCGGCATAGTCGAGAATTTTAAACGGGCCGACGCCTTTGCGGATTTCGCGGCCGAGGAAAACATTGGCGGCAGCGCTGAGATTGTCGCAGAGCGCGAGATCCTGATGCACAATCTCGATACCGTGCCGGCGGGCTTCGATCGGTCGGTGCATGGATAAATCCCGGCCTTCCATCTGCATCGTTCCATGCGTGGGACGAAAATTTCCGGCGACGATCTTGACGAGGGTGGACTTGCCGGCCCCGTTGTCGCCCATCAGTCCCACGACCTGGCCAGGCTCAAGCGACAGTGAAACCTCATTGAGGGCATGAATTGCGCCGAAATGCTTCGAAACATTTTTCAGTTCGAGAAGGGCCATTCCGGTATTCACCTTGCGCGGCACCGATGCCGCGATGCGCGTCTCGTTCTTGAAGAGATGTCAACAGGCATTGAATTACAGGGCCTGTGGTCAGTCAATGATCTCGACGGGAATCAAGTCCGTACCCGCGCGAGCAAAATCATTTTGCATGTGGTGCAACGCACCAAACAAAGCTTCGTCATGTTTCTTGCCGAACATATCCGTTGACTCGTCAGGCGTCCGAATTATCCTTGTCGAACGCTGATGTGGCTATCGTAATTGGACCCTGTCGTCGCTGCGGATCACATTCGAAGACGAGCTCGAAATAGTGCGGATGCTTGGGACCTGATAGCCAGCCCCCTCACATCAAGCGGTTTCCTGCCCTCGTGAAGTTTGAATCAGACGAACTTCGGCAAAACGGACGAATAAACGTCCGCTGCAAAACTTGGGAGGCACAAATGAACAAGGCACTATTGGCATTGGTCGTGGCGGCAATGAGTCTGTCGGCAGGATCAGCCATGGCTCAGAAGAAGCAGCTCGTCATCGTCGTCAAAGGCCTCGACAATCCGTTCTTTGAGGCAATTCATCAAGGCTGCGAGAAGTGGAACAAGGAAAACGCCAGTTCCCCCTATCATTGCTTCTACACGGGACCCGCTTCGACCTCGGACGAGGCGGGCGAGGCCCAGATCGTCCAGGACATGCTTGGCAAGCCCGACACCGTGGCGATCGCGATCTCGCCTTCGAACGCGCCATTGATCGCCAACGCGATCAAGGCCGCCAAGCCCAAGGTGCCCGTCATGACGCTCGACGCCGATCTCAAAAAGGAAGACGCCGCGCTTCGCAAGACCTATCTCGGCACCGACAATTACCTGATGGGCTTTCGGCTCGGCGAATATCTCAAAAAGGCAAAGCCGAACGGCGGCACGGTCTGCCTGATCGAGGGAAATGCCGCCGCAGACAACATTCTGCGTCGCGCCTCCGGAACGCGCGATGCCTTGTCCGGCAAGAAGGATCTGGACAGACTCAAGGGCGAAGGCGGCTGGACCGAGATCGCGGGTTGCCCGGTCTTCACCAATGACGACGGGCCGAGGGGCGTGCAGGCCATGTCCGACATCCTCACCGCCAATCCGAAACTCGATGCGTTCGTGATCGAGGGCGGATGGCCGCTGTTCGGCGCGCCGCAACCCTATCGTCAGCTCACGGATCAGTATAAGGCGCAGATCGCCAGCAAGGCGCTGGTGATCGTCGCAGCCGATACCATCGGCGATGAAGTCGCGATCGCCAAGGAAGGTCGCGTCGAAGCGCTGGTCGGTCAGCGGCCGTTTGAGATGGGTTACAAGGCGCCGTCGGTCATGATCGATCTG
>DATHHQ010000549.1:0-6911 GCA_035490095.1 Bradyrhizobium sp.
CATTAGCGCCGGTGAACTTCCGTTCCTGATGTCGGATGCCAAGGGCGGCTCGATGGCGCTCGACGCCTGGTACCGGAAATATGCCGAGAAGGAGATGAAGGACGTCAAGTTCTGCCTGGCCTTCATCCATTCGCCCTCGTCCTTCCACTCGCGAACCAAGAAGATCGTGGTTCCGGATGACGTCAAGGGCATGAAGATCCGCCCCGCCCACGCCACCATGGCGAACTTCGTGACCCAGCTCGGCGGCACCAATGTGCAGTCCTCGGCGCCCGAAGTCCGCGACATCATCGAGCGCGGCGTTGCTGACGCCGTCACCTTCCCGTGGGGATCGCTGGTGCTGTTCGGCATCGACAAGGTAACCAAATATCACATGGACGCGCCGCTCTACGTCACGACATTTGCCTTCGTGATCAACAAGGACAAATACAACCAGATGTCCGACCGCCAGAAGAAGGCGATCGACGACAACTGCAATACCGAGGCTGCCGGCCGCGTCGGCGAGCCATGGGGCAAGTTCGAAGACGCCGGTGTCGACAAGATCAAGGCGTTGCCCGACCACGAAGTCTACAAATTGACACCGGAGCAATTGGTGCTGTGGAAGAAAGCGTCCGACCCGCTGGTCAAGACCTGGGCCGAAGCCGTCAAGAAAAACGGGGTCGATCCGGACGCGGCAATGACCGAGCTGCGCACCGCGCTCGCCAAATACAACGCCTTGACGCAGTAAAAACCTGTTGCACCTCGGTAAGGCGGCGGGATCCTCCTGCCGCCTTGTTTTTCCTGCAATCACGGGCCGCGTGGGAGCGAACATGAATCGCGCGTCTATGGATCGCTTCATCGATACCATCGAATGGATTGCGGCTGGATTTGTCGGCATTGTTGCCGCCAACATTTTCATCGCGGTTCTGTTGCGCAATATGTTCAACTATTCGATTCCGGATTCGTTCGACATCGGGCGCTTGCTGCTTGGCATTTTGATCTTCTGGGGCATCGCCGCAACCAGCTATCGCGGCGGACACATCACCGTCGATCTGGTCTGGGCCAATGTCGGCCCGAAATACCAGCGCATGATCGACGTGTTTGCGACGCTGGTGCTGCTGTTCGTGGTGTCGGTGCAGACCTGGACGCTGTTCGACAAGGTGCGCGGCACCTATAACGACAATGTCCTCACCTTCGACATGCACATGCCGACCTGGCCGTTTTTCGCGGTGGCGTGGGCCGGCGATGTCTCCGCGGTGCTGCTGATCGCGATCCGTACCTACCGGCTGATTTTCAATCCGGATCTGATGCACGATCCCAAGATCAAGGCGACCGAGTAGACCGGCATGAGTACCGACACCGTCGCTATCCTGGGATTCGTCGCGCTGTTTGCGCTGATGCTGCTGCGCGTGCCGGTAGGCATGGCAATGGGCCTCGTCGGTGTCACCGGCTTCGGTTATCTGGTCGGTTTCTCGCCGGCGCTCAAACTGGTCGGCCAGACCTCGATGCGGACGGTGACCGATTACACCTTCGGCGTCATCCCGATGTTCCTGCTGATGGGGACATTCGTCAGCAATTCCGGCATGAGCCGCGAACTGTTTCGCGCCGCCAACGGGTTCGTCGGACATTTGCGCGGCGGATTGGGGATTGCCACGGTCGCGGCGTGCGGCGGCTTTGCCGCCATCTGCGGCTCGTCGGTGGCGACCGCCGCGACGTTTTCGGCGGTGGCCTATCCGGAAATGCGGCGGTTCGGTTATCCGCAATCCTTTGCCACCGGCGTGATCGCGGCCGGCGGCACGCTGGGGGCGATGCTGCCGCCGTCAACCGTGCTCGCGGTTTACGGCATCATCACCGAACAGGACATCGGCAAGCTGTTTATCGCCGGCATCATTCCCGGCATCCTCGCCATGACCATGTACATGATTACCATCGCCCTGATCGGCTATTTGCGGCCGGGCTTCCTGCCGACCGGTCCGCAGACCTCATGGCGCGAGCGGTTTGCGGGCCTCAGGAATATCTGGGCGCCGGCGCTGCTGTTCGTATTCGTCATTGGCGGGCTTTACGGGCTGCCATTCCTGCCGCGCTTCACCCCGACGGAGGCGGGCGGCGTTGGTGCTACCGGCGCGTTCCTGATCGGCGTGTTCACCGGACGACTGGACAAGGACAAGATCCTCACCTCGCTGCTGCAGGCGACCCGTACCGCCGCTGCGGTGTTCACGGTGCTGATCGGCGCCTTGATCTTCGGATATTTCCTGACGGTGACGCAAACCCCGCAAAAGGTCACGGAACTTCTCACCGGCCTTGGTCTCGGCCGCTACGGCATCCTCGCCCTCATCATGGTGATGTATCTGGTGCTCGGCTGCCTGATGGACGCGATGGCCATGATCATTCTGACGGTGCCGATCATCTTTCCGGTGATCACCCATCTCGGCTTCGACCCGATCTGGTTCGGCGTGATCATCGTGATGACGGTGGAGCTTGGCCTCATCCATCCGCCGGTCGGAATGAACGTCTTCGTGATCAAGAGTGTCGTCAAGGACGTGTCATTCGCGACGATTTTCAGGGGCGTGATCCCGTTCGTGGTGACCGACCTCATTCGGCTGGTGATCTTGATCCTATTTCCATTGCTGGCGACCTGGCTGCCGCAACGCATGATGGGGTGAGCATGACGACGCCGCTGCTGTCGACCAAATATGTCTTCACCATCACCGCCAATATCGGCAGCGTGACATCCGCCGGCGATATCGGTCACGGCGTCCGCCGTATCATCCCGATTACCGGTGGCGAGGTGCGCGGCGATGCCATCAACGGCAAGGTCTGCGCGTTCGGCGCGGACTTCCAGATCATCCGGCCCAACGAGTTGATTGAACTGGAAGCAAAATATGCGTTCGAGACCGACGACGGCGCGGTGGTCTATGTCGAGAACAAGGGCATTCGTTTTGGACCCGTCGAACTGCTACAGCGGCTGAACCGTGGCGAGCCGGTCGATCCCAAACTGATCTATTGCCGCACGGTGCCGAAGTTTGAGACCGGTGCCGAAAAATACCGCTGGCTGATGGAATACCTGTTCATCGGATCGGCGGCGCGTCATGCCGACCGTGTCGTGATCGACGTGCACCAGGTGCTGTAGCGCTCGAGTCATCCCCGCGTAGGCTGGTATTGTAGCCCGCGGGTCGTCCCGGCGAAGGCCGGGACCCATACGCTGTGTACTCTCGGTTTGGCCGC
Source organism: Bradyrhizobium sp. (assembly GCA_035490095.1). Classification (GTDB taxonomy): domain Bacteria; phylum Pseudomonadota; class Alphaproteobacteria; order Rhizobiales; family Xanthobacteraceae; genus Bradyrhizobium. The sequence continues at coordinate 3,202 of DATHHQ010000549.1, forward strand.
TGGAGGTAGAGACCTTCTGCAACAATCAAAGCCGGTGGCTATGGGTCCCGGCCTTCGCCGGGACGACGATGAGCTAATGGATTGACTCCCCCTCAATTCGTTATAAAACATAACTATTCTGGACAGGACGCAATAAGCCGATGGGAAACGCCGTTACCGCCGCGACTGCGGGTCAATCCGCGCTGCTCAAGATCGAGATATCAGGCGCGGTGCTGACCGTGGGCCTCAACCGCCCGGCCAAGCGCAACGCGCTGAACGACGGCATCATGCTTGCGATCCAGGACTGCTTCTCGAATCTGCCGGATGGTATCGGCGCCGTGGTGATCCACGGCATCGGCGAGCACTTCTCGTCCGGTCTGGATCTGTCGGAACTGACGGACCACGATGCCACCGACGGCTTGCGGCATTCGCAGATGTGGCACCGGGTATTCGACCGGATTCAATACAGCCGCGTGCCCGTCATCGCGGCGCTGCGGGGCGCCGTGATCGGCGGCGGGCTGGAGCTGGCCTGTGCGGCGCATATTCGCGTCGCCGAACCCTCGGCCTATTTCGCGCTGCCCGAGGGCCAGCGCGGTATTTTCGTCGGCGGCGGCGGATCGGTACGGTTGCCGCGGCTGATCGGCGTTGCCCGGATGACCGATATGATGCTGACCGGGCGGGTTTATTCCGCGACCGAGGGTGCATCCTACGGCTTTGCGCAATATCTCACCGAAGAGGGCGGCGCCTTGGCCAAGGCCATGGAACTGGCCGGGCGGGTGGCGGCGAACGCGCCACTCACCAATTTCGCGGTGCTGCAGGCGCTGCCGATGATCGCGGAAGCCAATCCGCAGACCGGTCTCTTGATGGAGTCGCTGATGGCGACGGTGGCGCAGAGCGACAAGGAAGCGAAACTTCGCATCCGCGCGTTCCTCGACCGCAAGACCGCAAAGGTGAAGCCTTCCTGACATGAGCGCCAAACCCCACATGTCTGTCCCGGACCGCAGCGAGGCGCCGACGCGCGCCGACGACGACGCTCATCCGCTGCGAGCGATCTCGTTTGGCAATCCCGCGGTGTCGATCGATCGCCGCGACGACGGCACCATCTATCTGCGGCCGAAGATTCCACTCGGCGAATATCCGGCGCGATTGACCGACCGCCTGCACCATTGGGCCAAGGCAGAGCCAAATCGCGTTTTCATGGCGGAGCGCGACGCCGGCCCCGGTTGGCGGCAAATCACCTATGCGCAATTGCTGCACATGAGCCGGCGCATTGCCTCGGCTTTGCTTTCGCGCGGTCTCTCCGCCGACAAGCCGATCGTCGTGTTCTCCGGCAATTCGATCGACCACGCGCTGATTGCGTTCGGCGCGCTGTATGCGGGGATTCCGTTCTGTCCGGTGTCGCCGGCCTATTCGCTGATTTCCAGAGACTACGGCAAGCTCGCGTTTCTGATGAAGCTGCTGACACCCGGTCTGGTGTTCGCCGACGATGCCGGCAAATTCGCCGACGCGCTCTCCGCCAATGTTCCGGCCGGGACCGAGATCGTCGCCTCGCATGGCGAGGTGCCCGGCCGCAAGGTAACGATGCTGAGCGCGTTGCTGTCGACACCGGAGCATCCAGGCCTCGATGCGGCGCATGACGCCATCGGCCCGGATACAATTGCAAAGTTCCTGCTGACGTCGGGCTCGACCGGCAATCCGAAGGCGGTCATCAACACCCAGCGGATGATCTGCGCCAATCAGGTGATGCTGCGCGAGACGCTGGCGTTCCTGAAGGACGAGCCGCCTGTGATCGTCGACTGGCTGCCGTGGAATCACACGTTTGGCGGCAATCACAATATCGGGCTGACGCTGTTCAACGGCGGCTCGATGTATCTCGACGCCGGCAAGCCGATGCCCGGCGGCATCGAGGAAACCGTGCGCAATCTTCGGGAGATTTCGCCGACGGTGTATTTCAACGTGCCCAAGGGCTATGAATCGCTGCTGCCTTACTTGCGCGACGATTCCGCGTTGCGCGCGAAATTCTTCCATCGGCTGCACGCAATGTTCTTCTCCGGCGCGGCGCTGTCCCCTTTCATCTGGAACAGCCTCGACGAGCTCGCGGTGCGGGAAACCGGCTTTCGCGTGCCGATGCTGACGGGCCTCGGCGCTACCGAGACTGCGCCGTTCTTCATGTCGGTACGGCCCGACACCAGCCGATCCGGCCATGTCGGGCTTCCCGTGTCCGGCAACGATGCGAAGTTGATCCCGAACAACGGCAAGCTGGAGGTTCGCGCCAAAGGGCCGAACGTGACGCCGGGATATTGGCGTCAGCCGGAGCTGACCGCCGCGGCTTTTGATGACGAGGGTTTCTACAAATTCGGCGATGCGATCAAGCCGGTGGTGGCAGACGATTTCAGCGCTGGCTTCGATTTCGACGGCCGCATTGCCGAGGACTTCAAGCTCGCCAGCGGCACCTGGGTCAGCGTCGGCCCGCTCCGCGCGCGGTTTGTCGCGGCCTGCGCGCCGCTGGTGCGCGATGTGGTGATCGCCGGCATCAACCGCGACGAAGTATCGGCGCTTGTCATTCTCGATCTCGATGGTTGCCGTCTGATCAATCCGACGCTTGCCTTCGATGACCTCTCCGCGACGGCGGCCGATCCCCTGATCCGCGACGCGTTTCGCGAACGGTTTTCCAAGTTTCTGGCGACAGCGACCGGGTCGTCGACGCGGATTACGCGCGCGATCCTGATCGATACGCCGCTGTCGATTGATCGCGGCGAAGTTACCGACAAGGGCTCGATCAACCAGCGCGCGGTGCTGGATCATCGCAGCCTCCTGATCGACGAGCTTTACGCGCCAACGCCGGCTGCCCATGTGATCACGCTGAGCTAACGAATAACAATTTCGCCAGGGAGGAAGCCATGCAGTTGAAGGATCAGGCAGCCATCGTCACCGGTGGCGCATCGGGATTGGGTGCCGCGACCGCGCGCCGGCTGGCAGCGCAGGGCGCCAGGGTCGCCGTGTGCGACCTCAACGCCACGCTTGCGGACAGCGTCGCCGCCGAAATCGGGGGTGTCGCGGTTGTCTGCGACGTCGCCGACGCAGGTTCCGCCGAGGCCGCGATCGTCACGGCGTCCAAGGCCCATGGTCCAGCGCGGGTGCTGATAAATTGCGCCGGCATCGGAGTGGCAAAGCGGGTGATCGGCCGCGATGGCCCGATGCCGCTCGCCGATTTCGACAGGGTGATCCGGGTCAACCTGATCGGCTCCTTCAACATGCTGCGGCTGGCGACCGCGGAAATGTCGAAGCTGGAGCCGCTTGAAACCGGCGAGCGCGGCGTGGTGATCTCGACCGCGTCGGTCGCGGCCTATGACGGTCAGATCGGACAGTCGGCCTATTCAGCCTCAAAAGGCGGCATCGTCGCGATGACGCTGCCGATCGCGCGCGAACTGGCGCAGTTCGGCATTCGCGTGCTCACCATCGCGCCGGGGCTGTTCCTGACGCCGCTGTTGGCCAATTTGCCGCAGGAGGCGCAGGACAGCCTCGCCGCGTCGATACCGTTTCCGCGCCGGCTCGGGCACGCCGACGAGTTCGCCTCGTTGGCGCTGCATATGATCGACAATCCATACCTGAACGGCGAGGTGGTGCGGCTCGATGCCTCGCTTCGCATGGCGCCGCGCTGAGGTATTGCATGTTCGTCAACCGCAGGGATGTGCAGATCCAGTGGGGTGACTGCGACCCCGCCAACATCG
>DATHHQ010000550.1:0-8811 GCA_035490095.1 Bradyrhizobium sp.
AAGTCTGTTTGAGTTGGAACTATTGGCGGCCCCCACCACCAGGATAACGTCTACCAGCTTGCTAAGGTCCCTTACCGCAGATTGGCGGTTCTGTGTCGCATAGCAGATATCCCGTATGTCCGGGCCTTGAATATCTGTAAATCGCTGCTGAAGGGCAGAAATTATGTCTTTTGTGTCATCCACGCTGAGCGTGGTCTGGGTGATATAGGCCACCGGGGTGTCCGCCGGTAGCGTCAGTTCCGCCACGTCATCGACGTTTTGGACCAGCAGCACGGGGCCGGGAACCTGGCCCATGGTTCCCTCGACCTCGGGGTGGCCGGCATGGCCGATCAGGATCAGCGCCCGGCCTTTGGACATATACCGTTTGCCCTGGTTATGGACCTTGGTCACCAGCGGGCAGGTGGCGTTGAGGACCGGCAGGCCGCGCACCGCGGCTTCCTCCTCCACGCTCCTGGCGACGCCGTGGGCGCTGAATACGGTGACCGCGAGCGGCGGCACCTCCGACAAATCCTCGACAAAGATCGCGCCCTTGTTCTTCAGGCTTTCGACCACGTACTTGTTGTGGACGATCTCATGGCGCACGTAGACCGGCGGGCCATACTTCTCGAGCGCACGCTCGACGATCTCGATTGCACGCACGACTCCCGCGCAAAATCCGCGGGGCTGCGCCAGATATACTTCCATGGGACGTCCGTTACGCAATTGTACCAAGCTCATTCTGTATCTCCGGGCGGTTTGAATATCTGCAATACCCGCACCGTGACCAGGTTTGCGCCTATCTCATCTAAGCACATGGGGTCACAGCGCTTTGTGTCAAAAAAGCATGGGCTAGGAAAGGCGGATCCCTGCAACCATCGGCTGCGGGCGCGGGCCGATAAAAGGTAACAGGATACATCTTCCGATAAAATCGGGGCGAACAGGGCCAGAAACCCTCTTTTTTGGTCATTTTGCCGTTAGCCGGTCCCGATAATGTGAGCCTCTGAGCGCAGTTTGGGCATGTTTTGCGCTACTTGTTCGTGCTCTTGATCACGTTCTTCGTGCTCTCGAAGAAAAGCTCAAAAACAACATTAGATCGGCCCCTGGAACTCCGCTAGACAGCGGGCGTTTCCGGCAAGCTCCTCAACATTAGAAAGAAGAAATGTGCTGACTCGTATCGTCGTATCGATTGTCAAAGCTTGCACGCGGTTTGCCTCTCTCACGGTATTGGTCGCACTTATCCTCGCGGTGGCGGCGGGCGTTTACACGGCCCGGAACTTCACCATCAACACCGACATCAACACCCTGATCTCGTCCAACCTGGACTGGCGTAAGCGCGACAACCAATTCGAAAAGGCGTTCGATCGGGAAAGAACGATCCTGGCCGTCATCGATGCCCCGACGCCGGAACTGACCAGCGCTGCGGCTGCCGCGCTCGAACGGAAATTGTCCGGCGATACCCAGCATTTCGAATCGGTCCAGCAGCTCGGTGCCGGAGAATTCTTTGAAAAGAACGGGCTGCTGTTCCTCCCGGTGGCGGAGGTCGGCCGGGTGACCGGGCAGTTCGAGGCCGCAGCACCGCTGATCGAGATCATGGCCGGCGATCCCAGTATCCGGGGACTGACCGGCGCGCTGGAAACCGGGCTCGCCGGCGTCAGGCGCGGACAAATCAAGCTCGATAATACCGAGCGCCCATTCACGCAGATCGCCCAGACCGTCGAGAACGTGCTGAACAAGGGTTCCGGGACGTTCTCGTGGCGCGAACTCGTCAGCGACAAGCCGCTGACCGACGCCGATCGCCGCTCCTTCATCGAGTTCAGGCCGATTCTCGATTTCAATGCGCTGGAGCCGGGCAAGGATGCCACCGACGCCATCAGGCAGGCCGCCCAGGATCTCAATCTTGCCGGTGAATTCGGCGCACGGGTGCGGCTGACCGGGCCGGTTCCGATCGCCAACGAAGAATTCGCCACCGTTGCGGATGGCGCGATCTTCAACGGGATCGGCACCGTGCTGGTGGTGCTGTTGATTCTCTGGATGGCGCTGCATTCGGCGAAGATCATCTCCGCGGTGTTTCTCAACCTCTTTATCGGCCTTTCGATCACCACCGCCGCCGGACTGTGGATGGTGGGCTCGCTGAACCTGCTCTCGATCGCATTCGCGGTTCTGTTCGTCGGATTGGGCGTGGATTTCGGCATCCAGTACAGCGTCCGCTACCGGTCGGAGCGCTTCAAGACCGACGATCTGCGGCTTGCGCTGCAGCAGGCGGCGGAACGCTCGGCGGTCCCGCTTTCGCTCGCCGCGATGGCGACGGCCGCCGGATTTCTGTCGTTCCTGCCAACCGACTACAAAGGCATTTCGGAACTCGGCAAGATCGCCGGGGTAGGGATGCTGGTTGCCTTCCTGACCAGCATCACCGTGCTGCCGGCGCTGCTGAGGCTGCTCAATCCTCCCGGAGAAAGCGATCCCGTCGGCTATGCGTTCCTGGCGCCGGTCGATTATTTCCTCGAAAAGCATCGCGTCATCATTATCGCCGGCACGCTTTTCATCGCGGTCGCCGGCCTGCCGCTGCTCTATTTCCTGCAGTTCGATTTCAACCCGATCAATCTGCGCAGTCCCAAGGTGGAGTCGATCGCGACATTCCTGGATTTGAGGAAGGACCCGAACACCGGCGCCAACGCCATCAATGTGATGACGAACTCGGAAGCCGACGCGAAAAAGATTGAAGAGAAACTGGCGAAGGTGCCGGAAGTGCTGCGCACCATGTCACTGGACAGTTTTGTGCCCGAAGATCAGCCGGCAAAACTGCGGCTCATCGGCCAGGGCGCCAAAGTTCTCAATCCCGCGCTCAACCCGGACTCGATTGATGCTGCGCCGTCCGACGCCGAGAATATCGAAGCCTTGAAAGGATCGGCGGAGAACTTGCGCAAGGTCGCCGGCGATGCAAAGGGGCCGGGCGCGGTGGCGTCGCGGCGGCTTGCCGACGCGCTGTCGAAGCTTGCCGACTCCAATCAGGCCACGCGAGACAAGACGCAGGCTATTTTCGTTTCGCCATTGAAGATAATGCTCGACCAGATCAAGAACTCGCTGCAGGCGCAGCCGGTCAGCCTGAAGACGCTGCCGGCCGATCTGGTGAATTCGTGGAAAACCAAGGACGGCCTGATTCGCGTCGAAGCGCTGCCGCGCGGAGATCCCAACGACAATGACACCCTGCGCAAGTTCGCAGCCGCGGTTCTGACCGCTGAACCGAACGCGATCGGCGGACCGGTGTCGATTCTCAAATCCGGTGAAACCGTCGTAAAGGCCTTCATCCACGCCGGCATTACGGCGCTGATCGTGATCGGTCTTCTGCTGTGGCTTGCGCTGCGCCGAATCACCGACGTGTTGCTGACGCTGGTCCCGCTGTTGGTGGCGGGGGCGGTGACGCTGGAAATCTGCGTGCTGATCGGGCTGCCGCTCAACTTCGCCAACATCGTCGCACTGCCGCTATTGCTCGGCGTCGGCGTCGCGTTCAAGATTTACTACGTTACGGCTTGGCGGTCGGGTAGAACGAATCTGCTGCAGTCGAGCCTGACGCGAGCGATATTTTTCAGCGCGCTGACGACAGCCACGGCGTTCGGAAGCCTGTGGCTGTCGAGTCATCCCGGTACGGCCAGCATGGGCAAGCTGTTGGCGCTCTCGCTGGTCACGACACTGGCCGCGGTACTGCTGTTCCAGCCGGCGCTAATGGGTAAACCCCGCGATGTCGGGGAGTAGGCAGATATCGCCAACCGTATCGGCGGGTTGCGCGGTCGCCTGCAGTTTTTGACCGGGCGCCGCCTTGGGAGCCGGGTTGACGGGTGCCGTGGTCTTCGGCGGCGCCGTCGCTGTGGTTGTCGACGGCACAGCGGGTTTGGGTGCTGTGGTTGTCTGTGGCGCGGCGGGCTTGGGTAGAGGCGCCCCCGCAGTCTTGGGCCCGCCCTTGGCCATGCTGTTGGCGGGGCTGGAGGGTATAGGCCCTGCGACGCGGGTCCAGGTTTCGCCGCCGCAGAGGAAGCCCAGCACGCAACCCTGAATTTCAAGTTGGTCGGAACCCACGGGCTTGATCGTCGAACTGTAGAATTGTCCGTCCTTGGCGTTATAAACTTGGCCTTCCCATTGATCGACGCCAGCCTTCTTCTTCATGTCGATCAGGATCGGCATTCCCAGGGTTGGCCTGCTCTGTTTTGAGGCATCGGGATTGCTCTTGTCGCGACCGCCGGGCGCTTTCTCCCATGCAACCGCGCCCCACATGCTTCCATTGCATTCCGCAACCCGGATGTTGGCGACACCATCCGCCACCTTCCAGTCACCTGTGGGATCCGCCGCCAACGCAGGCGTGAAGCAGATAGCCAAAAAAAATCCGCAATATGCTACTGTACGCATCATCATGTTTCGTGGGCAGTGCAACATGGTTTAAACCTGTGCTTAAGTAGTTGAGGGCAAAACGCCGCATTGAGCGTTTTCAGTTGACGAAATGGCCATCAACCGAAGTATGTAGCCAATGCTATATCCAAATCTAGACGTTTCCGAGATGTTTGTGGACCGGCAGTCGCAGCGCAGTTCCATGCATGCGCGCTATCTAAATGAGCAACTTGTACGAGTCCTTAAGACAATTGGTTACGATGTCGGCTTTCAGAAGGGGCAGGGCCAGTACCTGTTTGATCGCGATGGCGCGCGCTATCTTGATCTATTGAGTGGTTTTGGCGTTTTTGCGGTTGGCCGGAATCATCCGGCCTTGCGCCAGGCATTGAAGAGCGTTCTCGATAGCGATCTGCCCAACCTTGTGCAACTCGATGTTTCGACGCTCGCGGGCGTGCTGGCCGAACGCCTGCTGAAATTCGTACCCTATCTGGACAAGGTGTTTTTCGCGAATTCCGGAGCGGAATGTGTCGAAGCTGCGATCAAGTTCGCACGCGGCGCGACGGGCCGGCCGGGCATCGTGTACTGCGCCCATGCATTCCACGGATTGTCCTACGGCGCGCTTTCGCTCACCGACGATCCGAACTTCCGCGGCGGTTTCGAGCCGCTGCTGCCTGGATGCTCGTCGATTCCCTTCAACGATCTCGCCGCTCTGGAGCAGGCGCTGTCGTCGCGCCAGGTCGCCGCTTTTATCGTCGAGCCGATCCAGGGCAAGGGCGTCAACATGCCCACGGACGAATTTCTGCCGGGCGCCGCAGCGCTTTGCCGCAAGTACGGGACGTTGATGGTCGCCGACGAAATTCAAACCGGAATCGGGCGGACCGGAAGGTTCCTCGCGGTGGAGCACTGGAACGTCGAGCCCGACATGGTGCTGATCGCCAAGGCGCTGTCGGGCGGTCATGTTCCGGTCGGTGCGTTGCTCACCCGCAAGAGCATCTTCGACAAGATCTTCAATCAGATGGATCGCGCGGTCGTGCATGGATCGACATTCGCGAAAAACGATCTGGCGATGGCGGCGGGAATTGCGACACTTGAAGTGATCGAATCCGAAAAGCTGATCGAGGCGGCCGCCAAACGCGGCGCCGAACTGCGGCTGGCGCTGACCCGGATGGTTCCCGGTTATGAATTGATGAAAGAGGTCCGCGGCAAGGGACTGATGATCGGCGTGGAGTTCGGCCCGCCAAAGTCGCTGCCGCTGAAGGCGTCGTGGAACCTGCTCGAAACCGCCAACAAGGGTCTGTTCTGTCAGCTCATCACGGTGCCGCTGTTCAAGGATCACAAGATCCTGACGCAAGTCTCCGGCCATGGCAGCCACACCATCAAGCTGTTGCCGCCGCTGACCATCACCGAAGCAGACTGCAACTGGATCGAAACGGCGTTCGATTCCGTCATCGCCTCCAGCCATAAGGTCCCCGGCGCGATCTGGTCATTGGGCAAGACCCTGGTCGACAACGCGGTAAGGAAGTCGGCTTGACGACGCTATAAGCCGACGAACATCACAAATCCCTTGGTCCAGACGACGGTGTCGCCTGCTGTCTTCCAGTAAATCTCGGCGCGGGTTTCAAAGACAGAGCCACGAGTCGGGCCGCCGAATCCGGCGCGATGAATCGTCGAATCGGTTTGGCACGACCCGTTGAGTTTGAAGCCCTGCGCCGTCAGCGTTCGAACGAGAGAATCGGCACTTGATCCGGGAGGAAATTGCGCCGCCAATTTCTGATTGAGCTCCGGCGACAGTGCCTCGCCCCCCATTCTTGCTGGCTCCTCCTTTCCAGGAGGACATCCGCCGAACCAGCCGCTCGCGCCGCTTACATGCTCCAACAATGCTGGCGCAGCTGGAGAAAACATAGCCGTCATAGTGCCAGCCCAGATGATTTGGCCTGCCGGCGTGATGACGATGAACGCCCCCAATCCTGCAACGATAGACGCCACCAATCCCGCTATGATGCGCAAGGCCCACTTCATGCCATGAGTATAGCTGCCGAGACCTTTTGCGCAATCTCAGGGCGTGTTCTGCTGCCTTCTCACTCGATACTTCGTTAACCTTACGTCTCCGTCTTCATCGAGGCTTCGAATTTCTCGCCGAACTCAGCAAGCTCGCCGGCGGCGAGATCGCTGACCGCCCAGTAGTTCAATCCGCGCTCGCTCCAGCGCCTGATATTGAATCCCTGGATGGTTTCAATTTTCGCCGCGCGGCGTTCGGCGCTGGCGGTCTGGGCGACATTTCCACTCTCACATGGCGTCTCCGATCCCCAGCATCTTTGCGCTTGCAAAGGGTAACATATATGTTACTATTTGCCTATGCTCGATATCCGCTACTACGTCGCCGCGAGCGGTGAGGAACCCTTCGCCGAGTGGTTCGCGGAACTGGACGCGGCGGCCAGCGCCAAGATCGCCCGCGGGCTTGCCCGCATGGAGCAGGGCAATCTCTCCAACGTCAAAGGCGTGGGCGAAGGTGTGTTGGAGTGCCGGATCGATTTTGGTCCGGGCTACCGGATTTATTTCGGGCGCGATGGCGAGAAGATCATCGTCCTGCAGAGCGGCGGAACCAAGAAGCGGCAACAGCGCGATATCGATGCGGCGCACGCTTACTGGCGGGACTACAAGCGGGGCAAGCGCGGACCAGGTTGAACGGAGACGGACGATGGCAAAAACAAAAAGCTTCAAGGAATTGGTGCAGGGTCGGGTCAAGGCCGACAAGAAATTCGCCGAGGCTCTTCTTCGCGAAGGCATTGATGCAATGCTGAGCGGTGATGTTGATACTGGCAAGACGATCCTGCGCGACTACATCAAGGCGACGGTCGGCTTCGAAAAGCTTGGCGAAGCGACCGGCGCGCCGCCCAAGAGCCTGATCCGCATGTTCGGACCACGCGGCAATCCGCAAGCCAAGAACCTCTTCAGCGTGATCGGTTACCTGCAAAAGCGCGCGGGCCTCAACCTGCACGTCGCGGGCTAAGGGGTCGCGTCCGATCTCGCAGTCATATGGTAGGAGCAACAATAGCGCAGCGCATTGCGCCGAGACGACAGGTTGAAAATTACCCCGCCGTCCCAGTCTTCATCGAGGCCTCGAATTTATCGCCGAACTCGGCGAGTTCGTCGGCGGCGAGATCGCTGACTGCCCAGTAGTTCAATCCCCGCTCGCTCCAGCGCCTGATATTGAATCCCTGGATGGTTTCGATTTTGGCCGCGCGGCGTTCGGCGCTGGCGGTCTGAGCGACGAACAGATTGATCACATGCGCGCGCCGCCGGTAGACGATAGCGCCGATCGGGCGGGTGTCGACGTAATCGAGCCGGCCGCCGATCAGCGTGAAGCCCTGCGCGGTGAGGTCGATCACCGGCGGCGCCACGTCCAGCTTGCCGTTGAACCAGGGCTTCACCGTGTGCTGGTCGGTGGAAAGCACGTCGGTGAGATGTCCTGCCTGCAACGAGCGCAGATGCGCCGAGACCACTTCGGACTCGATGCGCGCTTCGTCATCGCTGCGCAGGATGATGGCGACGAGACCGGTCGCCGCGATCGCCGATACCGCCGATCCCATCGCAAATCCCCGCAGCACCGCACGCCGGTTCGGCACCCGCGCTTGCGGCAGTGAGGCCTCGATGCGGCGGCGCAGTTCGGGCGGAGCCGCATAACGCAAATCGGCGCCGGCGACCGCCTTGCTCATCTCGCGATAGGCATGAAGCTGCGCGGCGCAGCGCGGGCAGCCTGCGATATGGTCTTCGACGGCGCGCGCGTGCCCGGCGTCAAGCTCGCCGTCGATCAGCGCGTGAAGAAGAATTTCGGCCTCGTCGCACGTCATTTCGGTTGCTCCTCTTCCGCCATCCAGGCTGATCGCAGCATGGCGCGGGCGCGGGCGAGACGCGACATCACGGTGCCAACCGGCGCGCCGACGATGTCGGCGATTTCCCGGTAGGATAGATCGTGAATCTCGCGCAGCACCAAGGTCTCTCGAAACGGCTCGGCCAGCGCCGCCACCAGCCGGCCTATGGTTGTGGAATCCCATCGATGTAACATCTGCGCCTCCGGCGTTTCCTGCGCCTCGTGCCAGAGCGGCGTTTGCTCCGCGTCATCGGGCACATCGTCGATCGGGGCGGTCGGTGAACTTGCCCGCCGCGCAAATTCGGCGCGGCAGACGTTGCGCAGGATGGCGAACAGCCAGGGCTTCATCGCCGGCCCGCGATAGCTGTCAAAATGCCTCAGCGCCCGCAGATAGCACTCCTGCACCGCGTCCTCGGCGTCGGCGGCGTCGCGAAGCAGGTAGCGCGCCAGCGTATAGACGTCGTCGAGATGCGGCAGCGCGGCGTCGCGAAAGCGCCGCGCCTTTTCGGGATTGTCGTCCGAACTGTTCACCGGCATCGCCTTTTGCCCGGCTTTGGCAGAAAATGCGGGTGCCCGGCCGGCTT
>DATHHQ010000551.1:0-13139 GCA_035490095.1 Bradyrhizobium sp.
CATCCTGGGCCGCCCCAGACGGCGTGATCGGCACCGCCAGTAGAGGCGGAAGCCTTTACGATGCCACTGGACAACGGTTGCCGGTTTGACCAGCACCATGGTGTTTAGGATCTGCGGCCAGATTCGGTATAGCCACGTCCAGAGCAGCCGGTCGGTGGGGAAGAGCCGAGGCCGGCCAGGGCTTTGCGACGCAGGACGGTCACCTGGTGTCGCAGAGCAATGAGCTCAAGTTCCAGCGAGGCGCGGCTGCGCACTCGGAACGAGAGCAGGGAACCGACGGCGGACAGAAGAGCGATCATGCCCGCGACGGTATGGCAGTGATAGAAGAAACGCTACACTTGCTCGGCGGTTTCGACTTTTGAGTAGGCACAGGTAACCGCGTCAGCTGTTGAACGCGGTTGCGTGGGCCGGCCCGGCGGCAGCGCGCGCGGTAATCGGTGTCTGTCCCGACGCACGAACGGGCGGCGGGGATCGCAGGTGCCGGCGGCGTGCCGCGCGTGCTAAACAGACGCTGGCGGCGGAGTTGACCATGAAACAGGCGATGGGAACCGCAGTGCTGTGCTTTGGCCTTGCTGCTACCGCGGCAGTGCCGGCGCAGGACATGATGCGCTACATTGACCTGTCGTCACCCGAGATGACCTCGGCTGAAATGACTCGCGGAGATGTCGAGACCGCGCTTGACAAGGCGAGTGGCGGCCCGCCTCCCGATTTCACCGGAAAGAGATTGTCCGGTCTCGACCTCTCTGGGCTCAATCTGTCGGGCGCGATTCTTCGCGCGGCACGGCTCAACAAGACCAAGCTCGCCGGAGCAAGACTTGATCGTGCGGTCCTCGACCAGGCGTGGCTGGTCGAGGCGGATCTGACTGGCGCGAGCCTCAAGGGAGCCGCACTTTTTGCGTCGCAGATGCTTCGTGCGCATCTCGATGGTGCCGATCTGTCGGAGGCGCGCGTAGCTGCCGACCTCACCGGCGCGAGCCTTGTCGGAGCCTCGATCGCGAATGCCCATTTGGGCGCCGACATGCGCAACCAGTCGATGGGGCTCATGCGCGCGGTGCTGAAATCCGCCAATCTGGAGCGAGTGAACGCACGCGGCGCCGATATGTCTCGCGTCGATCTGGAATTTGCCTCACTCAAGGGCGCCGACCTGACGGGTGCCTCGCTCAAGGGCGCCGAGCTTGGTGGGGCGGACCTGACCGGGGTCACCGTCGTCGACACCGATTTTGATGGTGCGGACCTCGGGTCGGCGAAATTGATCGCTCCAATTGGGCTCGACAAGGCGAAAAATTTCGACAAGGTGAAAAATCGCGAGCGTCTGATCAGAAAGTGATGGCCCGATACATTTCCGCCAGGAGCATGATGTTGATGCGATGGATCATGGCTTCGATCGCGCTTTTGTTGGCCGGCACTGGCGCATTGTTCGCCCAGGGCAAAGGCATCCGGTTCTGGAACCTGACCAGTGCGACCATTTCCGGCTTTCAGCTGTCCCCGGCAGGAAAAAACGACTGGGGCCCTAACCAGACCTTGAACGACAGGGACAAGGAGGTCGATCACGACGAACGCCTGCGCATCACCGGCGTGGAGCCTGGACGTTACGACGCCAAGCTCACTTACCCGGATACGAAGCAATGCGTCGTCCGGGACATCGAAATCAAAGCGGACGCAGTGTTCTCAATTACGGACAAGGACTTGAAAGAGTGCACCAAGTAAGCGTTGTCGCGTCTCGCTTCATCGGGGTCAGCCGGCCGGCGTTGCTCCGCCTGTCTCTGCCTTGTTGTTGGTGTGCGGATATTCGCAACGCCATTTGACTGGCCTCCATTTCGGGTGCTCACCCACCCACTGGGCGATATAGGGCGGTGCCGCCATCGCGCATCCCGCCAGAGAGCCGTTCCAGGAAAGGACCAAATGCTGCTCTTCGCAGGTGGCCGGCGACGACACCGCGCACACCATCAGGACCAAGGTTATCGAATCCATGACAAAAATCCCCGGGTTGGTTCATCGAGCTAATAGCATGATCAACTGCGCGACGGCCGGGCTGGTTTTCAATACACCGTGAAGATCCCCGGCTTGACCCAACCGGGTTCGAGGCGGGCCGATCCAAAACTCATGCCGAACGCCAGCCGAAGGAGTAGTGTTCGAAATTGCCGATCCGCAATGGCGAACGAGATATCGGAACCAGCTGTCTCGTTGCCCGCCCCGGGCATTGCGCGGTCACTCCGCTTGGCCAACAGCGGACGCGCCGCCAGTGAGACCCGGCGCACGACGCCGCATGCCACTGCACGGAGACCAGCCTGTGATGGAGATTTCGATGAATTCCGTCTACCGAGGACTGCTCGCCTCCCTGCTCGCGGTCGGCTTTGCCTTTTCGGCATCTGCTCAAGACAGGCCGCCTAGTCCTCCGATACCGCACGCGGCGTCGGCCACCGAGGCGCCGCCGACGCTGACCGGAAAGGAGCGTCTCGGCAGGAAGTGGACGGATGAGCAGCGCATCGACAATTGCAACGTGCCGATCGACAAGCGCGGGACAAAATCGCGGCCCAGCACCTGCGCGGGCGCGTTGGCGGGGTCCTAGAGCGTTGTGTTTCCGCGGCCATCCGCTGCGACCGGGTTTCCCCAGATTATTGGCCAGACGTGGACAAGAGTTCCGATCGTCGGCCACGCTGTTCAAACACTGGCGGCCTCGGCTTTCGTTTTGACCGGGAGAAACTTTTCAATCACCTTTTCATTCCGGCGAACAGCGGCAGCCAATCTCCATCCGAGCGAACCCGGCGTCTGTGGTTTGGCTTTCTCAGACCCGTAGCAAAGGAGGAAGTGAATGAAGCAAGCTGTCCTCGCGGCTCTGTTCATGGCGGCAGGGTTCGGCCAAGCGCACGCTCAAGATGCTGCGGCCGGAGAAAAGGTGTTTGTCGTATGCAAGGCATGCCATCAGGTCGGCGATCGCGCGAAAAATGCCGTTGGTCCTGTGCTCAACGGCCTGTTGGGACGCAAGGCAGGCTCGGTCGAAGGCTACGTCTATTCTGATGCGAACAAGAACTCCGGTATCATTTGGGACGAGGCGACGTTCAGCACATATATCAAGGATCCGAAGGCCAAAATCCCCGGCACCAAAATGGTCTTCCCCGGGATCAAGGACGAGCAGAGGATTAAAGATCTGATCGCCTATTTGCATACGTTCGATAAGGCGACGGTCAAACTTGCGCAGTGAAGGCGAACTCGACAGATCAGCTGCTGTCTGATGCCGCACGTTGAGTGGCGCCGTCACGAATGCCGGGACCCGATGAGCGGTGCGCCTTGAGGAATGAGGACGGAACGACCCCGAAATATTTCCGGAAGACGTGGCTGAAATGCGACGAGCTTGAGAAACCCCAGGAAAATGCGACGTCCGTGATCGTCTTTCCGCCATGCGTCTCCAGCTCATGTCGGCAATTTTGCAACCTCGCCCGCCAGATGTATTCACCGACGGTTATGCCTTTTTCGCTGAACAGCATGTGCAGGTAGCGCTTGGTGCAGCCGAGCGCGGCGGAGATCTGGTCGATGCAGAGGTCGGGGTCGCGCAAATGTTCGCGGATAAAGGCATGAGCCTGGATATACATCGCTTCCGAGCCGATCCGATCGAAGGCTGTATTCGCCTCGCGAAGCGGCAACAGCAGGAGATCGATCAGCGACTCGGCAACACCGGCGGCGATGGTCGGCGACAGTCTCGTCGCCTCATCAAACGCGGCGTGCACGAACTCGTGCGCAATACGGCCGGTACCGGCGCGCGATGAAAGTTTGCACGCCGACATCTTCTCCGAATGGAAGCCGCGTTCCCGCAGCAGCTCCTTGGGTACGATGACGACCTCATGCTGTGTCAGTGTCGGGTTGGTGATCGTGTGTGGGCAGGATACGTCGTAGGCGAGGCAGTCCCCCGGCGCCACTTCGATGCGACGGCCGTCCTGCTCGAAACAGGAAGTTCCAACCGTCTGGAACAGGATCTTGATGTAGGGATGTTCGGTCGATCGAATCCACCAATCAGCGTGACCAATCCGGTGCTGGCTGACCTCGATTTGGCAGAGCTTCAGGCAGGAGACAGTCGTGTAGTTGATCCGTCCTTCCAGCGACGATGCCTCCAGCGGATCGATGTGAAATCGACCGCAGAGGTCGGTCAATGCATCCGACCAACGTTGGATCTGCTGTTTCGGCCCCAATCCGAACGTGCTGAGTGAGCGGACTGTTTCGGACATTTCCAGCCACCGATTTAAATCCGCGTAATATTCTTGCCGCGAAACGACTCGGTCACGATTAAAGCCAGGTCGCCTGAGCTCGAGGCGATCGTTAGCGCTCCAACTCAGCTCTCTTGACAACTTGGAAGCAATGCAATCCTCCGACTTCGTCGCTTCGCCGTCAAGAAACTTAGTTGCTTCGCGATCGGCAAAAAACCGCCGTCAGAGTCGGCGGTGCCGATCGCCCAGCCAATTGCTGCTCTGCAGCATCAAAGGCGATGATCTCGGGGCCGGGCAAGAAGCGAAAAATTCGGTCCGCTCGCTTTTGTGCAAACGGGCTTCACTCCTAGGCAAGTTTCCGCCTTTCCGACCGGCTACGAAGGCTGCAACAAACTCAAACGAGCGGGGCGGCTGCGGCCGGACTCCCACTCACCTCAGGAGGAAACATTTCGTGTCGGCACCGTTCCGATGGGGGCCGCGCAGTTCAGCGTAGTCAGATTGAGAATCCAGTAAGCGCTTCGAACGCCCAGCACCGGGCTTATCAAGCGCAAGCGAAACAAGGAGGATTCCAGCATGCGCAAGGAGCTACTAGCAACCTTCTTTGGCTCCGTGGCGGCATTGACCGCAAGCGGCGCTTTTGCCGACGACCTCACGGCAATGTCGCAGAACCCGAAAGATTGGGTGATGCCGGCAGGCGATTACGCCAATACGCGTTATTCCAAGCTTAACCAGATCAATGCCTCGAACGTCGCCAAGCTGCAGCCCGCCTGGACCTTCTCGACCGGCGTGCTGCGCGGCCACGAAGGCGGACCGCTCATCATCGGCAACATGATGTACGTCCACACGCCATTCCCGAACAAGGTCTACGCTCTTGACCTTTCTCAGGACCAAAAGATCGTCTGGAAGTACGAGCCCAAGCAGAATCCGGACGTCATCCCGGTGATGTGCTGCGACACCGTCAACCGCGGCCTCTCCTACGGCGACGGAAAAATCTTCCTGCATCAGGCTGACGACCAGCTGGTCGCGCTCAACGCCAAGACTGGCAAGCTCGAGTGGAGCGCGACCAATGGCGATCCTACCAAGGGCCAGACCGGCACCTCGGCGGCCTTGGTGGTCAAGGACAAGGTGCTGGTAGGGACCTCCGGCGGGGAGTTCGGCGTCAACTGCAGCATGACCGCGTACGATATCAAGAGCGGCAAACAGGTTTGGAAGGCTTACTCGCAGGGGCCGGACGATCAGTTGCTGTTCGACCCGGAGAAGACCACGGCACTTGGCAAGCCGGTCGGCAAGGACTCCAGCTTGAAGACCTGGCAGGGCGATCAATGGAAGATCGGTGGCGGCTGTACATGGGGCTGGCTGTCCTATGATCCGCAACTTGACCTCGTCTATTACGGGTCCGGCAATCCGTCGACATGGAATCCAAAGCAGCGTCCCGGCGACAACAAATGGTCGATGACCGTCTTCGCGCGCAATCCGGATACCGGCATGGCAAAGTGGGTCTACCAGATGACGCCCCACGATGAGTGGGACTTTGACGGCGTCAACGAGATGATCCTGACCGATCAGCAGATCGGCGGCCAGCCGCGCAAGCTTCTGACCCATTTCGACCGCAACGGCCTTGGCTACACGCTCGACCGTGCGAGCGGCGAATTGCTGGTGGCCAAGACGTTCGATCCGAAGGTCAACTGGACCACCGGCGTCGACATGGACAAGAGCTCGCCGACCTACGGCCGTCCAAAGGTTGTTGATCAATATTCGACCGACAAGGCGGGTGAGGATCACAACGTCAAGGGAATCTGTCCGGCGGCGCTCGGCAGCAAGGACGAGCAGCCGGCAGCCTACTCCCCGGATACGCAACTGTTCTACGTGCCGACCAACCATGTCTGCATGGACTACGAGCCGTTCAAGGTAAGCTACACCGCGGGCCAGCCCTATGTGGGAGCGACGCTCTCGATGTATCCGCCTCCCGGCGATAGCAACATGGGCAACTTCATTGCATGGGACGGCAAGACCGGCACCATCGTCTGGTCGAACAAGGAGCTGTTCTCGGTCTGGTCAGGTGCACTCGCCACCGCTGGCGGCGTGGTGTTCTATGGCACGCTCGAAGGCTACCTGAAGGCAGTCGATGCCAAGACGGGCAAGGAACTCTACAAGTTCAAGACTCCCTCCGGCATCATCGGCAACGTCACGACCTACGAGTACAACGGCAAGCAGTACATCGCGGTGCTGTCCGGTGTCGGCGGCTGGGCAGGCATCGGCCTTGCGGCCGGCCTGACCGATCCGACGGCGGGTCTCGGCGCGGTCGGCGGCTATGCGGCGCTGAGCAACTACACGGCACTTGGCGGTACCCTCACCGTTTTCTCACTGCCGCAACAGTGAGTTGATCACGTCTGACCTCCGGCGCGCGGAGCCATTCCACGCGCCGGATCCACCATCAAAGGACTCACAAAGACTCAAGGACAGCCTCTTGCGTACTTTCCGATTTATGATTGCAGCGACGATACTCGTTGCTGCAGGAGGAATTGCGTTCGCCGACGGTTCGGGTGATCCCACCGCGGTCAAATCCGAAGACGGCAAGTATTTGGACAAGGAAGGAAATCCAACCTACAAAATCGCGCCCGACGGAACCGTGGACTGGTACACCTATTCCGGATACCGCCGCTATCATTCGGATTGCCACACTTGCCACGGACCCGACGGCATGGGCTCGAGCTATGCGCCGGCGCTGAACGACTCGCTCAAGACCATGAGTTATGGCGACTTCCTCGGCATCGTCGCGAACGGTCGCAAGAACGTCAACACTGCATCGGAGAATGTGATGCCTGCCCTTGGCACCAATCCGAACGTGGCCTGCCACATGGACGACATCTATGTCTATCTGCGCGCCCGCGCCAACGGTGCATGGGGCCGCGCGCGCCCATCCAATCACGAAGACAAGCCTGCAGCCTATGCCGCGGCGGAAGAGAGCTGCATGGGCAAATAGCGAACTTTCGAAAGCGCAACATTGCTGTCCGCACGCCTTCGGCGAGGCACCGCGCACGCAAATTCCAGCCGTCTATCCAGCAAGAACCCGGACGTGATCGGTCAAGGAGGCTGCAATGAGGACACGGGCCGCCGTCGCTTTCGAAGCGAAGAAACCGCTTGAAATCGTCGAGGTCGACCTGGAAGGCCCGAAGGCCGGCGAGGTCCTGGTCGAGATCAAGGCGACGGGAATCTGCCACACCGACGCCTATACGCTCGATGGCTTCGACAGCGAGGGGATCTTTCCCTCCATCCTCGGCCATGAGGGCGCCGGCATCGTGGGCGAGGTCGGCGCCGGCGTGACTTCCGTCAAGCCCGGCGACCACGTGATCCCGCTCTACACGCCGGAATGCCGGCAATGTAAGAGCTGTCTCAGCCAGAAGACCAATCTCTGCACCGCGATCCGTGCGACTCAGGGCAAAGGCCTCATGCCCGACGGCACATCCCGCTTCAGCTACAAGGCCAAGCCGATCTATCACTACATGGGCTGCTCGACCTTCTCGAATTTCACCGTGCTGCCGGAGATCGCAGTCGCCAAGATCCGCGAGGACGCCCCCTTCGACAAGAGCTGCTACATCGGCTGCGGTGTGACGACCGGCGTCGGCGCGGTGGTCAATACCGCGAAAGTCACGCCAGGCGCCAATGTCGTGGTGTTCGGACTTGGCGGCATCGGGCTCAACGTCATTCAGGGCGCCAAGATGGTCGGTGCCGACAAGATCGTCGGAGTCGACACCAACGGCAGCAAGGAGGAATGGGGTCGCCGCTTCGGCATGACGCATTTCGTCAACCCGTCCAAGATTGGCGGCGACATCGTCCAGCATCTCGTCACCCTGACCGACGGCGGGGCCGACTACAGCTTCGATTGCACCGGCAACACGACGGTGATGCGGCAGGCGCTGGAATGTTGCCATCGCGGCTGGGGCGTCTCGGTGATCATCGGAGTCGCTGAAGCCGGCAAGGAGATTTCCACCCGGCCATTCCAGCTCGTGACCGGCCGCGTGTGGAAGGGGACCGCCTTCGGGGGAGCACGCGGCCGCACCGACGTGCCGAAGATCGTCGACTGGTACATGAACGGAAAGATTCAGATCGACCCGATGATCACCCACGTCCTCAAGCTCGAGGAGATCAACAAGGGTTTCGATCTGATGCACGAAGGCAAGTCGATACGCTCGGTTGTCGTCTACTAGATCAGGACTTTCGTACACAAGGAGGAAGACCCATGACTGTTCACATGCACCCCGCAATTGACAACGGTTTGAAACGAGGCTCGGGTAGCTTTGCCGGGGGTACCCTGGTCTGCAAGTGCAAGGACAAGCCGGTCACGATCGGGATCAAGGGCGATGTCGCCCATAACCATGCCTGCGGCTGCACCAAATGCTGGAAGCCCGAAGGCGCGACCTTCTCCGTCGTCGCTGTCGTGCCGCGGCAGAACGTGACCATGCTCGAAAACGGTGACAAGCTCCAGATCGTCGACCCGTCCGCGGCGATCCAGCGCTACGCCTGCAAGGTCTGCGGCACGCACATGTACGGCCGCATCGAGAACACGGGCCATCCCTTCCACGGCCTGGATTTCATCCACCCCGAACTGTTCCGGGAAGGTGGTTGGGCAGCGCCTGGTTTCGCGGCGTTCGTGTCGTCGGTCATCGAGTCCGGCGTGAAGCCGGACCAGATGGACGGCATACGCGCGCGTCTGAAGGACCTCGGACTCGAGCCCTATGATTGCCTGTCTCCGCCGCTTATGGACGCCATTGCGACCCATGTGGCGAAATCGAAGAAAGCGGCCTGACACAGGATCGCTGCCGGTGGTGGTGGCTGCAGCCGCCGCGGGGGCCGCAAGCAGCGCTTGAGATACTGGATTGATGATCCGATCATCGGCCTGACCCGTCGGCGCGATGAGCAGCGTCGCGTTTTCGGGCAGAGGAAGGCCAATGACGCATACCGGATCGGTACAACTCATTGTCGCTGCAACGGCCGTGCTTGTGACGACCGCAGCGATGGCCTATGCGGAACAGGCGAACGACTATCCGACGTCCGCGCGCGCCGAATACGTGTACGGCTGCCTGAAGGCTAACGGCGAGACGCGCCAGGCAATCGACCAGTGCTCCTGTTCGATCGACGTCATTGCATCGCTCCTGCCGTACGACAGGTATGTCACGGCCGAAACGGTCTTGAGCATGTCGCAAGTGCGGGGAAATCTGGGGGGACAGTTTCGCACTTCCGCACTGGCCGCAAGCGCGGTGAACGATTTGAGGCGTGCCCAAGCCGAAGCAGAAGTCAGGTGCTTCTAGCGCGCGGACCGGTTTCGTCGCCGTTCGAGACGTGCAGGAGCGTGTTCATCAGGGTGACGGGTTGGGCCCGGCGGCCCGCGTCACATCAAATTCCGGAATTGTCGATCTTCCATTCGTTGCGGAAGACGTGACCCGCGGTGTCCTTGGCCTCCGCCCGGAAATGCTTCGCGCCATTTGAGACGTAGGTGAAGCGAATATTGGGGTCTTCCGAAATCGAAATTCCCCCCTCCATCGTCAGCACCGGGCTGTCGTCCTGCCAGAGCCGCAATTCGTTGATGAAGAAGGCCGGAATATAGAGCTGGGTCACCTGATCCATCTGCAAGCCGGAATTATTGGGATGGCCGATCATGATCTGCGCGTCGCGGGAGCGGTCCGCGGAGCCTTGATCTGAGCGGGCGAACTGCCGCAATTTCATCTGACCCAGCCGGTTCTTCGCTTCATCGGCATTCTTGGCAGCGGGCGCCGAGCAACCTCCGGACGCTTTGACGAAAGTCTTGGTCATGTAGAGCTTGCCGTCGCTCAACTCGGCCACCGCATGAACATCGGTATAATTGTTGACCCGAACACGCGTCGAGATCTCCGAAACATGAGCGTCCGGCCCAAGTTCGAACCTGGCGGCCATGGGAGAGGGGTTCTGGTCGACCACCAGGGTGATCGCCAGCACGCGCCGGCTGTCGGTCGGCGCCAACCTGGTTCGCAGCGTGACGGGCACGATGGCCGCATCCTCGGCGCGGGACGGCATCTCGATGGCAATCACGTCGCTGCCGTCGTTCATCGAACGGCTGCTGAAGATGTCCTGCACCAGGCCGGGCCACGGATCATAACCGTCGGTGCTCGCCGCCGGGAGCGGACAGGCTGCGATCAAGCCGCCGAGAAGGCCGATGATGCCAAACAGGCGCAAAGGACGTCCAATGAGCATGGCTGCACCTCATGAACGCTCAAGCAATCAACCCGAGCCAGGATATAGACCATTGCGGGCGCTATTCCCATTCAATTTGCGAAAATGCTGCAGTCGCGTTGCGCGCATTGTAATCGTCGAACAGTGTCCAGCGCGATCGCTCGGAGGCCGCCGCTTTGCCGGCCGCCGAGATGGGCTCGCCGCGCGCCACAAGCCCGCGAACGTCCGAAGCCAGGGTTTCGAAGTAGCGGCGTTCATCGGCCAGCGCCGCCGGCCATTCGCTGACGGCGCCGTGGCCCGGGACCACTCGCTTCGCGGGGAGGGCGCTCAGCTTGTCGATTGCCGACAGAAAGCCGCGAAGGCTCCCGTCGAGTACCGGTACGTGAGTGAGGAATACCAGGTCACCGGCGAACAACGTTCCGGTTCGCTCGTCAAGAATGGTGAGGTCGTTGTCGCTATGCGCCGCCGGCCACGCCCGCAGGGAAAGCGGCCGCGCACCCAGGTCGAGCCTGAGCGTCTCCTCGACAAGCAGGGTCGGCGGAATCAGCCGCACCTCGTCCATCAGCTGCTCGCCCATGATCCGGCGAAAGGCATCGATGTAGAACTGTCCGTGAGTGACAAGGGCCCTCGGCAGATTCTTGTGCCCCACAAAGGTGACGCCATCGATCGCGAAAGCCGCATTCCCGAACAGATGATCCGGATGCACATGGGTGTTGATGACGTAGCGGATCGATTTGTCGGTGCGGCTGCGAATCGACGCGAGCAGCTGTCGTCCCTCGTGCACGCTGCCTCCGGTATCGATCACTGCGACGGCGCTGTCGCCGACGATGAACCCAATATTGGCGATCCCGCCAACGTTCTCCCGCGTCATCAACGCGGTCACTCCCACATGCACGAAAACGCCGGGAGCGATCTCCTGGACCGCCAGCTCTCGTTGCTGCGCGTGCGAGAATGTCGATACGCAGAGCAGGGCGAGCGCAGCAAGCAACCAAAGACGATGATGCATGCGTCCCTCGCAGATTATCCCGTTGCGCGCTCCAATTGAGGAGCATAGCATTTCAGATCAATTCATCGGGCGATAGCTAGATGTCCAGGAGCTCTGCAACGATCCGAAGGCTCGAGCTGCAGCAGCCTTCACGCAAAGCGCTGCAGCGCCGCCTGCGCACTTCCTTGCTCGCGATACTCGGGCTGCTCGGTGGCCTCAATATTTCGCGCGCGCAGACAAATGACAGCGGCGATCTTTCGATCGAGCTCGTCGATCCCAAGGTGCTGCGAGTCTGCGCCGATCCGCGCAACATGCCGTTCTCCAATGAAAAGGGCGAGGGCTTCGAAAACAGGCTTGCCGCATTGTTCGCCGAAAGGCTGCAGAAGAAGCTGGAGTACGCATACTATCCGGGGGCGACCGGTTTTGTGCGCAATACGCTGGGCGCCCATCGCTGCGACGTCATCATGGGCTTTCCGCAAGGCGACGATCTCGCGCAGGGCACCAACCCGTACTATCGCACAGCTTACGCGCTGATCGCCAAGCAGGGCAGCGGGCTTGACGGCGTAACCACGCTGAAAGACGAGCGCCTGAAAGGCAAGCACATCGGCATCGTCGCCGGTACGCCGCCGGCGACCTACATGGCGATGGATGGCCTGACGGCAAACGCAAAGTCCTATCCGCTGATGACCGATACGCGCGTCGATTCATCGGCCGAAGCCATGTTCAATGACGTGACCTCCGGCACGATCGATGCGGGCATTCTGTGGGGGCCGATGGCGGGGTTCTACGCCAGGAAGGCAAACCCGCCGCTCCTTGTTACGTCTCTGGTCAAGGAAACGGGAGGGCCCCGCCTGGTCTACCGCGTCGGCATGGGCGTTCGGCCGGCCGACCAGAACTGGAAGCGGCAGCTGAACCGCCTGATCCAGGAAAACCAGCCGGCCATCAACAAGATAATGCTCGAATTCGGTATTCCCTTGCTGGACGAGAATGACCAGCCGATCAGCCTGGAGGCGGCGACAAAGTCGCCATGAGGGGGAAGTTGGTCTGCGCACTTGCGGTCGCCTTTGCGTCCGCCGCGTTCGCGCAGCAGGACGTCGCCGAGCCTGACGATTACCGAATGGACAATTACCGCGCCCCGGTGCCCGCGACGCTTGCCGGCGCAAGGGTGCTGACGACCGCCGAGACCGAGGAAATCTGGCGCGCGAAGACCGGCGTTTTCATTGACGTGCTGCCGCGGCCGCCCAAGCCAAGGAACCTGCCGGAGGGCACGGTGTGGCGCGACAAGCCGCACTTCAATATTTCCGGCAGCGTTTGGTTGCCCGACACCGGTTACGGGAGATTGGCGCCGGCGACCGAAGATTATCTGCGGCGCGGCCTCACGCGCGCGTCCCGAGGCAACAAGGCCGCGCTGCTCGTGATCTATTGCCAGGCCAATTGCTGGATGTCGTGGAATGCCGCAAAGCGGGTGCTGTCGTTTGGATATGCCAATGTCGCCTGGTATCCGGAGGGAACCGACGGTTGGGAGCGCTTGAAGCTGCCGCTCACGGAAGCGCAGTCTGAGCCGAGGCCGGACGAGGCGCCGTGACCTTCTCGCTGGAGCACGTCCCGCTGCTCTAGCTGTGGAGTCTCAACAGGTTGTCCTCGGAGAGGCCGAGTCTGCTAATGGGTGGCTTTCCGCCGACACTGGCATGAGGACGATGCCAGTTGTAGTGGTGCAAGAAGAAGGGCAGCTCGCGGGCGCGTTGCCG
>DATHHQ010000552.1:0-11555 GCA_035490095.1 Bradyrhizobium sp.
GGTCGCGAAAATCGAAAAACTGGTCGCCGGGATCGCGGACGACCTGAAAGTCGTTCGGGATCGGGTAAGAACCAAGGATGTCACCGCGGCTTTGGAACGAACCGAAACGGAGGTTCGCGGCTGGTCGGAAATGGGGCTGAAGATCCTCAAGCCGCAGGCCGGCGGGCTTACCGCGCTTCCCATGCCTTTCTCGGTGGCCAAGAAGGGGGATGCCGCCGTTGCGGCCGTGGACGATCTGGTGGAAATGGTCGCGGCCTATGGGTTCGACTACCGCGCCGAAGCCGAGGCGGCGGTCGCGGCCGCCCACACCACCATGCTCGCGCTGGCGATTGCGACGACTCTGATCGGGCTGACGCTCGCGGTCGCATTCGCGCACTCCATGAGCAAACCGATCTTCGCCGCAATGCAGATTGCGGAACATGTGGCCGCCGGCAACTTCACCGACCGGATCGAGCTTCGACGGCGCGATGAGCTTGGCCGTCTTCTGAAATCGCTCGCCGTGATGCAGGCCGGCCTGAGTGCCCGCGCGCAGGAGGATTCCGCACTGATGTCGTCGAAGGATCAGGCGAACTCGGAGCAGGTCAATCGACGAAGGCGCATGGAGGCGGAAATCGAGACTTTCCGCTCCGCCGTCACCTCCGTCCTTTCCAATGCGGACGCAATGACGAGCGAGTTGACCGAGACCGCGCGAACTCTGTCGTCAATTGCGCAGGCGGCCGGTCAACAATCGATCGACACCGCATCGAGCGCTGAAGAGACATCCGCCAACGTCCAGACCGTCTCGACCGCCGCAGGTCAGCTTGGCGTATCCGTACAGGCCATTGAGGGGCAACTCCACGAAGCCACCGGCATCGTGCGGCGCGCCTCAAGCATGGCTGACGAAGCAAACCAAACAATGGGAGCGCTCGCGACCGCTGCCCAGCATATTGATGAAGTGGTCGGTTTCATCCGAAATATCGCCGGCCAAACCAACCTGCTGGCCCTCAACGCCACCATCGAGGCTGCCCGGGCCGGCGAGGCCGGACGCGGCTTCGCAGTGGTTGCTTCGGAAGTGAAGGCGCTCGCTATCCAGACCGCAAAGGCCACAGAGGAAATCTCCTCTCAGATCGCAGAAGTGCAGTCGGCAACAAAGCGGGCTGTCGACAATGTTGGGGCCATCACAGCCGTCATGGGAGAGATCGACAGGTTCACTGCGACGATCGCCACCGCGGTGAATCAGCAGAACACCGCGACGGCTGAAATAACCGAGAATATCCGTCAGGCTGCCGCCGGAACGGAAGACGTCGCACGGGGCATAGCGGGAACCGCCGCGGCGAGTGAGAATACGAACCGATCGGCGGACCTGGTGCTCAGCTCTGCGCACGACCTGTCTCGTCAGACCGCTGACCTGCGCTCGTCCGTCGACCGGTTCCTGTCGAATGTGGCGGCATGATAGGAAAAGGGCAGCCCTGCGGCCGTCTTTTTGAATCAAGAAATCGATCGTCCCACCACGCGGTGCTTCCGGACGGTGCCTGAACAGTTAACTGAATTGGTCAGCTATCCTGGGCCGCATTGCCGGTGATCAGGTTGGTGTTGCCGGTTGCGGGGTCGGTGATCGCCGTCCTGATCTGGGCCGCGCCGGCCGATCCCAGCGTGAACTTGCTGTCGCCGATACGAAACGAGTTATCCTTGATCAGGACGCTCTGATACTGAACAGTCGATCCGCTCTGGTATTTCACCTGCGCGCGGAATCCGCTGACCTGCGAAATCGTGAATTGGAATTTCTGGTTGTTGGAATACGTCCCTTGCCAGCTACCCTGGTAACTCGCCGGGTCCACATTGGTGTAGGGCGTGCTGGACGGAGTGCTCAAACTCGCCGACGCATAGTTTTGCGATAGAATGCTCATGATATCCGCCACGTCGATGCTCCCTGCCAACGATCCTTGACGGCACTACGGACGCATCCGGTTAATCAGGGCTTGAGCGGCTTTTCGGGATATTGCTGAAATTGCGTCAGACACACATTGAAACAGAAAAAGGCGGCCTAACGGCCGCCCGTTTCGTCATTCCGGACGGTCCGTCTTCGGACCGATCCGGAATCTAGAGCATTGCGAGATTCCGGCTCGCGCTGCGCGCCCGGAATGATGGAGTTTGTCACTCCGCCGCGAGTTTCACTTCCGGTGCCGCGGCGCGGACCTCGGCGTCGACCTGGGCTTCGAATTTGGCAAAATTCTTCTGGAACATGCCGACCAGCGCGCGCGCGGTCTTGTCGAACTCGACCTTGTCGGCCCAGGTCTTGACCGGGTCAAGAATGTGCGGCTCGACGCCCGGCAGCGAGGTCGGCACCGCGAAGCCGAAATATTTGTCGGTGCGGAAATCTGCATCGCGCAGCGAGCCGTTCAGCGCCGCGGTCAACAGCGCCCGCGTCACCTTGATCGGCATGCGACGGCCGGTGCCATATTTGCCGCCGGTCCAGCCGGTGTTGACCAGCCAGCAATCGACATCGTGCCTGGCGATCAGGTCGCGCAGCAGATTGCCATACACCGACGGATCGCGCGGCAGGAACGGCGAGCCGAAGCAGGTCGAGAATTCCGGCTGCGGCTCCTTGCCGAGCCCGCGCTCGGTACCCGCCACCTTCGCGGTGTAGCCGGACAGGAAGTGATACATCGCCTGGGCCGGCGTCAGCTTGGCGATCGGCGGCATCACGCCGAACGCATCGGCCGCCAGCATCACCACATTCTTCGGGTGGCCGGCGCGCCCGGTGCGCGACGCATTAGGGATGAATTCGAGCGGATAGGCCGAACGGGTATTTTCGGTCTTGGCGCCATCGTCGAAATCCGGTTCACGGCTATTCGGATCGAGCACCACGTTTTCCAGCACTGCGCCGAAGCGCTTGCTGGCGGCATAAATCTCAGGTTCGGCCTCTTTCGACAGCTTGATGCACTTGGCATAGCAGCCGCCTTCGAAATTGAAGATGCCGTCGCCGCCCCAGCCATGCTCATCGTCGCCGATCAGCGTACGTTTCGGGTCGGCCGAAAGCGTGGTTTTGCCGGTGCCGGAGAGACCGAAGAAGATTGCGCTGTCGCCGTCGGGCCCGACATTGGCCGAGCAATGCATCGGCATCACGCCCTTTTCGGGCAGATAATAGTTCAGCGTGGTAAACACCGATTTTTTCATCTCGCCGGCATAATAAGACCCGCCGATCAGGACGATCTTGCGGGCGAAATCGATCGCAACCACGTTCTCCGAACGCACGCCGTGGCGTTTGGGATCGGCGCGGAAGCTCGGCAGATCCATAATGGTCAGTTCCGGCACGAAGTTCGCGAGGTCGGATGTCTCCGGGCGGATCAACAGCGTGCGGATGAACAGCGAATGCCAGGCGAGTTCGGTAAAGACGCGGGTCTTGACCCTGAGGGTTGGATCGGCGCCGCCGTAGAGATCCTGCGCGAACAGCGTCATGCCTTCGGCATGCCCAAGGAAATCGGCGTAGAGCGCTTCGAATTGTTCCGACGTAATCGACTGGTTGCCAGCCCACCACATGCTCTTGTCGGTCAGGGCGTCGCGAACGGTGAACTTGTCTTTGGGGCTGCGGCCTGTGAATACGCCGGTGTCCGCGCACAGGGCGCCATCCGCGGAAAGCACCGCTTCGCCGGCAGCTAGGGAATGCTCATAAAGTTGAGGCGCACCAAAATTCCAGTTCACGCCCTTGAGGTTTCTTAAGCCGAATTTGTCGGCGCCGAAGGCACCGTTGCGCACGCCCGTCTCTTGCACGGAAAATCCTCCTCGAACCCGCGAATATCAATCGCGCGAATGCCGCCAAACGCGCCGTCGCGGTGACCGTCAATATAGCCTTACGGCTTCGGCCCGGCGACCTAATACTGATGAACGCCGGGCTTGCCAAGCCGATCCCTCAGTTTTTGGTTTATTCAACGGCAGGTCATTGATCCCACTCAAACGCTTGCTGCAGCGCGGGCCGTGATCGGCGGGGTATTAACGATTGTTAGCGTCACCATTGCGCGACAATATAGCGCGACGATCCGCGACGCCCCTGGAATTCACAGAATTTCTTGTGCGACGCACAATTCGCGAACTCGACGGGCTGCGCCCTCGGCGTTTTTGGCGGATGCGTTATCATTGAGATGGATTGCCAAATTTTGTGGTGAGCTCGCCCGGAGAGTAATCCGCTATAGCCTCGCGCGCGCCTCGTCCGCCAGCTTCACCAGCATCTTGCGCAACTCTCCCGGACCGGTCACGCGCTCCGGAAAATCCAACCGCAGCGTTGCTGTCTCGGCCTGCATGTCGACCCCATCGGGATCGCAGCCGGTACAGCGCCAATCGGCGAGGTCGGCGCCGAGCAGCTTGGTCGCATAAAGGTTGATCGCGTCGCGATGATCCTCGTTCATATGCTCGACGGCGCCCTGCTCGGCGTCCAGCAGCGCGCCGGCATCCGAAATCTCCGTCAAGAATTGCTCGGGCTTGAGATCGACGATCCGCCCGAAACCTGCGACCAGATGACCGGCATGCGGCCGGATCCGAAAAAAAGAGAAATCCTTAAAATCTACAAAGGCTTCCGCGGAAGGATGGGCGTTGAGGTAGCGCCGGCGCAACATCGCCACGTCATCGCCGCTGGCCTCCTCCGCCCGGCCCGCCAGCATGATTCGCGATCCCTCAAGCGGGTCGCCTTCGGCGCGCTCGTCCAGCATCAACGAGATCCGGGCATCGGCCAGGATGTTCTGGGTGTGCAGCGCCAGGCGCGAAATCAGCAGAATCGGTGAGCCGTCGGCATGGGTTGCGACATTCGCCAGCGAGCAATAAGGATCGCCGCCGCGGGCCATCAGGGTAGCCAAAGCCCCCTGGCGGCTGCGCCGCAGCAGCGACCGAGCTAATCTGGCTGCATCAAAATCAGCGGTGGGCTGCATCAACCTTATCCCCACATCTCATTGCAATAAGGGCCTTTTTCTGCCTAAACTGGTGTATACATAGATCGGAACCATTGGTTCATTCGGTCGTTTTGCGGAACTCGGTCACACTTCAGCCCAGCTTGCATTGCTCGTTGACCGCGTACGAAGCCACTTATGCGGCGCATAGCTGGATTGCCCCCGTGTTTCAGTCACTTTCGGAAAGCAGGCTCATGCCCACAATCGCCTTGGTCGATGACGACCGCAACATTCTTACATCCGTCTCGATTGCGCTCGAAGCCGAAGGTTATCGCATCATGACCTATACGGATGGCGCCTCGGCGCTTGACGGCTTCCGCACCAGTCCACCGGACCTTGCGATCCTCGACATCAAGATGCCGCGCATGGACGGCATGGAGACTCTGCGTAGGTTGCGGCAGAAATCCGATCTGCCGGTAATTTTTCTCACCTCCAAGGACGAGGAAATCGACGAGTTGTTCGGGCTCAAGATGGGCGCCGACGATTTCATCCGCAAGCCGTTTTCGCAGCGCCTGCTGGTCGAACGCGTGAAGGCGGTGCTGCGACGCGCAGCGCCGAAAGATCCCACCGCCGTGCCGAAGGAAACCGATGCCAAGGCGCTGGACCGTGGACTTTTGCGTATGGATCCCGAGCGTCACACCTGCACCTGGAAGAACGAACCGGTGACGCTGACGGTGACGGAATTTCTGATCCTGCAGGCCCTGGCCACCCGTCCCGGCGTCGTGAAAAGCCGCAACGCCCTGATGGATGCGGCCTATGACGACCAGGTCTATGTCGACGATCGCACCATCGACAGCCACATCAAGCGACTGCGCAAGAAGTTCAAAGTCGTGGACGACGATTTCGAGATGATCGAAACCCTCTACGGAGTGGGCTACCGCTTCAAGGAGATCTGATTCGAGGGCGGCTATCCGCACCTGCCCACTGACGCCCCCGTCCGTCTGGGGTAGGATGCGAAGGCAACGCGCATCGCAACAACCGGCAGTTTTGGCCATTGCTTGATCGAACGCAGCCTGATCCAAACCCGAGTGCCGAGGACGCCTCATCGTCCCTCGTTCTGGATGGCGTTGCGTTCGAGAACCCGCCCGCACAGGGCTGGCAGCGGCCGCTCGGCTGGCTGCGCAGGGCCGGGCAGTTTTTCTTCGCACTCAGCTTCTCCAGCCTCACGCGCCGTATCGTATCGCTGAATCTCGCCGGCCTGGTCGCGCTGGTAGCGAGCATCCTTTATCTCTCGCAGTTCCGCGCCGGCCTGATCGACGCGCGGGCGCAAAGCCTGCAGATATCGGCCGAGATCATCGCCGGCGCGATCGCGGCCTCCGCGACGGTCGACACCAATGCCATCACCATCGATCCCGACCGGCTGCTCGATCTGAAGCCCGGTGAAACCTACGGTGCGCCGGACGAATATTCCGGGCTGGATTTTCCGATCAATCCGGAACGCGTCGCGCCGGTGTTGCGGCGGCTGATTTTGCCGACCAAGACCCGCGCCCGCATTTTCGACCGCGACGGCGGCCTCATTCTCGACAGCCGCACTCTCTACGGCCGCGGCGACGTGCTGCGGTTCGAACTGCCGCCGCCGTCGGTCGAGAAGCCGGGCATCGCGGAGCGAACGATGATCGCGATCCGCACCTGGCTCAATCGCGGCGATCTGCCGATCTATCGCGAACTCGGACCCGAGAACGGCAGCGGCTATCAAGAGGTCGCGCAGGCGCTGAACGGCCAGAAGAGCAGCATGGTGCGGGTCAACGACCGCGGCGAGGTGATCGTCTCGGTCGCGGTGCCGGTGCAGCGAACCCGCGCGGTGCATGGCGCGCTGATGCTTTCGACCCAGGGCGACGACATCGATCAGATGGTGACCGCGGAGCGCCTCGCGATTCTGAAAGTCGGCGGCGTCGCGTCCGCGGTCATGATCGTGCTGTCGTTGCTGCTGGCGAGCACCATCGCAGGCCCGGTGCGCAGGCTCGCCGACAGCGCCGAACGCGTCCGCCGCCGTATCCGCACCCGC
The DNA here is from genome assembly GCA_035490095.1 of Bradyrhizobium sp. GTDB lineage: Bacteria > Pseudomonadota > Alphaproteobacteria > Rhizobiales > Xanthobacteraceae > Bradyrhizobium. Next base: position 6,922 of record DATHHQ010000552.1, read on the forward strand.
GTCGAGATCCCCGATTTCACCCGCCGTCGCGACGAAATCGGACATCTCTCCGGTGCGCTGCGCGACATGACCGATGCGCTCTACAACCGCATCGAGGCGATCGAGATGTTCGCCGCCGATGTCGCCCATGAATTGAAGAACCCGCTGACATCGCTGCGGTCCGCGGTCGAGACACTGCCGCTGGCGAAGAGCGAGACCAGCCGCTCGCGGCTGCTCGCGGTGATCGAGCATGACGTCAAGCGGCTCGATCGGCTGATCTCCGATATTTCCGATGCAAGCCGGCTCGATGCCGAACTGCAGCGGCAGGATATGACGCTGGTCGATCTTCGCCGCCTCCTCACGACCCTGACGTCGGTCGCCAACGAGACCCGGCTCGGCAACGACATCGTCGTCGAATGCCGCTTCGAGGGCCGCGGCCTCGCGGACATCTTCTCGGTGCCGGGCCATGATTCGCGGCTCGGGCAGGTGATCTCCAATCTGCTGGTTAACGCCCAATCCTTTTCCGAGCCCGGCGGCAAGGTGCGCATCGTCTGCCGCCGTGTGCGATCGGAGATTGAAATCGTCATCGATGATGATGGGCCGGGGATTCGCGAGGATGCGCTGGAGCGGATCTTCGAGCGCTTCTACACCGACCGGCCGCATCAGGGTTTTGGCCAGAATTCCGGGCTGGGGCTGTCGATCTCCAAGCAGATCATTGAGGCCCATGGCGGGCGCATCTGGGCGGAGAACCGTGTCGGTCCGACCGGCCTCGACGGCGAGGCGACCATCGCGGGCGCGCGCTTTGTGGTCAGGCTGCCGGCGCCATGACGGAGGCTGCCAGCGCGAGCGTCCACGCCTCCGCGGTGCTGGTGGGAAATCGTGCCGTGCTGATCCGCGGACCCTCGGGGGCCGGCAAGTCGCGGCTGGCGTTCGATCTCATCCTCGCCGGGCGCTCGGGGCAAGTACCCAAGGCCGTGCTGGTCGGCGATGACCGTGTCCATCTTGACACAGCCGGCGAAGAAATTGTGGTCCGGCCGGTACCCGAATTGGCCGGGCTGATCGAGATTCGGGGGCTTGGTATTCGACGCTGCGAGTTCGCCGGTGCGGCCATCGTGGGCCTGGTGGTCGATCTCGGCGCTGCGGATGCGGAGCGCCTGCCGCCGCCGGAAACGCTCATAACACGCATTTTCGGTGTAGAAATACCGCGTATTCCAGTGGCTGCAGGTTATGCGGCACTCCCGTTGGTTGTCGCTGCCCTGACGACAACTGGGAGTTCGACTTTAAGCCAACCTTCTGCCGATTGTCTGAAGGGAATTGGTAACCATATGAGGCACACTATCGCGACCGAATAGACCGGCACAGGCTCTTCCCCAAACGGTTAAATTCCGGGAAAATCCCGTAGATCCCCTCTTGCGCGGGGGCTCTGGATGGTCAAAGTGGCGCGTGTTCGTGCGGTGCACCAAAAAGCACCCGCGAGGAGTTTCCGATGATTGGTCTAGTACTTGTGACCCATGGGCGCCTTGCCGACGAGTTCAAGGCGGCGCTCGAACATGTGATGGGTCCGCAAAAGCAAATCGAAGCTGTCACGATCGGAGCCGAGGACGACTCTGATTTGTGTCGAAGCGACATCATTGAAGCCGTCAACCGCGTCGACAGCGGCGATGGCGTCGCCATCCTTACCGACATGTTCGGCGGCACGCCCTCCAACCTCGCGATCTCCTGCATGAGCCGCCCCAAGGTGGAAGTGCTCGCGGGGATCAATCTTCCCATGCTGGTCAAGCTTGCCAAGGTTCGCGAAGAGCGGTCGCTTCCCGACGCCATCGCCATGGCCCAGGAAGCCGGCCGCAAATACGTGACCATTGCCAGTCGGGTTCTCGCTGGCAAATGAGCGACGACGCCGCGTCGCCCGAAAATGATCCCGGGCCAAGCGTCCCGTCGGGCGCGGTGTCTCGGGAAATTCCCATCATCAACAAACGCGGCCTGCACGCGCGCGCCTCGGCAAAATTCGTTCAGATGGTCGAGCGCTTCAATGCCGAAGTCTGGGTGACGCGCGGCGGCGAGACCGTCGGCGGTACCTCGATCATGGGACTGATGATGCTGTCGGCTGGGCCGGGGACCACGATCGTCGTCTCCGCGATTGGCCCCGAGGCCCAGGCTGCCGTCGACGCCGTCACCGAACTGGTCGCCAGCAAGTTCAACGAAGAAAGCACCTGATCCGCTGAGATCCGACGCTCTTCGTCACCTCAAGCGGCGCCTTGATCGTGACGGTCCGAAGCATCCCCTCAGAACGGATTGGTGACGATACCGCCATCGGCGCGCAAGGCCGCGCCGTTGGTCGCGCTCGCCGCCTTCGAGCAGACGTAGCAGATCAGATTCGCCACTTCTTCCGGGGTCGCGTAGCGCTGCAGCAGCGACGCCGGCCGGCGTTCGGTGAATGTCCGCGCCGCAAGCTCATCAGCCGTCGTTCCAAGCCCCTTGGCGCGAGCCGCAAGTCGGACCGGCGCCATCTCGACCCAGGTCGGGCCCGGCAAAACCGCGTTTACCGTTATATTGGTTGCCTTGGTTTGCTCGGCTGCGCCGCGCGCGACATAAAGCTGCGCGGCTTTCGAGAAGCCGTAATGGACCATCTCTTTCGGTACAAAGATCGCGGATTCGCTGGATACGAACACGACGCGGCCCCACTCCTTGTGATCCAGCATTCGCTTCAGATAATGCCGGGTAAGGCGCACGCCGCTCATGACGTTGACCTCGAACATCTTGGTCCAGTCATCGTCCTCGATATCGAAAAAGGCCTTTGGCTCGTAGATTCCGAGATTGTTGACGAGAATGTCGACCTCGGGGAATTGCGCTACCAGCCCGGCACAGCCTTTGGCGCCTCCAAGATCGAAGACGGCCGCATGCGCATTGGCGCCCGGCGCTGCCTGCTTGATCTTGACGATCGCGTCAGCAACCGCGGTCGCTTCCCGCCCGTTGACGATTACTTCAGCGCCCATTTGCGCGAGCCCGGCGGCGGAGGCTAATCCAATGCCTCGGGTCGAGCCGGTGACAAGCGCAATCTTTCCAGTCAGATCGAGATTCATATGTTGATTCCCTGAGATTCCCGTTCGCCGGTCCGGTTGAGAAGCTTACTTCGCCGGCGGCACGATATAGACCTTCCAGCTGATCGCGGGACCGGGATGCCCGTGGAAGAACCGCTGCGTGGTGATGGCGAGCCGCTCGGCGTTATCGGCATTCGCTGCCATCCAGGCCTCGCAGACCGGCAGCCGGTTATCTGACGTATCGCAGACGCCGATGAACCCGAGCCGCTTGGCCTCCTCGAGCGATGTCAGCCCGGACGACCAGATCTCGCCAGGCGTGTACGGCGCCGGATGATCCGGGCTGTAGAACGTGATCGGCTCGCCGATCTCGGTGGTGCCGGCGACCACGGCCCATCGGGTGTGGAAACGTGTCCGCCAGGCCTCGGTCAGTTCGCGGGCAAGCTCGGAGCGCGCGCCATAGCCTGAAGCTCCATTGGGATTCGCAGCCATCTCGCGGGCAGCGATGGTGGGCGACGCGGCCAGCACCGCGAGCGTGATCACGAGCCAGATCGCGGCGATGTAAAACAACGCCATCTTCTGAAGGCGCAGCGACGGAATCGCAACCAGCGCCAGCGGCGTCAAGAAGAACAGCGAGATGCCCCAATCGGTTTTCATGTAGACCGTGAAAATCAGGCCGCCGAGCGGCGGTCCGACCGCAACCACGATCTGGATGACCCAGACATTGAGCGCTTGTGACGCATTCACGCTTGCGTTCGCACCGCGCGACCATGCGCGTGTGAACGGCGCCAATGGCTGGCGCGCCAGGGTGGCCCACCATCGCGGCGTCCATGCCAGCGCCAATGCCGCCAGCGCTACCGGCACCGCAAGCAGCGCCAGATTGTGGCTGATATAACCGATGATGAGCTGAAGGCTCTGCGCGCGGCTCGACAGCCCGTAGACGTCACCGGCATACGTCAGCGGCGCGAAGTCCACCTCTTTCAGCCAAACCAGGTGTGGAATCATGACGACGACGAGCGTGACAATCGCGACCCACGGCGCCGGCGAGCGCAGGAACCGCAGCCGATCGGGATGAAGGAGCGCGGCTATTCCGATGGCCCCGATCATCGTCAGCACCCAGTATTTGGTCATCAGCGCCAGCGCGCCGGCCAGGCCAAGCCATAGGCCCGATCGCAACGAGCGCTTCTCGAACGCATGCAGATAGGCCAGCACCAGTAGCGGCAGCGTCACCAGTTGCAGCAGATCCGGATTATATTTGAAGCCCTTGAAGTTGAAGATCGGATAGAGCGCGAGCATCACCACAACGAAGAAGGCGCGGCGGCGATCGACCACGCGCAAGCTGATCAGCCAGCACACCACGAGGCCACAGCCGAGCGTCGCCATCGCCAGCGCGTATGTTGCCCAGTTGGCGACGGGGAAAATCCCGAACCAGACACCCGCGACCCATCCCGCCAGCGGCGGATGCTTGCCATAGCCGAACTGAAATTTCTGCCCCCAGGCGAAGGCTTCCGCGACGTCCATATGAACGTCCTGCGCGGCTTTGAGATTGATCAGGATCAGCGTCCACAGCACGGCATGCGCGGCGGCAAAACCGATCACCAGCCACCGGCTCGCCGTTGG
>DATHHQ010000553.1:0-7870 GCA_035490095.1 Bradyrhizobium sp.
CACTCATGATCGATTCCTCTGGCGTGTGGTGGTTCAGAAATTCCCTTCATCCGTGCGGCTAGTCCATCCAGCAGAGCTTCCGGAGCAGAACCGCGCTGAAATCATGGATTTCCAGGGGTTTCTTGAAGCCGAATCTCGCAAAGAAAGTGGACGCCGCCGAACGTTAGGTGGGAGCCGCATCCAGCAAGCAATTGCCGCGGAACGCAAATCACCAGCCTGCGAGGATGCGGCTGGTGTCACGGCAGCTTGCTTGGGGAGGAGGTCGGGGATACGGCGGGCAAGAAAAGAACAAGGCCGTCGGCGCAGTATACCGCTAACGGCCTTGCCAGCCCCGGACATTAAAATCGGCTCACGCCGCCCGGTAGGGTGCATAATGCCCCGGGATTTCGCGGCCATATGTGATCCATTTCACATTCGTAAGAAAAAGTTGCCGCCCGCCCTTTGGCGGCGGAATAGCCGCGCTCCGCTATAGCGCCGCCGCTACGTTCGCTCGGGCCGGACACCTGATGTCGGTGACAGCAGCCGCATGCGCCGATGCGGTAACCCTGATCGGTTAGGTTAAGATCCAAAATGCGTTGATCTGTGTCCGGTTTGTGCACAGCATGCTGCCATGATCGACGACGATGAAAATTTCCTGGTGGATGCCGGCGGCAATCGCGTCCTGATTGGCCTCACTTTGGAGGAGACGCTGGAATTCGATCGTCTCGAACGGCACATCAATGAGACCGGTCCGTTTCCGCATATCTCGAAAGATGAGTGGCATCGCTCGGAAGAAAAGCGCTGGCTTGAACTTTGGGACAAGCATCAAGCTGCCAGGGTCGCCTTCGTGCGAGGCACCAAGACGCGCCATTGAATGCCGCGATCTGTTTCATGGGTTCGTTGTAACGTCAAAAGCCGGATGGGCGATTGGCCGGTCCCGCAAGAGAACGCCGTCAGTCTGTTTCCTGTTAGAGCGTTTTCGAGCGAAGTGGAATCCGGTTCGCGTGAAGCCGAAAAGGCTCTAATGCGAGCCAAGTTCAGCGTCGGCCGCCATCGCCGATGATGGTGTAGGGCGCCCAGAATAGCGGATGAGCGTACGCGAACTCCGTCTTGCCTGATGCATCGGTGTACCCCTTACCATCCACCAGCGCCATCATCGCCTGGCGTAGCGCCTCACCGCGCGTCACCTTGGCGTCATCGGCCTGTCGCTTGAACAGATCGGTGACGAGATCCTTGGCCGACTGCGAATGCACCGACCAGTTCGTCACCAGCAAGGCCCGGGTCCCCGCATAAAAGAAGGCGCGTCCCAGCCCCGATGCTGCTTCGGCTCCCGCGCCCGCGCCAGCTCCCGTGTTGCAGGCTGATAGCACGACCCAGTCGGCATCGAGCTTGAGCGAAAGAATCTCTTCCATCGTCAAAAGTCCATCGCCTTCAACGCCGGCGACCGCGGGTGCCGACAGCGCCAGCGCGGGTTGGGTCAGACCGTTGAGTTCGCCCGGCACCAAACCATGTGTTGCAAAGGCCAGCACCTTGAACCCGGAGAGGTCCATGGTCTTCGCCGCTTTCTCATTGGCGTCCTTTCCGAGATAGAGCACCTTGGATGGATCGGCTTGGAGCGCCAGTGCGATCGACTTCAACTCGTCGGCTGTGTCCGGCAGGCGCGGCAGCATCGCCAATTCGGCGCTATCTACCCCCTCAAGCTTCGGACTGTTGCGCCGCTTCAACGCCATTCCGCGGGTAACAGCGGCTCCGGCGTCGGCGACCCGTATCCTCACCGAGCTATCGAGTTCGACTTTCGCCGCTTCCTCCGCCTGTTCCACGCTGAACAAGGGATCGCCAAACGCGACCAGTTCGCCGCGCCCCGGTTTGCCCGGCGGTAATTGCCGCAACGTCTTCAGCGCCGCCGATGAAGGCACCATGGTCACGGCGTAGTGACGCGCAAGCCATGGTACCTTCCGGTAGCTCGAGAACAACACGTCTTCATTGGCGGCGGGTTCGGCGGGCGCGGTCGGCAGTAGCGACAGCGGGAGCAGGCCGAGCGCGCCGTTGGTCACCACGATCAGGCTCTTCGACGATTTCCAACCCGCCTCGACCGGTTTGAGCAGCAGCGAATAGAGTTCGTAGCCGAGATTGAGATCGAACGGCGGGATGTCGGAAATCATCGCCGCCTGCGGCGCCAACGCCTCGCGCAATTTGCGCACCTTGCTTTCGATGTCGCCACTGGTGGCCTTGATGGACGCGAACATGACAGGCGCGTCCCTCGAAACCACCCATACAAAACTTCCAAGCCGGCCGAAATAGAACGAGAGCATCGCCTCACCATCGGCCAGTACGGTTTTGATCTGTTCGACGGTCGGTGGTTTCGGGTCGATCAATTCGGCGTAGCTCGGGAAGCGCTTGTTGATTTCGTGCCGAATTCTGTCGCGATCGGCACGCAGCTTGTCGATCGACTGTCCGGTTGCCTTGACAACTTTATCGTCTCTCGCATTTGAAGACAGGGCGTTGTTGAGCGCCCCAAGCTGCGCGTTGATCTGCTTTCCGAAATCCTGTTCCTGGCGGACCAGGTCGGCAAGCGCGGGATCCTTGGCAACGCTGCGCGCGCTGGAGGCGGAGAGCGCCTTTTGCACATTCTGACCGCGAATGGAATCCGCCAGCGCAAAGGTTTCCAGGGCGACTTCACCGGTAGCATTGTCGTTGGTCTGGGCAAGCAGGGCGATATAGGCTTCAACGATGCCTTGCAGCCGCTGGCTGCGCGCAGCGCTGATGGTGTCGTCCTCATCGTCGGCGTTTTCCCGCGACGCAGCCATCAGCACCGGAATCGCTGCCTTGAATTCCCGGATCGCGTCGGCGCTGCGTCCCGCGCGGGCATAACCAACGGCGAGCGTGCCTCTGGCGGCTGCGGTATCGAAATGTTTCTCGCCAACACGATTGTTCTCGCGTTTGAACAGTTCCTGCGCCGCTGCCAGTCCTGCTTCGATCTGGCCTGAGGCGAACAGCGCGGTGATGCGTGACCCGTTGAGCTCGAGGACCTGTTTACGGGCCGGCTCCCAGCCGACGATCGCCTTGTCGAGTTCGGCATAGACCTCCGCCGCTTGCTGCGTCTTGCGCTGGAAGGTCAGGACAGCTCCGAGTTGCGACATGATCTGGGCGCTGAAATGACTGTCATCTTGAATTCCCAGGGTACGCTGGATCTCGAGCGCCGTTCTGATCAGTTTCTCCGCGTCCGCATAACGGCCCTGTTCGACCAGGACTTGAGCCAGTCCGATCACGAATTTTGTGGAAAGTGGATTGTACTTTCCCTGATCCTTCAGTCGCGCCAGCAGTGCCCGGCGCGCATCGACCTCGGCTTCGGCCAGCCGTGCTTGCTTGGATTTCATACGGGCGACGTTGAGCGCATCGGAGTCAGCCGCATACCGTATCTGGGTTTCCGGCGGCGCGTAACTTATGTTCTTCAGATCGGCAATAGCTGCCCGTCTATAATCCTCCGCACGCTTGTAAGCTTTTTCCGCCTCCGGATACTGACCTCGCGCTTCGAACAGGATGGCGCGGCTCGCTTCGATATCTGACTCCCAAAACTTTCCGGCAGACTGGTAGGCCGCCCGCATTTTGGGAAATCCGCTGGTCCGCGCCTCCGTGATCATCGCAAGACTTCGGCGCATATAACCCTCGGTCTGGGCAACGTCGCCCGTGGCCAGGAGAATCTGCATTGTCAACCGGTTCGCATTGGGCATCCAACCCTTAAGACCCGACACGTTAGTTTCACTGGAAATGTCCCGAAAGACTTTCAGGGCTGACTTCAGGTCGCCCACTGCCTGCTTCTGCAAACCGATAAATTGCCGAACGCGATAGAGAAATTTGGGATCCAATGCATTGCCGGCGACTGCCATGGCTTTTTCGCCATCGGCTATGGCCTGCTTGCTGCGACCCAGTAGCGCGCGCGCATTGGCGCGGCCATAATAAAATTCTGCCAGCTCCGCCCTGGATAATTTGGCATCCGGCTCATCGTCCGCCTTTTCTTTCAGCTTGGCCAGCGTCGCTGCATCGGGCTTCTCGCTGTCGAGAATCGCCGTGATGTCGGTGATGGTGCGCGGCGGTGCAACAAAGCCGGCGGGCAGCGAATTACCCGGCGCGATGATCTCGCCCTTCGGCTTTACAAGTTCGATGGCGACGTTGGCGCGCCCATTAGCCTTGTTGAGCGCCGCCATGACGCAGGCCTTCACTTGCGGCGCAGCACCAGCTCGGCAGCTAGCGAGGTTGGCTTCGCGGTTCGCGCCGCCCCCGCCCATGCTGCGCATACAAGCCTGTACGATTGGTCGTCCGACGGACTCTCGGCAACTCGCCACCGCCTGTTCTTGCGAGAGCGCGGCGGCGGTGGTGACGCCGGCAAAGAAGGCCAGCAAGGTTAGCCCAATGGTTCGGATAATTACGATCCGCGACACCGTCAGCGGCGCGATCGAGGCGAAATGCAACGCGACCCCTGTGCCCGAAAACATGAAACGCTCCGCGGCAAAATAAAAAAATACGACATGCAATATCTTAAATCGAAGTCAGTATGTTTTCAGCGACGCGCCCGGTCAATGGTTCTGGCCGGAATCGTCGTTATCGAGGGCTCGCAGCCGTGGCGTTGCGCGGTTCGATTGTCGTTTCGCACGGTAGCGGCATACAGATCCGGCAAAACGCCAAATAGCGCTGCTCAATCACTCTCGCCGCATGTCCGCAAGCTGGCGAGTGCCGGTAACGGCGATCGCCTCGCGAACGATCCGGAAATCATCGCCCAAGGTGTCGTTGCGAGTTCGCGGCAGGCAGCTTGATAGGCGCCCTCGAAAGGCGGCTCCAGCCGTGCGCGGTCGTTACGCCGGAGCCTGATCTTCCTTGTCGGCTCCGCGCGCGACGATTTTCAATCCCCAAGTTGAGGATGAAAGAACCGGGGCTAGCGCAGCACGGGCATCGGCGGCCGCGGCACCGGTGAAAGCTCTGGGTCGGCCTGCGGCTGGGCCGTGACTTGCGGTGGTAGTTCAGGTTGCCGCGGCACGTAAGGTGCGGGGGCCGGTGGCAACATGGGAGCTGCGGCGGCTTGCGGGGGTGGATATGACGGCGGCATCGGCCTGCGCAGCGGCGCGGCAACCGACGGCGGCGGAAGCGCTGATATCCTGGGCCGCAGGTTCTGCTCGGAAGCCTTGGTCTGGGAAGCTCTGGTCTGGGAGGCCCTGGCCAGGGAAGCCTTGGCCTCGTAAGCCTTGGCTTGGGAAGACTTGGCAAGGTCGCGGGACATTTGTCCCTGGCTGGCCTTGAGCTGTTCGATCTCTTGCCTTGCGCTTGCGAGTTCGCGTGCCATCGACTCGAGCAGCACCGCCGATTCGGGAGCGGCGGCGGCGGCAGGTGTGACGCCTTCCGGGGCGGCCTGAGCCGGCGGTGCCGGTTGTGGAGGTACTGCCTTCGCCGCGTTCGCTTGAACGGCAGGCGGGTTCGGTTGCTCGGAGAGTCCCGGGTTTTCCGGCGGCGGCGATGAAGTCGCGACGAGCTGCGGCGTCCATCTCGCGATCATCTCTTTGGCCCGATCACCGTAGGCCTGCCAAACAATGCCGGCGACACCGATGCACACCGCCAACAGGAAGCCGATGAAGGCGCGTACCGCCCGCATGCCGAACGACGGCCGGAGGCCGGGGACTCGGGCATTGTTGACGGCAGCAGCGCGAAACGTCGTATCGACCGGTGGCACCGCTGGCCCAGCAGAGAAGTCGGATCCCACATGGGTCTGCGGATTCAAGGGATCGCGCATGGCGTCGTGCGCCAGCTTGGACAACTCTTCGTCGATGCGCGCGACCAGAACGTCGTCGTGCGGATCGGCGTGCGGATCGGCTTGTTGTGGATTCAGCGTGGAATGCATTGCCGCTCCTTAATTAGTCTAATGTCACCCGCAGCAGGGCGGGATTTACGCTTAAGTCGACAAGGTTCTGCCCCACCCTTCAGCCCGGTTTGACCAAAGCAAGGCGGTACGATGGAGAGTATCGGGCCGCGGGAACTCGCCGCTGATTTACGCGGCGGTATCGTGTCACCAGGATTCAAAATAGCGTCCTGGATTCGTCAGAACCGACCACCCACTGCAAAATCGTAGAACGCAGCAGCGGCCATTTCTGAGTCACCTCCCGCGTTCACACGGTCCAAAAAAGTTGCGGCCAGCTCTTGGGGAGAAAAGTCTATCAATTGATTTGATTGACGAATTTCATTCGTTGGCGGCTTTTCCCCGGCCAGTCCCCATGTCGGGCAGGTTATCCACGCGCTCCCATTCCTCGCGCGCGACCACATGCGCATAGCGCGCGGCGCTGCGCGGATCGCGCCAGTTGCCGGTGGAAGCAAGCCCTTGAACGTCAGTGCCGCCATAGCGGCGCATCCATGTCGCCCAACTGTGCCGGAAGGTAATGGCGCAGAATGAGGCAGGCGAGCTGTGAGTTTTGTATTTCGCACGTCATAATTTTAAGCTTAAAATAATAGACGCGGGTTGGGGGCATGATCCTTAGCGGGTGACGTCATGCGCGCTCGTAACCGAAGAGACCGCAGAGCCCGGAGAGGGCGCTACTTTCTGCTCGATCTGGCCGGCTTTGCCGATATTGAGCGTTTGCTCGCCGCCGACATCATGGGCGAGCGGCTCTCCCCTGACGTTGCCGATGATGATGCGCCCGCCGACGTCACTGCGCCGTCGGCGGCTCCTCGACCGCAGCCAAGAGGCGGTTTGCGAAGGCGGAGGTGAGCATCTGGCCGATTTGCTCCAGCATCGTCGATGCCAACGATCGCCCGGAGATAGCCGCCCGCACGGGGCTCAGTATTGGAAAAGTCCGGCGACTGCTTGACTTGCCATCGGAGTGCGGTTCGCAAATTGGGTCCGTCGTCAAGATCCCAAGAACTTGAGGACAGCTACTGACACCGTACTTTTCCGGTTTTCTTTGGTGTCGACGAATCAGCCATAATGCCGACCGATCACCTCTTCCCGAAGGGCGCGGCAACAATGCGCGACAGCCAGCCAATGATCGCGAACAAGCTTGAACTGTCGCCCTGCGCCGTCAGCGTCCTCGGTCAGTTGTTCGTCGAGGGCCCAACGTCGGACGACAACATCACGAGTAAGGCTGGCCGTTGCGACCTGGTAAGCGCCGGCCTCGCATTCCACGAAGCCGGCTTGTCATCGCTGACGCCCGATGGCGTGCGCCTGGCCAGGGAATGGGACCTGTGTTCGCTGTATGCGCGCCGCGATCGACGCTGGTACTTGAAAGTGCGAGCAATCGCGCGTCCTCAAGGCGCGGCGGTCAGCCATTCGGAATCAGGCGCCGCCGTCCGGTAGGCGCCGCACCCGAAACATCAGAATCAATCTGCCTTCGGTCCGAACTTGAGGGTGACGCGGTCACCCTTGGGGAGCGGGGCTACTTCTGTCAGGGCTCTGACGTCGTGGTCGTAACGCTCTAAACTCATTGACCGCCGCGCCCACCGGGAGCCAAGGCTTATGCTGGGAATTTCGACGACCCTATAAAGAATTTCTGCAGTCAATATCGTGGCCGGCATGGCCATTGCCAAGAGAGGCAGAAAACCAGGAGGCGAGGAAAACAAAGTTATCCATAGCCACATCACAGCAATGATGACAGGAAAGTGGCCAAGATAAATTGAATAGGAGCGTGATCCAAAATAGGTCGCGAGGTGACTTTCCAGAGCGAGGCGATACCCTTGCACGAGAATTCCGTTCACTGAGGGATGGAGGATGAATCCCAAGTAGACTATCGACCATACTGCCAGAGGTCCGTTGCCCACTAGCGCATAGAAAAGAACAATCGAGGCCAGGATCACATTCAGGTTCTTGATTTTGCCAGCAAGGGTCGGATAAAAAAGACGACTGACTATGCCGACA
>DATHHQ010000554.1:0-2184 GCA_035490095.1 Bradyrhizobium sp.
TGTCCGGCATGATCATGTGCGGCTTCGAGCGCGCCGAGCCCGATATCGACTGTGATGCCGGCGGCGCGAAGCCTGTCATGGCCCTGCCCGGCCACCTCCGGGTTGGGATCCTCGATCGCCGACACCACGCGGGCAATCCCAGCGGCAATGATGGCATCGGCGCAGGGCGGCGACTTGCCGACATGCGAGCACGGCTCGAGCGTCACATAGAGCGTGGCGCCCCGCGCGGCCTCGCTGGCCCGCCTGAGCGCCTCCGGCTCGGCATGCGGACGGCCGCCGGGCTGGGTCCAGCCGCGGCCGACGATGACGCCGTCCTTGACCACGACAGCGCCAACGGCGGGATTGGGCCAGGCGCGCCCCTGCCCGCGCCGCCCCAGCGTCAGCGCCAGCTCCATGAAGCGACGGTCGGCGGCTTTTGACACCTTGGATTTCTGCGCGAACTGGTCTTCCAGAATCCGGAAGATCATTTGCGTAACAGGGCCAGCCGCGCGTCGTCGTCGCCGGAAAGCTCGCCGAGCACAGCTTCAAAGTCCTTGGCCTCGCGAAAGTTGCGATAGACCGAGGCGAAGCGGACATAGGCGACGTCATCGAGCTGGCGCAGATGCTCCATCACGATCTCGCCGATCGCCTCCGATGAAATCTCCGCCTCGCCGGCGCTTTCAAGCTCACGCACGATCGCCGAAACCATGGTCTCGACCCGCTCCGGCTCGACCGGCCGCTTGCGCAGACTGATCTGCAGCGAGCGCACCAGCTTGTCGCGGTCGAACGGCACCCGGCGGCCGTTGCGCTTGATCACGGTAAGTTCGCGCAGCTGCACCCGTTCGAAGGTGGTGAAGCGGAAATTGCAGGCGACGCACACCCGCCGCCGGCGGATGACAGCGGAATCCTCGGTCGGACGCGAGTCCTTCACCTGCGTATCGAGACTGTTGCAGCTGGGACAACGCATTCAACTGAACCTTACTGGTAAATCGGGAAGCGGTCGGTAAGCGCCTTTACCCGTTCCTTGATTGCGGCCTCCACCATGGGCGCCTTGCCGTCCGAGGACTGCGCGATGGCGTTGAGCACTTCTGAAATCAGCATGCCGACCTGCTTGAATTCGGCCACCCCAAAGCCGCGCGTGGTCGCAGCCGGCGTACCCAAACGAAGACCCGAGGTGACGAACGGGGTTTCCGGATCGAAGGGAATGCCGTTCTTGTTGCAAGTGATCGCCGCGCGAACCAGCGCTTTTTCCGAGACGTTGCCCTTGAGGCCTTTCGGCCTGAGATCGACCAGCATCAGGTGGTTGTCGGTGCCGCCCGAGACGATGTCGAAGCCCTGGGCGCGCAGGCTCTCCGCCAGCGCCTTGGCATTTTCGACCACGTTCCTGGCGTAGATCTTGAAGTCCGGATGCAACGCTTCGGCAAACGCCACCGCCTTGGCCGCGATCACATGCATCAGCGGACCGCCCTGCAGGCCCGGGAAGATCGCCGAGTTCAATTTCTTGGTGAGCGCCTCGTCATTCCACAGCATCAAGCCGCCGCGCGGGCCGCGCAGCGATTTGTGCGTGGTGGTGGTGGTGACATGCGCGTGCGGCACCGGCGAAGCATGCACACCGCCGGCGACGAGGCCTGCGAAATGCGCCATGTCCACCATCAGATAGGCGCCGATGCTGTCGGCGATCTCACGGAACCGCTTGAAATCCCAGGCGCGCGAATAGGCCGATCCGCCGGCGATGATCAGCTTCGGCTTCACTTGCTCGGCCTGCCTGGCCACCGCATCCATGTCGATGATCTGGTCCTCGCGCCGCACCGTGTAGTGCGAGGCCTTGAACCACTTGCCGGACATGTTGACCGGCGAGCCATGGGTGAGATGTCCGCCGGCGGCGAGATCGAGACCCATGAAGGTATCGCCGGGCTGCAGCAGCGCCAGAAATACCGCCTGGTTCATCTGGCTGCCGGAGTTGGGCTGCACATTGGCAAAGCCTGCGCCGAACAGTTTCTTGGCGCGGTCAATCGCCAGCGTTTCCGCGACATCGACCCACTCGCAGCCGCCGTAATAGCGATTGCCGGGATAACCCTCGGCGTATTTGTTGGTCATCACCGAGCCCTGGGCTTCCAGAACGGCGCGGCTGACGATGTTTTCCGACGCGATCAGCTCGATCTCGTGGCGCTGGCGGCCGAGTTCACCCTTGATCGCGGCGGCGAT
>DATHHQ010000555.1:0-8085 GCA_035490095.1 Bradyrhizobium sp.
ACCAGGCTGGATGGCTTATGACGACTGGCTGCAGGCCTTTCCGTCATGTCCTCCTGCCGTCGACTACCGCCATGACGACCCGGTCAGCATTCTCTACACATCCGGAACCACCGGGATGCCCAAAGGCATGGAACACTCGCATTTCTCGCGCCTTCTTTATCCGCTCGGCCTGGGCCCGTGCCTTGAGATAGACCACGACGCGCGGACCATCCTCACGACACCGCTCTATCACAACGGCACTTGGACAACCATGCTGCCCACCCTCTACTGCGGCGGCGTGGTGGTCATCATGAAAAAGTTCACTGCCAACGCGTTCCAGGATCTGGTTGAGCGCGAGCGCTGTACCCACGCCTTCATGGTCCCCACACAGCTCGTCGTCACGACGGCGGACCCCGGCTTCCAGGCGCAAGCCCTCGAGTCGATGCGGCTGATCATGGTTTCCGGGTCGCCTTTGACTCCCCATACCTTCAACGAGTGGCGGACGCGCTTGCCGTCGCTGTCCCTGTGCGAGATCTACGGCATGGGAGAAGGCTTCATGACCTTTGTCGGACCTGCCGACTACGCTCTCGGAAAGGCAGGATCCGTCGGTCGGCCGATCGCGACCGTAGATACGGACATCCAAATCCTTGGTGACGACGACCGGCCGGTCGCTTCGGGCGAAATCGGCGAGATCGTCGGAACGAGCGCGTTCCTGCTCACGCAATACTACAGAGACGCGGTGCGCACGCAGGAAGCTCTATGGCACGATGGAAAGGGACGGCCCTACCTGCGCAGCGGCGACCTCGGACGCTACGATGAAGACGGCTATCTTCACGTCGTCGGTCGCAAGAAGGACATGATCATCTCGGGTGGCGTGAAGATTTACGCCGTCGATCTCGAGGATGTCTTCATGCAAAATCCCGATGTTCTCGAAGTGGCGGCGATCGGAATTCCCCACGACAAATGGGGCGAGACACCCCTCCTGCTGGCCATCATGCGCGACGGCGCGACGGTCAGCGAAGGGCAATTATGCGACTGGGGCAATGACCGCCTAGGAAAGGCACAGCGCGTATCGAGAGTCGAGTTCCGCAAGAGCTTCCCCCGCAACGCTCTCGAAAAGATACTCAAGCGCGAGCTGAGGGCAGGCTACTGGCGCGGCCTGTCTCGGGACATCTGACAGATTTCCGCGTTTGCCCGGAACGGTGTGCGACGCCTCATTTATCACGCTGAACCAACGGGCAAGCACTTTCAGCCAGCGGCCGGAAGACGACATCGGCGGGAATGGTGCGAATAATGTTGTAGAAATCCCAGGGACCCTTCGATTCAGCCGGCGACTTCACCTGGACCAGATACATGGGATGCAACAGACGACCATCAATGCGCAAAATCCCGTTGGTGACATAGAAATCATTGACCGGCAGCTCGCGCATTTTCGCCATTACCGCTTGGGCCTCGTCCGTCCCGGCCGCATCGACTGACTTCAGGTAATGCTGCACCGCAGAATAGACTGCCGCATGTACTTCTGTCGGCATGGCTCCATGCCGATCGAAAAAGCGCTTCGACCAGGCGCGCGTCTTGTCGTCGAGATCCCAGTAGAACGGTATCGTAAAGCTCAAGCCTTGCGCGGCCTGAAGCCCAAGGCTGTGTACATCAGTAAGGAACACCAGCGGCGCAACAAGCGTTTGGTGGCCCTTGCTGACCAAGCCGAATTCCGTCGCCTGCTTGATGCTGTTGATCAGATCGGCGCCACCGTTGGCCAGGAGGACGGCCTTTGCGCCGGACGCCTGCGCCTGCAGAAGATAAGAGCTGAGGTCGGCCGTCCCCAAGGGATGCCGAACACTGCCAAGTACCTTGCCGCCAGCCGCATCGATGGCCTTCCTCGCATCGGCTTCCATGGAATGCCCGAACGCATAGTCGACGACGATCAGGAACCAAGTGTCCTTCTTGGTCGCTACGACGGAGCGCACCAAGGCATTGGTCAGGGCATCCGTATCGTAGATCCATGACGCAGATGTCGACGTGCAGGCCTTGCCCGTAAAATCGTTGGCGCCTACGGCGGTCGCGATAATGATCCTGTTACGCTCTTTCGCGACGGTCTGCGCGGCAAGCGCTATCGACGAGTGGACAATATCGGCGACCATGTCGACTTTTTCGACGTCGAACCAACGCCTGATGGTCGACAGGCCCACGTCTGGCTTTAACTGGTGCCCTGCCGAGACGAGCTCGACAGGCTTTGCCCGAACACGACCGCCGAAATCTTCGATGGCCATCTGGGCGGCAACGACTGAGCCCTTTCCGGAGAGATCCGCGTAAGGGCCGGACGTGTCATTGATGATGCCGATCCTCACGACGTCGTCGGATATCTGGGCGTGCGCCGGCGCGATCGTAAGTGCCAGGCTAGCGATTATCGATAACAAGCCTATCGACGAAAAATGAAACTTGGTCATCTCTCTTCCTCACCCTACTTCAATTGCTGTCTTGTTCTTCCAGATTGTCGTACAATAAAGTAGGACGATTGGTCGTTTGTCAACTGATCCGCGGGTGATCGCCCACTTCCATTGACAGCTATTCTTATCGTTGTACGATGATTTCGTCCTACAATATTGCGCAAGAACGGAGTGCCACCATGAGTCGTTCGCCGGTTGGGATTGTCGAACATGTGGGCCTGGTCATGCGGGATCTCGATGCTGGTCGTCGGCTCTTCCACGAGCAGCTTCGCCTGCCAATCGCCGAGTATCCAGACAGTGCCGACGGCGAGGCTTTTGCCTTGAAGGCCGGCGATACGATTGTGCGCGTCGTCTCGATCGGGAGCAGCGAAGCCGGGCGGGGCCGGCCGGGACTCAGTCATGTCGCGTTCAAGGTACCGTCGCTTAGCCAGACCAAGGAAAAGCTGAAAAAGGCGGGCATCGGCATTGCGTCCGACGCAGGGAGCGGCTCCGGCGGTCGCAAGGCCATATGGTCAGAGCCCGCGACGACGCTCGGCATACCCCTTCAATTTGTCGAGGCGAGCGTAGATCTCCGGTTCAACGCCTCCGACATGCCGCCCCTGATCGAGCGCGTCGACCATCTTGGCATCGCCTGCCGCGACAGCCGCCGCGCGCAGGATGTCTACGTCGACGGCCTTGGTTGGCCGTTGGAGTCCACACAAACGGACTCGGAATTCCTCATTCCGATAGAAGTGACGTCGAACGACAAATATGGCGCAACATCGCACACCCGCGCGCCCATCCCGGCGGTTGGCGCCGGCCTGATCGCGCTCTTCGTCACGGTCGGCGATTTCGATCTCGAGATCATGCAACCCTTGAGTGCCGCAACGATACGGGTTCCGCTTGGCACCATTCCCGGCTCGGTCGGGCAGGACCAAGGAGCGATCGCCCAGGCTCTGGACAAGCGCGGTGAGGGTCTGTTGCACATTGGCTTCAAGACGCCCGACATGCGTAACGCGATCAAGACCCTGTCGGACCAAGGCATCAGGATGATTGACCCGATCTCTAGGCCCGGTGCGCGAAACAGCCAGATCGCCTTCATGGATCGGCGAACGACCGAGGGCATCCTGCTGCACTTCGTCGAACGCAAAGCTGTCGATTGAGGGCGACATGCTGGAACTCGAGCCACGGAGTTGGACGCTTGTAGAGGCGTTGCGACGGCAGGCGGAGCAGAATGGGGATGCTATCTATTGCCGCTTCTCCGACGGAGCGTCATGCACGTTCGGCGAACTCGATCTTGCCAGCGATGCCTGTGCCACGGGCCTGGGGCGTCGTGGCATAGGCCCCGGTGATCGAGTGATGATCATCGCCGGCAACAGCATGGAGTTCCTGGTAGCATTCTTTGGCGTTCAGAAGCGCCGGGCCGTCCTGGTGCCCGCCAACGCCGAACTGCGGGGAAGCATGCTCACCCACCAAATATCGAATTCGGGTCCGAAGCTGATCATTGCTGATCGCGATCTGACGGACGATCTGGCCGGCCACGATCTGTCGAAGATCGTCGGCTTCATTGGCCTAGAGCATGCGGCATCGGATCGACTAGGCATTGCCACGGAATCCTTCTCGGACCTTTGCATGGAGGTCGATCGAGCAGCGATCTTGCAGCCCGAAGCACGGGATATTTGCCTCTTTCTCTACACGTCGGGCACAAGCGGCTCATCAAAGGGAGTGCGCATTCCTCAAGCCCACGCCTATCTCTTCGGCCTGCAGCAGGCGCGCGCCTTGTCGGTGGCGAAGGCGGACTGCTACCTGATTTCGCTGCCGATGTTTCACGTCAATGCGCTGCTCATGTCCCTTGGCAGCTGCCTCCTGACGGGCGCCGAAGCCTATATCACGAAGCGGTTCTCGGCTTCGCAATGGATTACCGACGTGCAGACATCCGGCGCCACTGTGACGAACACGCTGGGCGTGATGGCGGAATTCGTTTTGCAGCAGCCCGAGACGGCGCAGGACAGGCAACATCGGCTCCGTCGTGTAATGGCCGTTCCGGTGTCCGCGCAATGGGCGGATGCCTTCAGGGCCCGCTTCGGCATCGAGCTCGTGCAAGTCTATGGCATGACGGAATGCAACATCGTCAGCTTCACGAGCGCGGACAGCGAGCTCGTTGCGGGATGCGTGGGCTCTGTGAGCACCGAGTTCTTCGACGTTGCGATCGTCGATCCCGAGACCGACGAGCCATTGGAACCCAACAAGGTTGGAGAGATCGTCGTCCGCCCGCGTCTGCCCTTCTGCTTCATGCAGGGCTACCACGGCATTCCGGAGACGACCGTCCAAGCTTGGCGAAATCTGTGGTTCCATACGGGCGACGCGGGAAGACTGGACGAATTCGACAAGCTGCATTTCGTCGATCGCATGGGCGACTGCATTCGCCGCCGCGGCGAGAACATCTCCTCGTTCGAGATCGAGCAGGTTCTGCTGGCGCACCCGGAGATCGCAGAATGCGCCGTGATCGGCATCAAGGTAGACGGTGCCGGCGGTGAGGATGAGGTCTGCGCCTATCTCGTGTCCCGGAAGCACGCGCTGGATCTTCCCGGATTCCTCGAATGGTGCGCCGGGCGGCTGCCTCGTTATGCCGTGCCGCGCTTTCTCTGCAATACGGAAGAAATCGAGAAAACCCCCACCGGCAAGGTCAAGAAACGGGCGCTGCGTGATCGTGGCCTCGCGCCGGATATCTGGGATCGAGAGATGGCCGGCTACAAGTTGGAGCGCGATGCAGGCCGTACCACACGGTCGCCCGGCCGACTCGCGGCGACATCAGAGCAGAATCGAGGCTGATGCCGATGGAAACTCTTCGCACCGGTTTTGGCCTCCTCGAGGGTCCGGTCTGGGACCCCAAGCTCGGTCTGTTGTTTGCAGATGCGCAGCTCGGCGGCGTCCATCGTCTCGATCTGCACGGCAATGTAACGACCATCGTGGAACACCGGCGCGGCATCGGCGGCGTGGTGCGCCACCAAGCCGGCGGTGTCATCGTGTCCGGAAGAAACATCGGCTACAAGGGGCCGTTGGCGCCCGGGACAGTCGTTCTACTCGAAAAAGACCCGCCAAATGGTGTTATTGGTTTCAACGACATCACGACCGACAGAGCTGGCCGCATCTATGCCGGAGCGTTGGGCTTTCTGCCGACAGAGACCGAACTATCGGGCATTGGCGCAGAAGGAAAAGCCGCTCCGCTCTTCCTGATCGATCTGGATGGCTCCCACCGGATCGTCCATCCGGCCATCAAGCTATCAAATGGCATGGGTTTCAGTCCGGATGGCCGTCTGCTGTATCATGCCGATTCCGGCGATCGCACCGTCTACGTCTATGATGTGAAGGGAGACGGCAGCTTGTCCAACCGGCGGTCCTTTGCCAGCGTGAGGAGCGGCTTGCCGGACGGCTTGGCGATCGACACCGACGGCTCGATATGGCTCGCCGTAGCCCATGCGGGCCAGGTCGTGGTCTTTGCGGCCGACGGATCAATTATCCGGCAGTTCGACTTTCCCCTGCCCATGACGACCAGCCTGTGCTTCGGCGGCGAGGACATGCGGGACCTATATGTCGTAACCGGCTCTGACGGAACCGGACGCACCGATGCAGGCTCGATCTTTCGGCTTCGAAGCGACGTCCCAGGCCTCTCGATCAGTCCTGCTCGCGTCGCGATTTCGAGTGCGAGTCAATAATGACCCAAGAGTACCTCCACCTGCAGGTCCGCGATGAGATCGGATACTTGATCATCGATCGCGTCGACAAGCGCAATGCGATGTCGTTGGACATGTGGGAAAGCGTGCCTGCCCTCATTGCGAGGATGACAGGCGATGTTGCCGTCAAAGTCCTCGTCGTGCATGGCGTCGACGACACGGCTTTTGCCTCGGGTGCCGACATCGAGGAAATCCTCCAATTTGCCGCGTCCGAGACGGCCGCTTGGCGGCTCATGGATGCCGTTAGATCCGCAGAGCAGGCCTTGGCCGATTGCCCGAAGCCCGTGATCGCGATGATCCGCGGAATGTGCGTCGGCGGTGGTATCGAATTGGCTCTGGCATGCGACCTTCGCTTCGCGAGCCACAATGCCCGTTTCGCCATACCACCGGCCAAGCTCGGACTCGTCTATAGCCTCTCGTCGACCAGACGCCTGATTGAACTCGTCGGCTTAGGCGCCGCTCGAGACCTGCTCTACAGCGGCCGGCTCTTCAACAGCGCCGAAGCCCAGTCGATTGGTTTGATCGAACGGCTGTTCGTCGATAGTGAGATCGAAGCCGAGACCTCGCAGTACGCCCGAATGCTGGCCGAGCGTTCGCAGTATTCAATCCGGGCTGCCAAGAGAATATCCGCGGCGATCCGCGACGGGGCGAGCGATCAGGACGACGATATCCGACGGCTGAGAATCGGCGCGTTCACAGGCGACGATCTGAAGGAAGGCACGCGTGCTTTTCTCGAAAAGAGGCGACCGCACTTCGCCTGGCGCTGAGCAGTCCGCGCACGAAAGCGGCCTAGCGGTGTGTGTGCGGTCTCGATGAATCAAGGTAGGTCAGGACTCGAAAAGGCTTCCTGCGGCAACTTCTCGAACGCGGCGGATATCAGTCTTACATGACGCTTGGCTGCAGCTTCCGCGCGGCGCGAATCTCCTGCCAGCACCGCTTCGCCGATCTTTCGGTAGTCCGAAAAGCGCTCGGTTTCGACTTCGACACGGTACGGCCGAAATTGAACCCGCAACAAGTGTACATGATATCTAAGGAGAACCTGGCGCAGTTCTCTGTTGTTTCCGATGTCGACGAGTGAACGATAGAAACGATTCCGCGCACGCACTAAGTCAAAGGAGTCGGGTCTAGATTCATAAGACATCACGGCGTCGAAGTTTGTCTGGAACATTCTTGCATTTTTTCCTTCGTCGATGTGATCGGCGGCCAAATATGCCGCGAATCCAATCAGCACTTCCAGAAGTGCCAGCATGTCGCGAACTTCAACACGTGCAAGTCGTCGGATCTGTGCGCCACGATGGAGATTGAGTGTGACGATGCCTTCCGCTGCGAGCCGCTTTAGCGCCTCTCGAACGGTGCCCCGGCTGGTGCCGAATTCGCGAGTTAGATCTGACTCGACTAACCTCTGACCAGTGGCGTAGTGACCGTCATAGAGCCCCTGAACGATTTCGCGAAATATCTGATCGGACGAGCTAACCGAAATAGTTGCAGGCGCGGACGGCTTTACGCTGATTACTGGTACAGGTGCACGCCTCAAGCGTAATTTATGTTGGATATTAGCCTTAGTCATTCAGGACGCCTTGGATCCTCTGCTTTGCGTCGACCTGTCGGACGCACGATTGTTCCTATTCTCTTGTAGGACAATTTCGTATGCCGATTTTGGTTTGACTGCAAGGATTAGTTGACGGCTACGCGACAACCTTAGCCGTCAGATGCGTCGCGTTGACTGTCGAGCGGCCACCAGTGATCTGATCAAACCCGCCGCCGGCTCGGTCAGGCAATAGCTCGCGAATTGCTGCATTGAGCAGAGTTTCGGGAGGAAGCGCCCTACGCTGATCATCGTCGCCGAACGCGTCGATCATCCATGCGGCCATGTTGTGGATCGAGATATAGGCCGCGGTGCTAGCGCAGGCCGTCGCTAGCTCCTCAATGATCAGCGCCGCGTCGAA
>DATHHQ010000556.1:0-3170 GCA_035490095.1 Bradyrhizobium sp.
AACCGAGGCGATGCAGATCGGCGGGTGCCCGGTTGCCGCAGGGCAGACGATCAATGCCATGCTCTATGCAGCGAATCATGACCCAGAGGCGCATCCCGATCCAAAGCGGTTTGACATCGAACGGCCAGATAAGCGGCACAACTCATTTGGTGGGGGCGCTCACTTCTGTCTTGGCGCGCCATTGGCCCGGGCCGAGGCACAGATCGCTCTTTCGTTGCTTTTTAAGCGGTTCCCGAAGCTGCGCCTGAGAACCGAGCGCCCCTTGGAGCGCCGGGCGATGCTGAACTTCAATGGACTAGAAGCGCTTTGGGTGCGTGCAGGCTAGTCATCTGGAACTGAAGTTCATTGCATTATAAACAAGCGCTCTGGCGATGGAAGGAGAGCGCTGATGGTGAGTGCATTTGCGAGGGGCCGGCCGATCGCGCCGTTGGTGCTGAGTGCGCAGGAGCGGGTCTATCTGGAGCGCCAAGTGCGTCGCCACCGTGTTGCCCGATCGCTGTCCGAGCGCTGTCGCGTCATTCTGCGATGTGCAGACGGATTACCCAGCAAGTCCGTCGCCGCTGAGCTTGGCGTCCATGAACACACAGTCGGCAAGTGGCGTCGACGCTTTTTAACGGATCGCTGTGATGGTCTGCTCGACGAGGCTCGCCCCGGCCGACCGCGAACCATCGACGACGACCAGGTTGCCGCTGTGATCGAGCGGACGTTGCGCACCACGCCTGCCGACGCGACGCACTGGTCGATCCGTTCGATGGCGGCTGAAACCGGCTTTTCGCATACGACGATCCGCCGTATGTGGGCGGCGTTCGGCCTGCAGCCGCACCGCAGCCAGACCTTCAAGTTGTCGAACGATCCGCTGTTCGTCGACAAGGTGCGCGATATCGTCGGCCTTTACCTCTCGCCACCCAACCGGGCGCTTGTCCTTAGCATTGACGAGAAAAGCCAGATCCAGGCGCTCGATCGGGAGCAGCCCGTCTTGCCGATGATGCCTGGCGTGCCCGAACGCCGAACGCACAGTTACGTGCGGCACGGCACGACATCGCTGTTCGCAGCGCTCGACGTCGCATCGGGCTTCGTCATTGGCAAATGCTACAAGCGACACCGGGCGGTCGAGTTCTTGAACTTCCTCAAGGAGGTCGACGCTAATGTGCCCGAAGGGCTCGGCGTCCATATCGTCATGGACAACTACGCCACCCACAAGACGCCCAAGATCAAGGCGTGGCTCACCCGTCGTCCACATTATCATGTCCACTTCACGCCGACTTCGGCATCGTGGATCAATCAGGTCGAGCGCTGGTTCGCTGAGCTCACTAGAAAGCGACTCCGGCGCGGCGTTCATACCTCAGTCAAGCAGCTCGAAGCCGATATCCGCACCTTCATCGACCGCCACAACGAAAACCCCAAGCCTTTCAAATGGACCAAATCAGCCGACCAAATCCTCGCTTCAGTCAAACGCTTCTGCCAGAAAACACAGCACACATTATGCGGTGAACTTTAGATTCATGTGACTAGGCCGTGAATTCATAAACGGGCTTGGACCGACCCGAGCTACCAGCCGACGCCTGAAACGAGTTGGTGCGACATGGCGATGATAGCGCCGGCAGTCTCGGCTGGACTGAGGGTGGGATGAAGATGCGTGCCGTGCAGTCGTGCAACTGGCCACCCCCGCCGTTGTGCCTCCGCGGCTGAATGATCATGGATTGCGGAAGTCTGAATGAAGCCAGCGGGCATTCGATCCCAGTTGGCGAGCTCGATCGTGTCGTCGAACCAATCGACAGAGAGTCTTGGCAGTCCGCTTTCGAACTCGGCAAACGCTATGGGATCGCTCGCCAGGATATCAAGGCCGACGAGGGATGCACGACGTGCATCCCCCAACCACCTCGACCAGATCGGAAGAGTTCCGTCGGGCCCTGCCAGGCTCTTGATGAAATCGCGCAACGCTGGTCTCACCGGCGAGGCCGTACCTTGCGATGGCGGCACCTCTCCATCCACGATGATCAGGCATTGGCATGGCACCTTGGCCGTCAAATCGGCGACTAATGCACTCGCCGAACTGTGACCGACCAAAACCGCTTCGCTGCAGGGGTTGATGAGTTCCAGCAGATGGGCGTTCCAGGCACTCCAGGAAGGCGGTGGCTGGTGGTAGGCCAGCACGTCCGGCACTTGGGCACGATATCCCGCTTCCCGCAGATGCCTGGCTGTAGGCTCCCAACTCGACGCACGGACCAGAGGTCCTGCCACAAGAATGAAATCCAAACTCATGCGCGCCTCCGGCGGGTTGCGGTATGAACTCAAGGACTACCCACTTGCTGCATGGGCCAGCATCCCACCGAAGAAAAATCGCACGAACCTCATCGACTTCAGCCTCGATCTCTACCGGTCACGTAACCCGGTCGAGCGGTTCTTCAACAGGATCAAGCGCCGGCGTATTGCCACCCGCTATGACAAGCTCGCCGCCAATTACCTCGCCTTCATGAAGCTTGCTTCAATCCGGCTCTGGATACGGGCTTGTGAGGCCACGCCCTAGTCGGCCGCCGTGACGGCCAACCCGGATGCGCGGCGCGCGGCCTGCAACGTGTTGAACATCAGGCACGCCACCGTCATCGGCCCGACGCCGCCCGGCACCGGCGTGAGATGGCCTGCCACGGGCAGCGCCTCGGCGAAAGCGACGTCGCCCACCAGCCGGCTCTTGCCGTCGGCCGCCGGCACGCGGTTGATGCCGACATCGATCACCGTCGCCCCCGGCTTGATCCAGTCGCCGCGTACGAATTCCACCTTGCCGATGGCCACCACGAGAATGTCGGCCTGGCGACTGAGCGCGGGCAGGTCGCGCGTACGTGAATGGGCGACGGTCACCGTGCAATCGGCGCGCAGCAGAAGCTGCGCCACGGGACGGCCGACGAGATTCGACCGGCCGATCACCACGGCGTGGAGGCCGGAAAGAGAGCCCAGCGTGTCGTGCAGGAGCATCGACACGCCAAGCGGCGTGCAGGGCACGGGAAAGTCGAGCGGCGCACCGGACGCGACCATGCCCAGCCGTCCGACATTGAAGGGATGGAAACCGTCGACATCCTTGGCCGGATCGACGGCCAGCAGCACCTGCGCGGTGTCGATGTGCTTGGGCAGCGGCAACTGCACCAGGATGCCGTGCACGCTGTCGTCATCGTTCA
>DATHHQ010000557.1:0-5053 GCA_035490095.1 Bradyrhizobium sp.
CACGTTGTTTACCGGCTTTGCCTTCACCGGAATGGTCTATTTCGTTTTTTGTTTTGGAATGTCGCGCTATTCACTGTTCGTCGAGAACAGGCTGAACGCACATCGGCGTAGTTGAGCAAATGACCATGACCCCAAACTCGATCGTCAGCATTATCGGCCTCAACAAGTGGTACGGCGATTTTCATGTGCTGCGCGACATCAACCTCGACGTCGCCAAGGGCGAGCGCATCGTGATCTGCGGTCCTTCGGGCTCGGGCAAATCCACGCTGATCCGCTGCATCAACGCGCTCGAGGAGTTTCAGGAAGGCCAGATCGTCGTCGACGGCATCGAGCTCGGTCCGAATTTGCGGCGGGTGGATGAAGTCAGGCGCGAAGTCGGCATGGTGTTCCAGAGCTTCAATCTGTTTCCGCATCTGACCGTGCTGGAGAACTGCACGCTGGCGCCGATCTGGGTGCGCAATATCCCGAAGAAGGACGCCGAAGCCGCCGCCATGAAATTTCTGGAGCGGGTGAAGATTCCGCAACAGGCCAACAAGTTTCCGGGCCAGATGTCTGGCGGTCAGCAACAGCGCGTCGCGATCGCGCGTGCCCTGACCATGAACCCGAAGGTCATGCTGTTCGATGAGCCGACCTCGGCGCTGGATCCCGAAATGGTCAAGGAAGTGCTCGACACCATGGTTGATCTTGCCAATGAAGGCATGACCATGCTCGTCGTCACCCACGAAATGGGATTTGCCAGGGAAGTGGCGAACCGCATCGTCTTCATGGACGCAGGCCAAATTATCGAAGCCAACACGCCGGCGAACTTCTTCGCCAATCCGCAGCACGCGCGGACCAAGCTGTTCCTCAGCCAGATCCTGCGGTGAAAGTCATGCGTGTCAGGGGCGAGAGTCCGCGCCCTGGATAAGCGAATGACAGGACGGCTTGAGCCTGCGTTTAAGCTCGTTTTTAAAGTTTCCGGACAGCAATTGGAAACCATAGCGCCACGCGACCGGAGCCCGTTCATCGCCCGGAAAGCAGTTTGTGAGCAGTTGGTGCAATAAGGATGCGCCAATGCTGGGTTTCCTCTTCGGTTTCAATGCCCGGCTCGGCCGGATGCATTACTTCCTGAGCACGATTGGCCTGGCTGTCGTGATGACCGCAATCTGCTTCGCCATTGCGGGCTACGCTATTCAATCCACTTCGGGCGGAATGCCTTTGTCCATGGGCCAGATCGCGTGGCCGACGATCGCCGCCGTCATTGTATTCTCATGGATGACCTTCACGCTGCAGTCGATGCGCATCAGGGATATCGGGTGGGACCCGGTCTGCGTCATTCCGGCGTGGATCGCGATCCTCATCGTCGACAAGCTTGTCGCCGGCAAGATCCCAGCCTGGTCGCTCGGGCTTGAGCAACACGGGACGATTGTCGGCGCGCTGATCAACCTGGCACTTTTCCTGGTTCTGCTGTTTTGGCCCGGTGGCGATCACGAACACCCGATGCCAACCCTCGGCGACACGCGACGAAAACCCGATGAGCCGTCGCATCGGCGGGACACAGCGCCGGCGTCAGCGACCCGCATCGCGCGGGCGACGGGAGCAGGATTCGGTCGCCGCGCATTTTGAGGTTCGCGATTACACTTTCTCGAAGGGCACGCTGATCGCGGTCTTACGCTCGAGCCATTCCGGCACCGGCAGGTTCTTGGAGCGCATGAACTCCGGATTGAACAGCTTTGATTGATAACGGTTTCCGGAGTCGCAAAGGATCGTCACGATGGTATGGCCCGGCCCCAATTGGCGGGCGAGCCGGATCGCGCCGGCGACATTGATGCCGGTGGAGCCGCCGAGGCAAAGACCTTCGTGCTCGAGCAGTTCGTAAATGATCGGCACGGCTTCCTCGTCCGGAATGAGGTAGGCGTCATCGACCTTGGCGGTCTCGATCACGGGTGTGACCCGCCCGAGTCCGATGCCTTCGGTGATCGATCCGCCCGGTGTCGATTTGGCCTGCCCGTGCTTGAACCATTCATACATCGCAGCCCCGTGCGGATCGGCGCAGCCGATGACGATGCCTTTGTTCTTTTCCTTCAAGTATCGGCTGATGCCCGCCAGCGTGCCGCCGGTGCCGACCGAGCAGACGAACCCGTCGATCTTGCCGCCGGTCTGCTCCCAGATTTCCGGACCCGTCGAATCGTAATGCGCCTTCGCATTATCCAGATTGTTCCACTGATCGGCGAACAACACGCCGTGCGGCTCGCTTTTGCGCAACTGATCGGCCAGCCTTTTTCCGACGTGCTGGTAACAGTTCGGATTGGAGTAGGGCAACGCCGGCACCTCGACCAGTTCGGCGCCGCACAGCCGCAGCATGTCCTTCTTTTCCTGGCTTTGGGTGTCCGGAATGACGATCAGCGTCCGATAGCCGAGCGCGCTCGCGACCACGGCAAGACCGATTCCGGTATTGCCCGCGGTCGCTTCCACCACCAGCCCGCCAGGCTTGAGATCGCCGCGTTTTTCAGCCTCGAGGATCATCCATTTGCCCGCGCGGTCTTTCACCGACTGGCCGGGATTCATGAACTCGGCCTTGCCGAGAATGGTGCAACCGGTCGCCTCGGAGGCCCGCTTCAGTTTGATGAGGGGCGTATTGCCGATCGCGTCGACGACGTCGTTGTGAATGGTCATGTGAAGGAATCTTTGCCGGTCTGTTGTAAATTGAGACCGACCCTAGATCGCGCTTGGTCAAAGTGGAAGCGTTTTGCGCACCGTTGGTGCGGCGCAAACTATTTCGCCTTCGCGATGGCATCAGGTGCGGCCAGGCCGCGCGGAAATTGCTTCGCCGGATTGCGAGTGTCTTGGCATAATCTTGCCCGAAAATGCGCTCGCGAATGACGGGAACACCAAACCGCCGAAACTAATCTGATGTCGCGATGCAAGTAATAAATTGTGTTGGTGGCATAGCCAATGGCGCCGAGGATGGCGCGTTCGCGATCGTCGGCGTCGGACAGGATCGCCAGCGCCTGATCGCTGTGCGATGCGATCACGACGTGATCGTAAGTATCGCGTCTGCCGTGGCTGTCGTTGACCACAACGCCATGCGGCGTCCGCTCGATCGAAGTCGCGGCGCAGCCCAACCGAAGCTGATCCCTGCGATGCGCATCTCTGGCCCTTCGCCGTTCTCGCTCGCTATACCCAGGTTTCGACCCGTCAGGCACGTCATTGGGATCGAACCTTGGGGGTGACCGTTCGCAAGATGAAATCTTGGTAAGATTGCCGCGTGCCCGAATCACGGCAATCTGCAAGAAACCCCGGTGGAATAAGGCAAACTTTGCAGGTCCTGTCGCCAGCCGGCGTCATCAATTCAAGGTATGGCCGGGCGTGGAACAGGCAACAGGGCTGTCCGCGCCATGATCCCACGGGTAGTATGGCAATCAGGTACCAGAGGAAGCATCACACCGGTGAACGTCTCACAGGCCGTCTCCACAAGAGCAATCCGCGAATCGGTCTGGCGGTTCTCGCAACGGCTGATGCCGGGCATCACGCCCGGCGGAGGGCGGATGTGACACGCAGACTCCCGGCTATTGCCGTCGATGGCGCGCTGGCGGCCATGCCTTGCCTGGATCGCGCGGCGAGGTGGCTTGCGGCGCTTTGTGTAGCCGCCAGTTCTGCCGGCTGCATCCTGACCAGGGATCTGCCCGATCCGGCCCTCGACATTCCCACGGGCTACAAGGCCGCGCGGTTGACCTCCGCCTCGGACGCGCCGCCAACACTGGACTGGTGGCGTGGGTTTCGTTCGCGCGAATTGACTGTCCTGATGGAGGAAGCCCAGACGGTCAATCTCGACATCGCGGCGGCCACCGCGCGCTTCATTCAGGCTGACGCGCAGGCGCGGGTCGCGGGCGCGGCGCTGTTGCCGAGCCTCAGCACTACAGGTCAGGAGACCTATTCCCGGACCTCAGGCTCGAGCGCCAGCGGATTGACCAATGGCGGACGCGAGGTGGTGAATTATTCGAGTTCGCTCAGCGCCAGCTATGAACTCGATTTCTGGGGCAAGAACCGCGAGGCCACGCAGGCGGCGGAAGAGACGGCCGTCGCGAACCGTTTCGACCGTGACGTGGTGGCGCTAACCACCCTCACCAGCGTCGCCAATGCCTATTTTCAGGTGCTTGCCTCACAGGACCGGATTCGCACCGCCGAGCAAAATATCGCCAGTGCGCAACGCATTCTCGACGCCATCAAGCAGCGCTTCCGGGCCGGCACGGGAACGGACCTCGACGTCGCCCAGCAGGAAAGCGTTCTCGCCAATCAAAAGGCATTGGTGCCGCCGCTGCGACAAACGCTGGCGCAGAATGTCAATGCGCTGGCAACGCTGGTGTCGCGGCCGCCGGAAAGCGTGCGCGTCAGCGGCGGTTCGCTCAACCAGATCGCGTCGCCGCGGGTGACCCCGGGCCTGCCTTCGGAATTGTTGACGCAGCGTCCGGATATCAGGCGTCAGGAGGCGCAGCTCGCGTCCGCCACCGCCAATGTCGGCAACGCCCGCGCGCAGTTTTTCCCGAGCATCCATTTGACCGGGCAGGGCGGCTACCAAAGCTCGGCGCTGGTGTCGCTGTTTCAGCCCCACGCCGCGTTCTTCAGCGTGGTCGGCAGCCTGACGCAGCCGATCTTCGATGGCGGCCGGATCCTCGGCAATTTCGAGTTCACCAAGGCGAGGCAGGATGAACTGCTGCAGACCTACCGCAAGACAGTGGTCTCGGCATTTGCCGATGTCGACAACGCTTTGGTGTCGATTCGTCAGACCTCCGAGAAGCTGCGCCTGCAGCGCGAGGTGCTTGCAGCGTCGCGGCGGGCATTTCAATTGTCCGAACAGCAGCTTCGGGCCGGAACCGCGGACATTGTAACTGTGCTAAATACGCAATTGACGTTATTCCAGGCGGAAGATGCGCTGTGGCAGGCGCAACTCGCGCGCCTGCTCGCGGTCGTCAGCCTGTACCAGGCGCTGGGGGGCGGTTGGGAGCCGAGGATGGAGAGGCCGGTCGATGCTCTTTAAGCCGGAATTGAACGAAACCGCGAAGGCGGCCGGCGA
>DATHHQ010000558.1:0-4070 GCA_035490095.1 Bradyrhizobium sp.
GCGTATGGGCTTTATGCCGAACAGCTGTCGGGATCGCCGTTCACGGCGCCGCGCGGCAGCAATGAACGCTCGTGGCTCTATCGCATCCGGCCGTCGGTGAAGCACTCGGGCCGCTTCGCCAAGGTCGATGCCGGCCTGTGGCGGACCGCGCCGTGTTTCGAGCGGGAGATATCGATTGCACAATTGCGCTGGGACCCGGCGCCGATCCCGAAAGAGGAAATGACCTACCTGCAGGGCGTGCAAACCATGACGACGGCGGGAGACGCCAACACCCAAGCAGGCATGGCCGCGCATATTTATCTGATCACCAAATCGATGGTCGATCAGCATTTCTACAATGCCGACGGCGAGATGATGTTCGTAGCCCAGCAGGGCAATCTGCGTTTCGTCACCGAGTTCGGCCGGATCGATGCCGAGCCCGGTGAAATCGTGGTGATTCCCCGCGGCGTAAAATTCCGCGTCGAGATCACCGCCGGTCCGGCGCGCGGCTATCTCTGCGAGAACTACGGCGGCGCTTTCACGCTGCCGGAGCGCGGGCCGATCGGCGCCAATTGTCTTGCCAATGCGCGCGATTTCCTCACCCCTGTCGCGGCTTATGAGGACAAGGACACGCCGACCGAATTGTTCGTGAAATGGGGCGGCGCGCTGTTCGTGACCAAGTTGCCGCATTCGCCGGTTGATGTGGTGGCGTGGCACGGCAATTATGCGCCGTACAAATACGATCTGCGGACCTTCTCGCCGGTCGGCGCGATTGACTTTGACCACCCTGATCCGTCGATCTTCACGGTGCTGACGTCGCCTTCGGAGACCGCGGGCACCGCCAACATCGACTTTGTCATTTTCCCGGAGCGCTGGGCGGTGGCGGAAAACACCTTCCGTCCGCCATGGTATCACATGAACATCATGTCGGAGTTCATGGGGCTGATCTACGGCGTCTATGATGCCAAGCCGCAAGGGTTCACGCCCGGCGGCATCAGCCTGCACAACATGATGCTGCCGCACGGCCCGGATCGCGAGGCGTTCGATCACGCCAGCAATTCGGAATTGAAGCCGGTCAAGCTGACGGGCACCATGGCCTTCATGTTCGAGACGCGGTACCCGCAGCGCATCACCACGCACGCGGCAAAATCCTCGACGCTGCAGGATGATTATGCGGATTGCTGGAAGGGCCTCGAAAAGCGGTTCGATCCGAACAAGCCGTAGTGATCGCTTTCTTCGTCATTCCGGGGCGCGCGAAGCGCGAGCCCGGAATCCATAACCACGACAGGGAGTATGGATTCCGGGCCTGCGCCTGCCGGCGCATCCCGGAATGACGAGGGATAGAGTAGGAATAAGACTGTGCCCCATCCCAACGATCCCTCCCTCCGCTCTTTCATCGAGGTCGAAGCCACCTCTGACTTTGCGATTCAGAACCTGCCCTATGGCGTGTTTTCAACAAAGGACGGATTGGCTCCGCGTGTTGGTGTCGCGATCGGCAGTTACGTGCTCGATCTTTGGGAGCTGGAAAAGGACGGACGGCTGGACGTCGGCGAACTCGGGGTGTTTGCCACGCCGATGCTGAATCCGTTCATGGCGCTGGGGCCGAAGGTCTGGTCGCGCGCCCGGGCGCGGATCAGCGAATTGTTGCGCCATGATAATCCGGAGTTGCGCGATAACGCCGAGTTACGCCAACGCGCGCTGGTGCCGATGGCGGATGCAAAATTGCACCTGCCGTTCGCGGTCGCCGGTTACACCGATTTCTATTCGTCGAAGGAACATGCCACCAATGTCGGCGTCATGTTTCGCGGCAAGGACAATGCGTTGCAGCCGAACTGGCTGCACATGCCGATCGGTTATAACGGCCGCGCTTCCACCGTGGTGGTGAGCGGCACCAAGGTCCGCCGGCCGCGCGGCCAGCTAAAGCCGCCGACTGTGGAGTTGCCGAATTTTGGACCATGCAAGCGGCTCGATTTCGAGCTCGAAATGGGCGTCGTGATCGGGCAGCCGTCGCCAATGGGTGCGATGCTCAGCGAGCAGCAGGCGGAGGGTATGATCTTCGGCTTTGTGCTGTTGAACGATTGGAGCGCGCGCGATATCCAGCAATGGGAATATGTGCCGCTCGGGCCGTTTCAGGCCAAGGCGTTCGCGACTTCGATCGGCCCATGGATCGTCACCCGCGAGGCGCTGGAGCCATTTCGCCTGCATGGCCCGGTGCAGGATCCGGCGCCGCTGCCTTACCTGCAGCAGGCGCAACCGAGCAATTACGATCTGCAGCTCGATGTCGGTTTGCGCGCGGCGCAAATGAACCAGGCTGCCAATATCTGCCGCACCAATTTCAAATACATGTACTGGTCGTCGGTGCAGCAACTGGTGCATCACGCCTCGTCCGGCTGCGCCATGAATGTCGGCGATCTCCTAGGCTCCGGCACCATCAGCGGTCCGGACAAGCACCAACGCGGCAGCCTGCTTGAAATCAGCTGGAACGGCACCGAGCCGGTTGAACTGGCGAGCGGCATCGTCAGGACATTTCTCGAAGACGGCGATTCGCTGGTCATGCGCGGTTGGTGCCAGGGCGATGGCTACCGCGTCGGCTTTGGGGAGGTTGAGGGGACGATAGTGGCGGCTCGCTAGAACAGCGCACGCTATACGGGTATGCGTCGTCCCGGCGAACGCCGGGACCCATAACCCCGGGCGTTGGTTGTGGCTAACGGTGTCTGACACAGTGCCAAAACGAGATGACACGGCGTATGGGTCCCGGCGTTCGCCGGGACGACAGGAGTGTGAGCCCGCGTCAGCGATCCTCAGGCGGAATATTCCGAATCCGGGCCGAATGCGCGGCGAGATCGTCCAGGCTATAGGACAAATGCACGCGCTTGTCCGACGGTGGACGCTTTTCGACCGACAGCCCAGGGCGCCATTCCTTTGCAGGCCGGATCGGCCGCGCGACAAAACCGCCGCCGCAGCTCGGGCATACGTTGTGCAGCTTGTTCTCGACGCAGTCCGCACAGAATGTGCATTCGTAAGAGCAGATGCGCGCTTCCGCAGAATGCGGCGGAAGATCCTTGTCGCAATATTCGCAGTTCGGCCGGAGTTGCAGCGCCATGGTGGTCTCGTCGGTTGGACCGGGGCCGATCATCGCAAATCAAACGCTGGAAGCGAATGCCGAAAATCCCTCGATTTCGGCCATCCCGCCAGCAAAATTACCGACGCAACTCCTTGAGCGGCAGCTTTGAGCTCTCTTTCAATCGATCCAGCACGATCGACGAACGGACATGCGCCACGCTCTGGTGCGGCATCAGCACGTTGTTGACGATATCAGAGAGACTTTTCAGGTCGCGCAGCACGACCTTCAACAGATAGTCCGCGTCGCCGGTGAGCGAATAGGCCTCCTGGATATCGTCGACTCGGTTGACCAGCGTGCGAAACCGCTTGGCGTTGTCGGGCGAATGGGTCGCCAGCGTGATGTGAATGAATGCGATGACGTTGAAGCCGAGCGCTTCGCTCGCGAGGTCGGCGTGATAGCCCGATATCACGTTCTCTTCCTCCAGCCGCATGCGTCGGCGGGAGCATTGCGAGGCCGAGAGGCCGGCGACCTCGGCCAGTTGCTGATTGGTCAGGCGGCCATCATCCTGCAATGCGCTCAGTATTTTCAGGTCGAAGGCATCAATCGATATCATGCGTCAAACATCCATACTGTGCACGAACCGTGCATGATGTAGCAGAAATACCTGATCTTTGCATACACATTGCGGCCCGGGTGACTGAATATCCCCGCCGACAAATCAGGGAGATCAGCCATGGGTCCATTTCCGCACGACGTGCCGGCGGCGACGATTTCAGCCGACAATCCAATGGGTACCGATGGCTTCGAGTTTGTCGAATACGCGCATCCGCAGCCGGAACAGCTACATGCACTGTTCAAGCTGATGGGTTATGCGCCGGTCGCGCACCACAAGACCAAGAAGATCACGGTCTATCGCCAGGGCGACATCAATTATCTCGTCAACGAAGCGTCCGGCACCCATGGCTTCAATTTCGTCGCCGCGCACGGGCCGTGCGCGCCGTCGATGGCCTTTCGCGTGGTCGATGCG
>DATHHQ010000559.1:0-9896 GCA_035490095.1 Bradyrhizobium sp.
GTCGAGGCCTGCACGGAAGCAGGCGTGGTGGTCGTCAATCAGTCCGGCGGCAATGCCCGCTCGGTGGCCGAACACGCGCTCGGGATGCTGCTGACCTTGTCGAAGCGCATTCTCGAGGCTGACCGCGCGTTGCGGCGCGACCCTAACGTCAATCGCAACGCCTTGATCGGCACCGAGGCGCAGGGCAAAACCATCGGCATTGTCGGGCTCGGTAATGTCGGCCGCCG
This sequence comes from Bradyrhizobium sp., assembly GCA_035490095.1. GTDB lineage: Bacteria > Pseudomonadota > Alphaproteobacteria > Rhizobiales > Xanthobacteraceae > Bradyrhizobium. Next base: position 228 of record DATHHQ010000559.1, read on the forward strand.
CATCGCCGAACTCAGCAATGGCCTGCTCGGCATGAAGGTGCTGGCCTACGATCCTTATCTTGACGCAACCGAGATGGCGGCGCGCGGCGGCGAGAAGGTCGAACTGGACGAACTGCTGCGCCGTTCCGATTACGTGTCGATCTCTTGCCCGTTGACGAAAGACAGCCGCGGCATGATTGGCGCGCGCCAATTCGCGCTGATGCAGCCGCATTCCTATTTCATCACGACGGCGCGCGGCTTTATCCACGATGAGGCCGCGCTGGTCGAGGCGCTGCGCGACAAACGCATCGCCGGGGCCGGCCTCGATGTCTGGGCCAAGGAGCCTCCGCCGCCGGACCATCCGCTGCTGCAGTTCGATAATGTGCTGGCCAGCCCGCATACGGCGGGGGTGACCAAGGAGGCGAGGGCGAACATGGGCCGAATTGCCGCCGAGCAAATTCTCGATGCGCTCGATGGCAAGCGGCCGCCGCGCCTCATCAATCCCGAGGTTTGGCCCCGCTACGCCAAACGCTTCGAGCGGACCTTCGGATTTGCGCCGGGATAGGGGCTCGAACCGATGCACCCGGCAACGTGCGGGGGATCTTCGAGAGAGAAGATTTCGACCGTTTGCGGCTCGATGCCGGCAATAAATCTACTGTGAATCAACCGCCGCACGAACGGCACGTTGCTATTTTCGCCGCGCCCTCGACACCTGTCCGGGGCGGGACCATGTTTCCTTTATGCGCTTTTTCAGGGAACGCTTGTTTCCGCCGGCGCAAAAGGAAGCTGCGATATGCGTCGGATAGGTTCATTGTTGCGCGCTGCGCCGTCCCGGATCGGGCGCCGTCTGGCGCTGATCGTCGCCATCGCGGCGGCGAGCCTGCCTTCGGCCGGCGCATAGATCGCGCCACGCAACGACCGTGCTATGGTTCGGGTCCGCCGCAAGCCAGCGACATCCTGGAAGTTGCGTCTTCAACTGCACCAAGGCTGATTGGTTTATCCCTCATCGATCGCACTGACAAAGCGGGACAGGAAAGCGCGAAAGGCCTCCAGCTCCTGCTTGGAGAAAGCCGCGAAGATCCTGTCCTCGACAGGAGCGATTTGAGCGCGGCCGGCGTGCAGCGCTTCTCGGCCGACATCGGTAATGTGAAGTTCGAGCACATTCGGGTGCCTTGGGTGCGGCTGCCGCGCGATCAGTCCCTGCTGCTCCATGGTTTTGAGCAGGATCATGATGGCCTGTGGACTGACAAAGCAGGTCCGCGCCAGGGTAGCGGCCGTGATGCCCTGTTTCTGTTCGAGTTCCGCCAACGCAACGTATTGCGCGAGCGTGAGCCCCACGGGCTTGAGCACCGCGGTCTTTGACTTGAGTATCGCTTGTTCGGCACGCTTGAGAATTTTGCCGAGGCTTCGCTCGGCTGCTCCGGTTTTCTTTGATTGTTTCATATCCAGGGCACGAGTGTCCGGAACCGCCCAGGCTCGCCGCGACCGAGGTTTATCAGCCCGCCATAGAAGGCTGCGTCCGACGCCGCCTCCAACGCAAGATCCAACAACGGGATCGCAACCTCGTCAGGCGGTGGGGCACCGGTCATATCGAGCCATTGCCGCGACGCGCCGGTGTCGATCAATCCGGGTGAGATCGCGGCGATCAGGATTCCCCGCCGTAAATCCTCCGCCCGTCGCTGCTGTGCCAGCACGCGAACGGCAGCTACCTGACCGATCTTCGAGGGAATATTGATCCACTCCGGCCAGGCCTGTCCGGCCGCGAGTCCCTGACGGACAATATCCCGCCACGCGCACACTGCGCGGTCAACGTCATCGAGCGTTTGAAGATTCTCAAAGCGCCCGTGCAGTGCGGGGGCCAAGGCGCGCAAGCTGCCCGCGCGGCTCGCCACCACCAACAGCCGCCCGTTATCGCGAATGAGCGGCGCAAAATTCCGCAGTATATGGGTTGTCCCGAGGTTGTTGGCGGCGACATAGCCGTCGATGACTTCAGCGGGATTTTCGCCCGGTTGCACCCGCGCGTAGTGGTTCGAGAACACGATATCGACGCCGCCATGGCGGTCGGCGATCGCGCCGGCAAAACGCTCCACCGCCTCGCGATCCGACACGTCGAGAACTTCCCCCCGTACGGTCGCTCGATGACCGGACAACAGGCGCACCGAGTGGGCGACGCGGCCGGAGTCCCGACCTGTCAGATAAACAACGTCATCCTCGTCCAACCGCCGGGCAAGGCCCTGCGCGAGGCTGAAGCCAAGATTACGGGTCGCACCCGTGACGATCGATATCTTTGTCATGCGGCCAGGATATCAATCATATTATTGTTGTCAATATGTTGATAGATATAAATAGACATGACGGCCCGCTGGCCCATATCGAACCGGCGACATCATCCAGCCGCTTAAATCAGCGCTGCCGCGGCTTCCGCGTCGGGGACGACGTCGTGATCATAGAGCCGCTTGCGGAATGCGGCATGCGCGGTGATCTCGGCGTCTCTGACACCGAGGTCCGAATAGGCGGAATCGTACCGCAGCCCGTTCTCGCGTGCGCCGCGTTGAACCTCGCCCACGCGCTCGCGGCGGAGCCGTTCGTACGCCAGCAGGGCCCGAGGGACCGTGGTTCGGTCTGCGCCCTTCAGGATCGTGGCGAGCGCCATGCCATCCTCGATCGATTGATTGGCGCCTTGTCCGAGATGCGGAAGCATGGGATGGGCGGCATCGCCGAGCAGGCTCAGCCTGTCCTTGGTCCAGATCGGCAACGGCTCGCGGTCATACAGCGCCCATCGGAAGGTCACCTGAACTTTCGCCAATAGCTCAGTGACGCGCGGATCCCATCCCGCGAACGCTTGCCGAAGAACGTCGGGATTTCCGGGGGCTGACCAAGATTCCTTCATCTGCTCGTCCGTCGGCACGAACCCGACATAGTTGATCAGCTTTCCGGCGCGCACGGGAAAGGCAAGGAAATGCCTTCCTTTGCCGAGCCACATCTGCCAGCGGTCGGTCGGCCAATGCGGCACGCGCTCATGCGGCACCAGACCGCGGTACGCAACAGAGCCCGAGAATACCGGCCGGGACGACGGAAACACATAAGGCCGAAGCTCGGAATGGATGCCGTCGGCGGCGATGACGGCATCGGCTTCGACGGCGGCGCCATTGGCGAACGACACCCGGGCCATGTTGCCGTCCTGCTCAAAGCCGGTACACCGATGTCCGGTGTGTACCGTTCCGGGCGGCAGCGCATCGGCCAACATCGCGACGAGGTCAGCGCGATGCATCCCGAACGTCGCGTTCCAGCCTGAGGAATCCGTCACCTGGACCGGTGCAATCGGCGCGCCATCGTGGCGGAAGTAGTGGGAGTAGCGGCCGACGCGCGCGCCCCATTGCTCCACCGCCGGTTCCAACCCTATCCTCTGCAGATGCCGCACGCTGTTGGGGGTCAGGAACACGCCAGCCCCGATCTCGCCGATCGCAGGCGCCTGCTCGTAGACCGTTATTTGCAGACCTTGTGCGATCAGCGCGTTGGCCGCGAATAAACCCCCGATCCCGCCTCCGACGATCACGACATGGGGACGGGCAATCATCATCAACTCCTCATGACCAGACGGCCGAATAAGACAGGTTGCGGCGTTGTATCCTCCCACAGACCCGGGCATTTTGTCATCAGGCGCGGTCAAGGGCCGCGACAAAGGGGAAAGCATCCGATGCGCAGCGCATGCACTGAGCCCGTGGTTCCTGTCGGCCGATCCATGACCGCGCTGGCGCTGGTGTTGGCGCTCTTCGCGCTCGTCGCTGGTTCAGCGCGTGCCGAAGACTATCCGGACCGTCCGGTCAAAATTATTGTGCCCTTCGCCGCCGGTGGGACGGCCGATGCGGTCCCGCGGTTGGTCGGGGACTGGCTCTCGCGCAAATGGGGCCAGCCGGTCGTGATCGAGAACCGTACGGGAGCTGCGGGAAACATCGGCGCCGAATTTGTCTATCATTCAAACCCCGACGGCTACACGCTGCTTTCGTCGCCGCCGCCGCCGCTGGTGATCAACCAGAATCTCTATCCGAAGCTCGGATTCGATCCGGCCCGGTTCGAGCCGATCATCGTGATGGCCCACGTGCCAAACGCGCTGATCGTCAATCCCAAAAACGTCAAGGCATCGAGCGTGCCCGAGCTGATCGATTTCCTGCAAAAGAATCCCGAGCAGCTCACGGCCGCCACGCAAGGCATCGGCACGACCTCGCATCTTACGGCCGAACTTTTCCAGGTGATGGCCAAGGTGAAGTTGCGTTTCATCCCGTATCGGGGATCGGCACCCGCGCTTCAGGGCTTGCTCGCCGGCGACGTCGACCTGATGTTCGACAATCTCGGTGTTTCGCTGCCCCTCGTTGAGGCCGGCAATCTCAGGCTGCTCGCCGTGGCATCAACCCAGCGCTTGCCAAGTCTTCGGGATGTGCCGACGATCGCCGAGACGCTGCCCGGCTTCGAGGCTGTTGCCTGGTACGGGATCACGGCGCCGCCGAAGACGCCGAAAAACATCACGGACAAAATCAATGCCGATGTGAATGAAGCCCTGCGCCAACCCGAGTTGCAGGACCGTCTCAAGAAACTGTCGGCGGTGACTTTTGGCGGCTCGGTGGAGAAGACGGCGAGGTACATGCAGGAGGAGGTCGAGCGGTGGGGTAGCGTGATCAAGGCCGCGGACATCAAGCTCCAGTAACCCGGATGCGCCGCGTCTGGCGCCAATATGCGACATGTGTCATTTCACGGCTGGGACTGGGCAGGGCACCAGCTGTACGATTCGATCGGTCCATCGCAAGCGCCATCGCGAGTGCATGAAAGGCATGTTCCGACCCGTCATTGGCGTGCATACGGCCAACGACAACGACGTGCATCAACGAGAACGATATGTCAGCCGGGTACCGCGCCTTCACGCTCTGGATATTGTCACGGGCTGCTTTTTGGATACGAATTTTCGCAGATCGCGTAGCAAGTCGTTGCCCTGTTCCGAAAGGCGGTTGATTTCCTTTTGCGCGTCCATCGCATGCTGTTTAGACAACTCCGTCGATTCCTTTTTGGTCGACGCGAGCGCATGCAAGTGCCCGGCAAGGCTTCCGGCAGACGTGAAGAAGTAAGCGATCTGCCGCTGAATTGCGGCATCGAACAGATCCATTCGATCCGCGTTGGATTCGTAAACTGAGAATTTCGGCAGTGTGAAAGCGCCGAGCTCGTCAAGATGTTCCTCGGCCCCGATTTCCATATCCTCAAGCTTCCGAATTTCTTCAAAGCCCTCCATACCGTCGATCACGGCTGCGATCTCTCCGATCAGAGCTGACGCTAGGCCTCGTCTCGAACGGCTACGTCCAAAAAGAAGCATGGTCTCCCCCCGCTTGATTATTTGGTAACCAGAGCGCGCGCGGGAGCGAACTCGTGGGTATCTTAACCGCAAAACCGCGGCAGACGCCATTGGCATAGCGGCAGTTAGCGGCGTCACGGTTGCAGCCAGACGCCGTTCGGCCCACCACCAGACGGGTAAACTATCCTTACATATGAACCCACAATAGAGGAGCGTCCGATCGGGGCGAATGTCTGTTCAGGGGCACAAGGATGATTTTTGAGCGATGTTGATCGGCTCTCGCGGGGCCAGGATGGCGATGCCGGCAATTCGGCCCGGCTTTGATCCCTGTCAAAACGATTTCCACAGCATGATATTGTATGGACTTGGTTTTGGCGCTGGGTGTGCACACGGGAGGTTCCATGTCACGGTTTGTCGTTCGTTTCATGAAGGACGTGCTCGGCGAAAACGGCCGAGAGGCGGAAGTTTGTCAGGGTTCTCTGGAAATTGACGCTTCGAATGAGGGCCAGGCTACGGAACTGGCAAAGCGAAAATTCTGCGAAGCGCAGGCGCTTCACCACTGGTCGCTTCACGCCGACCGAATCCAGGTCAGCGAGGCCGATTTTCCGTCCTGAAGACTCCTCATGCAGCAATCGCGCCCTCGATCGGCGGGCAGGGCAGGCCCAGACTTTCGGCCACCGCTTTGTTGGCGATATGGCCGCGGTGAACATTCAGACCCGCCAGCAAATGGGGGTTCTGCTTCACCGCTGCAAAGCCGTGGTTCGCTATCGCCAGGCCGAACGGCAGTGTCGCGTTGTTCAAGGCATGGCTCGACGTAAGCGGAACCGCGCCGGGCATATTCGCCACGCAGTAATGGATGATTCCGTCGACCACATAGGTCGGATCGGCGTGGGTGGTCGCGTGCGATGTCTCGAAGCAGCCGCCCTGATCGATCGCGACATCCACGATCACCGAACCCGGCTGCATCGACTTCAGCATCTCCCGGGTGACCAGCTTCGGTGCGCTGGCGCCGGGGACCAGAACGGCGCCGATCACGACATCGGCTGCGAAAACCTCCTGCTCGATGGCCTCGATCGTCGAGAACCGCGTGCGGACCCGCCCCCCGAACAATTCGTCGAGCTCCCGCAGTCTCGGCAGCGATCGGTCCAGGATGCTGACTTCCGCACCGAGGCCAACGGCCATCCGCGCAGCGTGAGTGCCGACGACCCCGCCGCCGATCACCACAACCCGAGCAGGTACGACGCCCGGTACACCGCCGAGCAGAAGGCCTCGGCCGCCAGCGCTCCGCTTCAAGGCGTAGCCCGCCGCTTCGATGGAAAGCCTTCCGGCCACCTCGCTCATCGGGGCGAGCAGCGGCAGCCCTCCCTTCGCATCGGTGACCGTCTCATACGCAATCGCGGTACAGCCGGAAGCCATCAGGCCTTTGGCCTGCTCAAGGTCCGGCGCCAGATGCAGATAGGTGAAGATGATCTGGCCCTCGCGTAGCCGGGACCATTCGGAAGCCTGGGGCTCCTTGACCTTCACGATCATGTCCGCGGTGCCGAAAATCTCGGCCGCGGTGTCGGCGATGACCGCTCCCGCCTTGCGGTAGGTCTCGTCGGTGGCACCGATGCCGGCACCCGCGCCGGTCTCGACGACCACGCGATGGCCTGCAGCGACATACTCACGAACCGCGCCGGGTGTGAGGCCGACGCGATATTCGTGAATCTTGATCTCCTTGGGCACTCCGACACGCATGGTAGATGCTCCTCTTCTGAAACCATGTTTGTAGGCCAGATACAGGTTTGAATCCTTGCGATCTTGATGCATGAATCCAAAATCTCGCTGGAAGCTGGCATGATCCGGACTATTCGCGCAGGAAACAGAACCAATGAAGCTTGATAACATTGATGCGACGATTCTCTCCGAACTCACGATCAATGCCCGAGCCAGCCAGGTCGAACTCGCCGAGCGGGTTGGGCTCTCGAGCACGGCGATCGCCCGACGGCAGAAGGTGCTGGAGGAAGAAGGTTTCATCCGTGGCTATCAGGCCGTTCTGGATCTGGCGCGCTTCGGCCTTTCCACCACCGTTCTGGTCAGGGTCACCCTGGAAAGTCAAAACGAGGAGGCGTTGAAATCGTTCGAAGCCGCGGTCATCGACTGTCCATCGGTGGTTCGATGCTTTCTGATGTCGGGAAGCGACGACTACATCGTCATTGTGCTGGCGCGCGATATCGAGGACTTCGAACGCATTCACAGAACCGAACTCTCGCGATTGCCGCGGGTGGCGCGGATTCAATCGAGCTTCGCCATGCGCGAGGTCGTGAACCGGGCGGTCCCGCCGGTGATTTTTGGTGAATCGCGACTGCTTCGATCGGGTCACCCGGCGCGATAGCCGAGCGGGGTCGCGACGCCCCGCCCGGCGCGTATCGCTTCCCATGGCCCGATTGATCGCATCTGCATTGGCACGCATCATCTTTAGACATGGCAGCCCCGATCTTTCAGCGCCGTCCCTGCCGCGGTCTTCCCCAACACCCCGACCCGCGCTAGGGATGATCACAAGAAAATCAAAAGACGAATGGGGAGCGAAAACCATGTCCGGGGCACCAAGCGGAACTATGTTACGCGTGGCGATAGCTGCGTTTGCGCTGGCACTGCTGTCGGCGTCGGCCGGGCCGGTGGTGGCCGCCGAAAAATGGGATCTCTACGTCTACAATCCCGTATCGACGGTCGCAGCCGTCAAAGGCCTGAATACTGCTATCGCGCAGATCGAAAAGGAGACCGGCGGCGAACTGTCGATCAGGCTGCATCTCGGAGGTTCGCTCCCGATCAACACCACGACCATCACCCAGGCCGTCAGCGATGACGTCGTCCAGATGGGAGACGATGGATATTTTCTTGGCAACGTGCCGATCGGCGGCGTGTTGAGATTGCCGTTGCTGTTGCGGACGCTCGAGGATTACGAAAAAGCCGCAGCCATCATGAACCCTTATCTGGAAAAGGCATTCGAGAAAAAGGGACTGCTGGTTCTCGGCCAGTATCTCTACCCCTTCCAGGTGGCGTTTTCGAGCAAGAAGCTCACTTCGACTGCCGATATCAAGGGCCAGAAAATCCGGGTGACATCGCCCGAGCAGAGCGAGTTCATCAAAAGACTGGGCGGTATTCCCGTGACGATCGGCGCGCCGCAAGTTCCTTCCGCACTTGATCGCGGCGTTGTCGACGGCGTTCTCACCGCCAGCAGTGGCGGCGGCAATACCTGGAAAGACCTGCTCAAATATAATTACCGCCTCGGCATCAATTACTTCAACTCGGTGCTGATCGTGAACAAGGATCGCTTCGCAAAACTCTCGCCGGATGTTCAGGGCAAGGTGCGCAAGATCATCGCCGACAACATGCCCCTGATCACCAAGGCGATGGAGAGCGAGGAAGACGATCTGACCAGGAAATTCGCCGACGGCGGCATGACGGTCACGAAGGAAGACCCGCAGGACATCGAGGCAGGGACAAAACTCATCTCGCCCTATTGGGAAGAATGGGCCAAGACCCAGGGTCCCGATGCGATCGCCGCGCTTAAACAAGTTCGCGCCGCCATCGGCCGATAATCATGACAACACCCGGCGAGCCGATGGCCGATGGGATGGCGCCCCATCTTGTCGAAACCGTCGTTCCCGGATCGACGCTGGTCGAGGATGCCTGCGAGACGATCTGTGCCCTGTTCCTGGTCGTGTCGATCGTGCTGATCGCTGCCGAAGCTATCGCGCGCAACGTGTTCGCAACCTCGTTCCAGATCACCGATGAGGTCTGCGGCTACCTGCTGGTGGCGCTGACATTCCTGAGCATGTCGGTGGCCGAGGCCCACGGCGCGTTCCATCGCGTCGAACTCGTGCAGGCCCGGCTGTCGTTCGCGGCAAGACTGATTTCGCAGATGGTTTTCGATTTCGTCTCGCTCGTTGCGTCCGCGCTGGTCACCTGGCAGTTGTACCGGCTCGCCTCCAACTCATGGCGCGCCGAAGACGTCGCGCCGACGCCGCTGCAAACGCCGCTGTGGCTGCCGCAAAGCGCCATGGCGATCGGGATGCTGCTGCTGTGCTTTGCCCTGGTTCGGACCATGGTGACCAAGGCGAGGATCTTGCGCAGGGGTGATCGATCATGACCCCCGGCGTCGAACTGATCGTGGTGATGCTGGTCTTCCTCGGCCTGCTTACCGTCGGCATGACCATCCCCTTTGCGATCCTGGTCCCGTCGGTGCTCTATCTCGTCATGCATGCGGGACTGGCCGGCCTGAAGGGCATCGGGCTTGTCAGTTGGGGCAGCATGAACAGCTTTACGCTGACGGCGATCCCGCTGTTCATCCTGATGGCCGAGATTCTTCA
>DATHHQ010000560.1:0-7171 GCA_035490095.1 Bradyrhizobium sp.
CGTCCCAGGGTGACGGAAAAGCGCTCACCCATCCAACTGCGAAGCTGCTCGGCCTCCGAACGCGTCGTCGCCGGATCGTAATAGACGTGGGCGTGATAGCTCGCGATTTCGTCTACAGATCGCGGTGTCAGCATTTCCGGCGAATCAGTCAATTCAGGACTCTCTTCTCTTTACTCGCATACTTTTTTTACTCTCATATCGTGCTCGCGGACCAAAGACTCCACCGATCACGTCCATAAACAGCGCGTTCGGTGACGGCACGATCGTCAACCCTGATCGCCAAGGGCATGATCCTCGGCGGCGGGGCGCAGCCGGAGTGCCGAGGATGCCGGAGGAATTCGTCCACCCAGGTTCTCAGGATATATCGAAAAATACCCAAGTCAAAAGCAAGAGCAGGGAATTGCTGCAAACAACATGATTTCAGGGCATAAAGATACCGAGGTCGGTTCACGAAAGAAACCTCTATGAAGGTCAAGCCACAAAAGACGGATACCTATTCTGCGGAGGGCGATGCCTCATCCGACGACATCGCCCGCCGACTGAAACTCGACAAGGGACTCGGCTTCCTTGTGCGTCTGCTTGATACACGCGTCAACGTCCTCTATGAGCGGCTAACCGCGCAGAATGATATTACGCCTCGACAATTCGGCGTGCTGCTGACGCTTTATCAGCAGGGGACGCTAACCCTGACAGAGCTTGCGGCGCATATCCGGGTCGATCGCAGCACCTTGGGCGAAATGATCACTCGCATGGCGGAGCGATCCTTGGTTAGCAAGCGCAGCAACGGCAATGACCGCCGCTCCGCCGAGGTGCAACTGGCGCCGGTGGGGAAGAGCGTGCTGCTGAAAATCGTGACCGGTGCCGCACGATTGCAGGCCGCACTACTCGCACCATTAGCGCCCGAAGATCGAGCGCATTTCATGCGATGCATGAAGCTTGTCGCGGAACCTGCAGCCGACGACGCCGATAGAGGCTGAGACCGCCGGCCGGTCCGGCCTCGACAGCTGCTACTTTTGACGAAATTTGCTTGCCCGGCGGAGGCGGAGTGTTATTACGTATACGTAATAGTTAAAGGAACGTTTGCGGCTGCGGGACTATTTGAGCGTGCCGTATGTGCTGGAAGCGGAAACGGTCGAGGCAGCTCCGCGTGAAGGCCGGTGAAATTTCGATGCCCAACGCCGACGATATCGTCGGCCGGACGCGTATCACACCGCCTTATGTTTCATCTGTGCGGCCGCACCGAGGGCGCGATCGACCATTTGACCGGAGAGTCCCAGATAATTGGCAGGATCGCAGTGATGGCGAATCGCGTCCACGCTGCCGAGGGCTTCTACAATTTCCGGCATGCCCGCCAGAATATCGGCGAGCTGGCCGCCGCCCTCGATCGCCTTGCGGCATGCATCGTAAACCACGTCATGAGCGTGCTGACGCCCGAGCTTGGGAGCCGCCGCCATCATCACGGCTTCGGCAACGATCAGGCCATGCGTCAGATCGAGATTCTCCCGCATTCGACGCTCATGAACGACGAGCCCCGCGAGCATGAATTTTGCGTTAGCCAGCGAGGATGCGGTCAGGAGAAAACTTTCCGGCAGTGATAACCATTCGAGATGCCACGAACCTGTCGCGCGCTCGAAGTCGTGGATCATGCCGTCGAGCATGGTGGCGACGTGCTGACGGACAGCCTTCGCCGCGGCCAGCATCAATTCGCTTGATATCGGATTGCGCTTCTGCGGCATCGTCGAGGACGCGCCTCTGCCAGGCACAAACGGCTCGGACACTTCACCGAATTCGGTGGCGGACATCATCATGATGTCGGTCGCGATCTTGCCGAGCGTGCCGGTGACAAGGCCAAGCAAGGTCACGGCCTCCGCGAACCCGTCGCGTGCGACGTGCCACGTCATCGCAGGCTGGCCAAGGCCGAGCTCCTCGCAGAAAAACTTCTGCATCTCCAGCCCCCCTTCGCCGATTGACGCAAGGGTGCCCGCGGCGCCGGCGAATTCGCCGACAAGGATCCGCGGAAGCGCCTGCTCGACACGCTCGATATGCCGGTCGATAGAAGACAACCAGACAGCCGCCTTGTAACCGAAGGTGATAGGGAGCGCCTGCTGAAGATGGGTCCGACCCGCCATCGGCGTATCGCGGTACTTCCGCGCGAGGTCCGCCAGACGATCGCGCACTTCCCCCAGATCCCGCGCAACGATGCCGAGAGCAGAACGGATCTGAAGCACGTTGGCAGTGTCCATGATGTCCTGCGTCGTGGCGCCCCAATGGACGTAGCGCCCAGCCTCGCCCGCGGCTTCGGACAACTGATGGACAAGCGGCAGAATCGGGTAGCCGACGATCTCGGTTTGCTGCCGCAATTTGTCGAAGTTGATGACAACGGCTAGCGCGGCTGCACTAATGGCGTCCGCGGCGGATTGCGGGACGACACCGGCGCGGGCCTGCGCCCGGGCCAGCGCCGCCTCGGTTTCCAGATATCTTCCAACAAGTGCCTCATCGCTGAAAACCGCGCGCATTTCGGCGGTACCGAACATATCGCGAAAGAGTGCGGAATCGAACACAGTGCTCGGCAAGGGCCGCCTCCCGTTTGAGTTTTCAAATTAGAATGGATAAGCATTCGGGATGAATAGCAAGAAGGTGATTGTGCGTCCCGGCGCGCCTGCTCTCGACAAGGGGCTCGATCTGATCGAAGCGCTCGCAGCGGAGTCCGGCGGCCTCAGCCAGAAGCAGATCGCGGAGCGGGTCGGCCGTTCCGTGGGCGAGATCTTTCGCATGCTGGGCGTACTGGAGCAGCGGGGCTACGTCTCGCGCGATCCCGTGACGGCAGAATACACCCTGACGCTCCAGCTGTTTCGAGTTGCCGCCCAGTTTCCTCCGAGCGCCTTCAGCAGGCCGCCCTCCCCGTGATGGAGGATTGACGTCGCAAACCGGATTGTCCTGCCACCTCACCGTTCTGAGTGGAAAGCAGTTCATGGTGATCGCCCAGATGGACCCCGATTGGCAGATGGGTGGTCGGTCAGGCTGGGGGGCGGTCTTTCCACTCTCTCGATTTGACTGGCGGAGAGGCCGCCCTGCAGCGTGATAGGTTGCGCTCTATTCCACAAACGCCTCTTAGAGCATGATCCGGACCTCTTAGCCGGCGGGGGCGCAACTGGCCGGGACGCGATCAGCCGAATGGTTCTCAATTGCCGGCTTAAAATTGCCCGCTGATTCGTGTAGACTGAAAGTGACTTGGCGCACAGTCGGAACGGCGCAAATGATACAGAATGGACATAGGCCCTAGATAAACATGGGCCCTAGATAGACATGGGCCCTAGACGGACATGGGCCCTAGACGGACATGGGCCCTAGCCCGAGTGCTAACCTCCATGCTTTGATGATAATGGGGTAATACTGACGTGTTCGGTGCTCGTTTGATCGAGGAGCGGGTCGAGAGACGGTTGGCGGCTGTGCTCGTGGCGGATGTCGTCGGGTATAGCCGGCTGGTGGGCGTCGACGACGAGGGCACCGTTGCCAGGGTCAAGGCACTCCGCAAAACGCTTATCGACCCCAAAATCGCGGAGCACCGCGGCCGCATCGTCAAGAACACCGGCGATGGTGCGTTGGTCGAGTTTGCCAGCGCCGTGGATGCAGCACGATGCGCGGTCGAGATCCAGCACGACATGTCCGACCAAAACGCCGACCTGCCAGCGGACAGGAAAATCGAATTTCGGATCGGTATTCATATCGGCGACATCATCAGCGATGAGAATGATATTTTCGGCGATGGCGTCAACATTGCGGTGCGACTCGAAGGAATTGCGCCCGCGGGAGGCGTCTGCATCTCTGACGACGCGCACAAGCAGGTGCGCGGTAAAGTTGATTTTTCCTGTGAGGATATGGGTCTGCAGACCCTGAAAAATATCGCAGAACCCGTGCACGTCTGGCGAATGCGATTTGGAAGTGACGAAACTTCAGCGCTATCGACGAATACATCCGCAGGACCGGCCGAAGTTCTTGTCCTCCCTGACAGGCCTTCGATCGCCGTATTGCCGTTCCAGAATATGAGCGGTGATGCGGAACAGGAATATTTTGCCGACGGTATTGTGGAAGATATCATTACCGCATTGTCGCGCTTCAAATCGCTGTTCGTCATCGCTCGTAATTCGAGCTTCACGTACAAGGGCAAAGCCGTCGACATCAAGCAGGTCGGACGCGAACTGGGTGTCCGTTATGTGCTCGAGGGCAGCGTACGCAAGGCGGCAGGAAGAGTCCGCATTACCGGACAGTTGATCGACGCCGCGACCGGCGCGCATCTGTGGGCGGAACGATTCGACGGATCGCTTGAAGATATTTTTGGATTGCAGGACCAGGTGACGGCGAGCGTTGTCGGTGCGGTTGCTCCCAAACTTGAAGAAGCCGAGATCGAGCGTACCCATCGCAAGCCAACGGAGATGCTCGACGCCTATGATTATTATCTGCGCGGTCTGGCGATGGTTTCGCGGTATTCGAAAACCACAAACAAAAAGGCATTTGAGTTTTTCGTCAACGCGATCGAACTCGACCCGGTATATGCATCCGCCTATGCCATGGCCACGCGGTGCATCAGCCTGAGGGCGCAAAATGGCTGGCTGACAAACCCTGAGCGGGAAATTTCCGAAGGATTGCGGCTGGCGCGCCGGGCGGTCGAACTCGGAAGAGACGATCCGCTGGTGCTGGCCGTGGGGGGATATGTGATCGCTTTTCTCGGTCACGATCTCGACAGCGGCGCTACCTATATTGCGCGTTCGCTATCGCTCAACGCCAACAGCGCGTTGACGTGGCTTTATAGCGGCGCGGCGCACATATTGCGGGGCGAACATGAATTGGGAATCGAGCACGTGTTGCGCGCGCAGCGCTTGAGCCCCCTCGATCCGACACAGCCTCAGTTCATGGCTTCCATTTCTCTTGGTCATTTTTGCCTCCACCGGTTCGAAGAAGCCTCACAATGGGCGGGAAACGCCGTTCGAGAGCAGCCCAACCTGCTTTCCCCACTACTCATTCTTGCGGCCAGCGCAGCACAAATGGGACGGCTTGAGGAAGCCCAACGACTCGTTCCGCAGATCCTTGCCCTCAGCCCCTCCTACCGCTTGTCCCGGATCAAAGAACGGGTTCCATTTCGCAGACCGCAAGATTTTGCGCTTTTTACCGAGGGCTTGCGGCTCGCGGGTCTCCCCAAATAAGCAATGGCGGTCGTCGCCGCCTCAGGTTTACGGCGGACGCCGCTTGTAGCCTTCCTGGTAATCCCGTATGCGGGGAATAGCAGGCTAATCTCCGCAAATTTAGCGGATATTAAGCTTGTCGATGCGGAGAATAGCTGCCATAATCTCCGCAAAAAGTGCGGAGAATGGCTATATATATCCATGAATTACCCGATTGGCCCAATTTTCGATGGGACCAAGGCGGGCTCGCAAAACAACTGGCAGCCGTCCGGCTGCGACAGGGACGCCTGATTGGCCGAATGCAGGCCCTCGGATTCCGCCAGCAGGAAGAAGCCGTGCTCACGACCTTGACCGAGGACGTGCTCAAGTCCAGCGAGATTGAAGGTGAAATCCTCGATAAGGATCAAGTGCGATCGTCGATCGCGCGCCGGCTCGGGATGGAGGCCGGCGCTCTGCCGCCCGCCGATCGCAACGTCGAGGGCGTGGTCGAGATGATGCTCGACGCGACGCAGAAATTTAACAGCGAACTGACAGCTGACAGATTGTTCGGCTGGCACGCGTCGCTGTTCCCGACGGGGCGCAGCAACATGCGCAAGATTATCGTCGGCGCCTGGCGCGACGATAAATCCGGGCCGATGCAGGTCGTCTCCGGGGATTTCGGCCGCGAGAGGGTTCACTACGAAGCACCCGCAGCCGGACGGCTAAACGCGGAAATGAAATCCTTTCTCGCGTGGTTCGGCACAGAGGACAACATCGACCCGGTGATAAAGGCCGCGCTCGCGCATTTATGGTTCGTCACCATTCACCCATTCGATGACGGTAACGGCCGGATCGCACGCGCCATTGCCGATCTATCCCTCGCGCGCTCGGAAGAAAGTTCGCAGCGCTTTTACAGCATGTCCGCGCAAATCCGCGTTGAGCGGAAAGCCTATTACGACATGCTTGAAGCAACGCAGAAAGGCGAACCTGATATCACGCCGTGGCTCGAATGGTTTCTCGGCTGTCTTGATCGTGCATTCGACGGTGCCGAGAACACCTTGGCCGCCGTGTTTCAGAAGGCAGATTTCTGGAAGAAACATACGGCAGCGAAAATAAATCAACGCCAGCGCGACATGCTTAATCACCTGCTGGACGGGCTCGGGGGCAAGCTCACGTCGTCCAAGTGGGCGCTGCTCGAGAAGTGCTCGCCCGATACGGCGCTGCGCGATATTCAGGATCTGCTCGACCAGGGCATCCTGACCAAGGACGAAGGCGGCGGCAGAAGCACCAGTTATTCTCTTGCGACCGAATAAGATAAAAGAGAATGCCTCGATGGCAACGTCGTGTGGGTTCGAGTCCCACCGCCCGCACCAACGCACACGCATCGGAAATCATTTCCATGGCCGAGCTCGAAAAAATCGCTACCGCCCCCACCCTCACCTTCGACGCCCTCACCGCCGGCAAGCCCGGGGCGCCGCTGGTGCTGTTGCTGCACGGCTTTGCGGAATCCATGCATTGCTGGCGCGCGCAGGTGGCGGCGCTGGCGGATGCGGGTTATCGCGCGGTGGCGCCGGGCCAGCGTGGCTATTCACCCGGCGCGCGGCCGGACGTCAGCGACAGCGCCAATTATCACATCGACCGGCTGATGGAGCGCTTCCACCTCGTCGGCCACGACTGGGGCGGCAGCATCGCCTGGGCGCTCGCCGATCGTTTTCCCGAACGGCTGGCATCGCTCACCGTGCTGTCACGGCCGCATCCGAACGCCTTCAATCGGGCGCTGCAAATGCCCGATGGCGATCAGGCGCACCGCTCGCGGCATCACAAGGCCTTTCTCGAACCTGGTGCGGCCGATCTGCTGCTGGCCGATAATGCGAAATGGCTCCGCGATCGGCTGGCCGCAGCCGGCGTTCCCGCAAGCGCAATCGAGCAGCATCTTTCCGTGCTCGGCAACAAGGAGACGATGGAAGCAGCCCTCGCCTGGTATCGCGCCCGCGGCGCGATCCGCTCGCCGC
>DATHHQ010000561.1:0-17358 GCA_035490095.1 Bradyrhizobium sp.
GCCACGGGCGACGGCATGATGTAATCAGGCACGAAGCGGCTGGTGATTTCCATCGCCGCAAGGAGCACAACGACGACGATGCACGTCGCGACGATATCGCGCCGAGCCTCGGGATTTCTCCGCGCCTCGACCGCTACGGCCAGCGGCTTGACGAGTCCTGCAGCGGCCGGGTCCTCCGCACCTGATGTTCGGCCGGATTCCACCGCAATCGACATCGGTCTTTCCGTCATGTGTGTCAGGCCGCAAAGAACTTGTCATCGACCGGCTTGGTCAGCAGGCGGTTGCGCGCCAGGAACTCGCTCGCGAGCAATATCGACGACCTCGAAAGATCGTCGCTCATGGGGCGATAGTTGAAGGTAAGGCGCTTGGAACCCATCGCCTCCTTCAGGATGTCTGCCGGAACGCCAGTCTTGCTGCCAAACAGATCGGTCGCCTTGGCGGTGTCGGCATTGATGCCGCTGAGGCAATCTTCAAAAACCTTGCCGATCTTCGCTGCGATACCAGGATTGGCGTCGGCCAATTCCTTTCGGATCGCAACGCCGAAGTATGGCAGTTCCAACCCTCCCGACAGCCTTTTGTAGACATCGCCTGCTTTCAT
Organism: Bradyrhizobium sp.; assembly: GCA_035490095.1. Taxonomy (GTDB): domain Bacteria; phylum Pseudomonadota; class Alphaproteobacteria; order Rhizobiales; family Xanthobacteraceae; genus Bradyrhizobium. The sequence continues at coordinate 599 of DATHHQ010000561.1, forward strand.
GATGACGCGCAGGTCGGGCTTCTTCATCAGGCCCGTGGTGATGTTCGGCTCCCATGACAAGGCCGCATCGGCACGATCGGCCATCAGCAGCGTTACCGAGGCCGCAGGATTGTCGACGTTCTGGATCGTCGCATCTTTTTCGATGTCGAAACCGAAAGCTTCGTTGATGAGAGCTCTGACCATCCGATAGGTGCCGGTCGACTGCAGGGCAGCGATCGTCTTGCCCTTGAGCTGCGACACGTCGGCAACGCCGGCCTTGGGCGCCAACAACGCGATCATGTTGGCATCCGTGATGGTGCAGACGTATTTGATGGGCACGCCGGCCTGGTAGCGGGCGGCGAACGTGTCCCAACTGCCAATGCATACGTCGTAGTTTCCGGCGACAAAATCGTTGTAGTAGGTCGACACTGCGGTATACGGCGCGGGATCCGGAAAAGAGAGACCGTTCTTGCGACCGAGGTCGTTGGCGAGGATGTACTGAACGGGCAGCACGGTGAATCCCGGCTGCAGGGAAGCCCAGCGCACCCGTATATCCGCAGCCGCGAATGCGCGACGGAGGGTCGATGACAGTATCAAAGAGCCTGCGGCCGAAGCGGCGAGGAAGTTGCGCCTTGTAGCTTCCGTCATTTTTCCTCCCGGGATCCGTGCGTGGCGCAGGATTCTTTGCTTTTTGGCTTCGCTGCGGCCGGTCCGAAAGAGCGCGCAGACTGCAACGGCAAACTTGAATCCAACCTAAGCTTGCCAAAGTCGGGACGATAGCGCATTTTTAGACCCTTACTGTTCCATGGATGGGACGATTGAGTGGGCTTGACGTGTCTGAAGCCCGAGACCGAAGAGCGCAGTTCGTGACAAGAAAACTGGACCTCAACGCGCTGCTGCTGTTTTTCGAAGTCGTCAATGCTGGAAGTATTAGTCGCGCGTCGAAGAAGCTCGACATTCCAAAATCCACTGTCAGCCGCAAGCTGATGTTTCTGGAGGATCAGCTCGGCGCCATCCTGTTCAAAAAGGGCGGCCGCAAGCTCGCTGTCACCGACATCGGTCATGCGCTTTACGAGCATTGCGAACGCATCGCAGCCGAAATAGAAGAAGCGGGCCTCGGCACCACGCGCATGCAGACCGAACTGCGGGGAATGCTCCGCGTCAGCATGCCCGTGGACTTTGGCACCGGCTGGCTGAGCAGCGCGATCGCGGCGTTCGCGGTCAGTTATCCCGACATCCATCTTGTGATCGACGCGAACAGCCGCTGGATCGACGTTTCGGTCGAACCGTACGACGTCGCGGTTCAACTGGGCACTCTTCCCGAAACCCACGGCGGCATCCGCCACCTGGCGAGTATTTCGCGAGGCGTTTATGCGAGCCCCTCGTTCCTGGAAAGAAAGGGCGTTCCCCTTAGCGTCGACGATTTCGAACATTTCGATTGCGTCGTGACCGAACATCAGCGCGCCGAAGGGGTCTGGAATTTTCGCAGCGGACTTGGCGCCAAGGTCATCGACGTGGTCGGACGGGTCACCGTGAATCACATCGGCGTCGCGCGCGAGCTCGTCATCGGTGGCGTCGGCCTTGGCATTCTCCCGAACATCATGTGTCAAAGCGATATCAAGGCGAAGCGGCTGGTGCGTGTGCTTACCGACTGGGAAAGTCCGTCCCTGCAGGTCAGCGCAACCTTCCTCGGCAGGCGCAAGGAGTCGCGGCGCCTCAGCGCATTCCTCGACTTCATGGAGCGCAAGCTCAAGATCGAGGGAAGCGTCGGCCAGCGTTTGTCGGCGATGCCGAACGCGGCTGAAATGGCAAAGACCTGATGATACCGTATGCAAGAGCACGCCTACCCGGCCAGCAACGAACCGCTGATTTTCTCGAAGATCATGGTCGGGATACTCGACGATGACGTCATTGAAGTGCGGATCCTCTACCGTCTATACCACACCGGTATTCTGATAAAGGTTCTTGATCGCGGCAAAGTCGCTCAGCGCGCCGCAGCCTTCGATCCCCGCCGTTGCGCAGCGCATGTGCCACACGCATCGCGCGTGCCGCATCGTCGTCGGCGAGCCGCATACTCTCGGCCCATTGCTGCCGGCCGCGCGCGGCATCCGAACAACGCCCCCCAATCACGCCAACACGACGTATGGGAAGAATGTTTTCAGCAAGACGGAAGATCGGCCATACCCTGCGCTCTCGCGACTTGCCAATTCGTCTCGTTCTTGAAGCTGCAACGCAGAATAAATTCAGCAATGAGGAGTCAGGCTTTCAAGCGTGCGCATCAAACCCCGCGCTGACCCTCGCAAACGCGGCCTTTGCGTCTTGCTCCAGCACGCTATCGAGCTCGAGCTCTTCCAGGCCTTTGACATGGATGCGCTTGAATTTCATCACTTCGGCTTCCACCGGCTTCGTCGCGTCGATCCCCATCTTGGCGCTGATGCCCTCCTGGCTTGACGGATCGAGTTTCGAGCCCTGTGCACCGGAGACAACAACCAGGTCGCGATCCGCCTGAAATCGGGTGGCCACGGCCCATTCGATCTCATGCGAATCGTCGATGTCGACGTCGAGGTCCACCACCACGACCTGCTTGACGTCATAGTGTCCGGCGAAAGCGCCCATGATGATATTCTTTGGCTCTCCGTTGCTGCGCTTGTCGATCTTGACGACAAGATGATAACGGCAGGTCCCACCCCGGGTCAGCCGCACATCCTGCACGCTGGGAAAACTTCTCTGGAGATGCTCAAGCAAAGTCGCCTCGCGGGGAATTTCTCCCAGCAGCAGATGCTCCATGCCCCCGCCGACGATGGTATGAAAGATCGCATTCGCGCGATGCGTCACAACATCGACATGAATGACTTCACGATTGGCGCGGGGGCCGTAATACTGCGGAAACTCGCCGAACGGGCCCTCGGGCTCGCGGATCTTCGGCAAGATCCGCCCTTCGATCACGATCTCGGCGTGGGCCGGCACGCGAACCCGGTTGGTCTTGCACTTCACCATCTCCACCGGAGCGCCCATCAGTGCGCCGGCGATTTCCATTTCGTCCTCGTCGAGTGCCGCGATCGCCTGCGAAGCCAGGATGCACGCCGGGTGAACGCCGATCACGAGCGCGATTTCAAGCGCCTCGCCGGCTTCTTCCGCCATCCTGAAATAGTGATGGGTATGCCTGGGGAGCAGAAGAACGCCGATCCTGTCCGGGCCGCTGACCTGACACCGGTGGATCGATACGTTCTGTATCCCCGTCTTCGGATTCCGTGCGATCAACAGCGCGGCTGTGATGTAGGGGCCGCTGTCGTGCTCGTTGTGCTTGGGAATGGGCAGCAGTTTGAGCAGATCGACGTCGCGATGGACGACTACCTGCGCGGCTGCGTCCGTTACTTCGGTCCATGCCAGCGGCTGCCGTACGGCTTGCTGGAACCGCGCCAGCAGATCTTCGGTCGGCACGCCGATCGAATCCGCGATCCAGTCGCGATCGACAAACAGATTGGCAACGACAGTCATCGGATGACCGCCCGGACGCGGAAACATGACAGCACGCTCAAGCTCAAGCTTCTTGGATACCGCCGCCAGTTCGTCGATCAGCGAGACGCCGTTTCGCGTCACGGCGAGCCTGCCGGTCGCGGCGAGACGCCGCAGCCAGCCTCTCAGATCGGGAGACGCATTGTGGCTCGCCGGCCTGGGGGCAACCTCGGTGTTCTTCATCGGTAATCCTCTTGTCTCTTGCCCATCAGGTCTCTCGCTTTGCCGCAGGACGGCGCCGGGAATCCTCCTGCTCACCCCAGCGATGCGCCACGCCGACGTCGATATCGAAGAGATCGAGGGCGCGGCCAACGGTGTGATTGACCATATCTTCGAGCGTATCCGGCTTGGCATAGAAGGCGGGAACGGGAGGCGCGATGATCGCTCCCATTTCCGAGAGCGCGGTCATGCTTCTGAGATGGCCGGTATGGAGCGGCGTCTCTCGAACCAGCAAGACCAGCTTCCGTCGCTCTTTAAGGGTCACGTCGGCCGCGCGGGTCAACAATGTCGTCGTCACGCCGGATGAGATTTCCGACATCGAACGCATCGAACAGGGCGCGACGATCATCCCCATCGTCCGGAACGAACCGCTCGAGATCGGAGCCGCCATATCGTCGATGGAATGCGTGGTGTGCGCCAGCGCCTTGACGTCGGCAATCTTGAGCGTCGTCTCGTAAGCGAACGTGATCTCGGCTGTCCTGGACATCACGAGATGGGTCTGAACCCCGGCATTGCGAAGGAGTTGAAGCAGACGGACACCGTATGTCACGCCCGACGCTCCGGAGATTCCGACGATCAGGCGTCGTTGCGATGGCTCCATGACAGGCTTCCGTAGTTTCGAATGCATCAGAAACGGCGCTCCGGGCAGGACCCCGCTCCCATCTTTCGGAACGATAGGGGCGCTTTACAATCAAAACAAATAATAGATATTGATAGTTTCGATCACTTAAATTGATGCTCTACAGGCGCACCCGATGGATCTGAAGCAGTTGAACTACTTCCTCTGCCTTGCCCGCGAGGGAAACATGACGCGGGCGGCGCGCCAATTGAACATCGTTCAGCCCGCCCTAAGCATGCAGATCGCGAAACTCGAAAAGTCGTTCGGAAAGCAGCTGTTCGATCGGGCCGCGCATGGTGTGTCACTGACACCGGCGGGGGAAACCCTGGTGCGCCTCGCCGGCACCATTACGAAGGAAGTTGAGCGTGCCAGGGAGGAAATGGCACGCCTCGACGGCAAGATATCGGGCCGCGTGAGTATCGGCATGATAGCGTCCGCGGCGCAAAGCACGCTTGCCGCGTCGTCTGCGAAGATCGCAGCGAGATATCCGGAAATCCAGCTTCTGATCTGCGAAGGTTATACCGACACGTTGATCGATTGGGTGGTCTCGGGTGAACTGGACGCCGCCATCATCAACATGCCGCAGAAGAAGCTTCCGCTGACGGCGCATCACATCCTCGACGAAGAGATGATGCTGGCTCGTGGAACGGGCAACAAAATGCCGCTGTCCAAGATGGTTTCCTTCAAACGGCTTGAAAGCCTCGATTTGATTATTCCATCGCGACGCCATGGCCTCCGCATGATTCTGGACAATGCCGCAGCCGCGGCCGGCTTTATCCTCAAGCCCAGGCTGGAAATCGATACGCTTTCGGCGGTATGTGAGATTGTTGCGACAACGGAGTTGGTGACGGTCCTGCCCGGCATTGCGCTCAACCCCTTGCTTTCGGCAGGACGAATTCGCGCGCAGATTATCAGCCGACCCGCCATTTCGCGCTCCGTGAGCTGGGTGACCAACCCCAGACGCATCGTTTCGGGCGCGGCGGCGGCCGTCGCGGAGATCATTTCTGACGATCTAACACAGGCCGCGAAAGCGGCTTCTCGCCTGGTGAGAGGCCAGACCGGTGCTTGCGCAGGAAAGGCTTAGGCGGCGCGCACTCCGGCCAGGAAGGTGGTGACCTCGTGGGAAAGCTGCTCAGCCTGCTTCGACAGATTGGAGGCCGCGCTGAGCACCTGGTCGGCGGCGGCGCCGGTCTCATTGGCCGCGGCGCTGACACCGCCAATGTTGGTTGTCACCTCCTGCGTCGCCTGTGCCGTCTGGCTGACGTTGCGGGCGATTTCGGCAGTTGCGACGCCCTGTTCCTCGATCGAGGAAGCAATCGTCGCCGCGATCGCGCTGACCTCCTCGATCGTGGCGGTGATACCCTGGATCGCCTGCACCGCTTCCTTGGTCGCGCCCTGGATCTGGGCGATGCGGGTGCCGATCTCCTTGGTGGCCTCCGCGGTCTGGCTGGCGAGACTTTTCACCTCGGACGCGACGACCGCGAAGCCCCTGCCGGCCTCACCTGCGCGAGCGGCTTCGATGGTCGCATTGAGCGCGAGCAGATTGGTCTGTCCTGCGATACTCGAAATCAGTTCCGCGACGTGCTCGATCTGCTGCGAACCTTCGGCAAGCGCGCGCACGATCGTGTCGGTCCGGCGCGCGTTCTCCACGGCGCGGTCGGTGATCTTGGCGGATTGTGCGACCTGACGGCTGATTTCGGTGATCGACGTCGACAATTCTTCCGCCGCCGTGGCGACCGTTTGCACGCGTGTACTGGCTTCCGCCGCGGCGGTGCTGACCACGGTCGCCTGCTGGTTGGTGCGTTCCGCCGTGCCGGTCATGGATTGCGCGGTCGACTCCAGTTCGGTCGAGTTCGACGCCATCAGTCCAACGAGTTGCCCCACCGAGGCGTCGAAGCGACTGGCGAGCGCGATCAGCGCTTCGCGCTTCTCATGCTCGCCGTGCAGCTTCAGCTCTGCCTGCTCCGCTTCCAGCGTCCGCGCCGTCAGCGCTGTTTGACGCAGCATCTCCAGCGTTTCCGCCATGCGGCCGATCTCGTCGGCGCGCTGGGTTTCTCCGACCGGTTCGTCGAGCACGCCGGTGGCGATACGCTGCATCCGGTTTTGCTGACGCTTCAGCGCGCCGAGAATATCCCGAGCGATCAGCCAGGATAACAGGCCCATCAACACCATCACCGCCGCGCCGGTCGCTCCCAGCCGCACCAGCAGCGTGTTCATGTCGGCATCGATATCATCCACATACAGGCCGACGGCGAAGACCATGTTCCACGGTTCGAATTTGCGGACAAAAACCAGTTTCGGCAGCGGCGTGGTTTCACCGGGCCTTGCATAGGTATACGTGGTGGTGGTGCCATTGGGATCGCGACTGGCGGCTTCCAGGATGGTTGCCACGATCGGAACGCCGTTCGAGTCTTTTGTGGTGCTGATCCTGCCTTCAATTTGCGGATTGGCCGCGTTCATCGCCACGGTTGCATCCGCCCGATAGGCGGCCGGGTAGCCTTGCCCCTTGTCGAACATCATGTGCCTGCAGCGTGTCCGGAGTTGGCTCTCCGCCTCGGCCATGGTCAGCTTGCCCGCGGCTATTTCCTCCTGCATCGACTTCGCCATCCCGATGACGATGTCTACCGCCGTACGCAACTGCGTCACCCGGTCGTCCAGCATTCGTTTTTGGCTGAGCGAAGTCGACAGCGCGATATTCGCGCACACCGCCAGGGCCGATAACGCCAGCATGCCGGCAAGTTTGCTACTGATCTTGAAGCGGCTGAGCAGGTTCATGATGGCCTCGATTTACTATCGCTGCCGGTACGATATAACCATGACTTACTTAGAAATGGTGAACGGCTAGATGATCCCCTGCTCCCGCAGCGCGCCGGGAGCCACAGCGCTGGAAGTACAGCGCACTTGCCGACTGGCTGACGGCAGAATCGCGCAGGTTGCCATCAACACCCATCCGGCATCCCGATTTCGTCATTCGATGACGATGCGGCGGGTGAAGGGATGATTGCCGGGAGGCACATTGCTTGCGTTAGATTTTCTTTGATTTCGCTGTGCGCACGCGGTGCACAGGCCGACTGGCATGTTCGTCAGGAACGCCCACAGGCTCCTTCATCCAGCGCACAATCCTCGGCCAATATTCTTCGAGCGTCTGTCTACCCATGAACAGGCCGAGATGATTGCACGGCGCGACCTCCTGGCGGAGGTGCTGCGGCGGCGTTCCAACCAGCCGCTCCACCGCAAACAATTGTTCCGGGGTAACCACTTCGTCGGCGCTTCCAGCAAGAAGGTACATTGGAAGCCGCAGGCGCGCGAGATCGACGTTTTGTCCCAGGGCGACGAAGCTCCCGGTGGCAAGTTCATTGAGCTTGTATAGTTTTTCGACGACTTCGAGATAGTATGTCCCGGGAACATCGATCGTCCAGGAGTTCCAGTTCTTGAAGACGGTTTCGATCTGCGTGAACTCCGGCGAGTCAATCGGCTGAAGCGTCTGCAGCGATTCGCGAATCTCGTCGGCTTCAACGGTGTCGTTTCCCCAGAGCTTCGCGACGTTGCGGCCGATCACGCGACCATCGCCGCGATTAACCAGGCTTTCAAACACGGTCAGCGGGGTAGCCTCGGCGGTAGCCGACAATTCGGATTGCCGCGCAGAAGTATCAACCGGCGTCCCGGCCATAACGAGCTTGCGTACCTTGGCCGGGAATCGCCCGGCATAGACCAGCGACAACCAGCCTCCCTGGCAGAGCCCGACGAGATCAACCAAGCCACCGAGATGATCGACCAGGACATTGAGATCGGCGAGATAGTCATCAATGCCGAGAAATCGCATCTCGGAGCTGGCCGAGCGCCAATCGACCATGAACAGTCGTTCAATTCCGGCCCCACGGAGAGCGGCAACAAGACTGTGCCCGGCGGCAAGGTCGGCGACAGCAGCGCCATGCAGCGCAAGCGGCGTGCACAGGAGGGTGGGAACGCCGCTTTTGACCGTGGTAAAGTCACGGAGCTGGACGGTATGCAGTTCGAGCGCAATCTTGCTCGGAGTGGCTCCTTCCGGCTCCTGCCGGGTGTGGTCGCCATCGGCTTCGCCCGCGAATCCCAGAAACTGCGCCGCCATGGACGACGCAGTTTCACCGGCCGACGCAGCGACCAGCGCCGGCCAGAAGAACGCCGCGTACAGGAACTGACCTCCGGTGTACCGATCCATCTGATATAGGAACGCCGGTTTATCGTTGCCTACTTGAGCTAGATCAATTTGGGTCGGTCATTCCTTCATCCCGGACGCAGCGTCGCCCTGGTATCGGTCTTTCGGTTAACGCTTTGTGGCGGTCGAAAAGACCAGCGACATATCCTCGAAGTTCTCGGTCAGGAGCTTGTCTGCGCCGGCCGCGATGCGAGATTGCTGCAACGAGGCCATGTCTGCGGCCCCGACAGGACGATCGCTCGAAGGCGAGTGCGACCGCAGCATGGTGGTTGCGGCAGCGAGCAGAGCGACGGCCGCTAGTCCCGAGATCATCAGGCGCTTCATCGGAAATCTCCGTTCGGTTCGACACGCAGGATAGTTGCGCCATTTCGTTTAGATCGAACCGCACCGCACCAATGTGAGCTGTCTCACACATCACGCTTACCTGATGTGAACCGGGAGATATGTGAACGACGGCGGTACGGCTCTTTTTGCTTGCTGCGCCGTCGAACCGTGCCGACCCGTTCAGGCTGCGAGATTCGCTGTCAGGCCGAACAGTGTCGATCGCGATTTCTAACGCGATTGAACGTAAGGAGGCTGAACGGGTCGCCGCCGGTTCATCGAGCATCTATCGCTTTGTTGCGCGCTCAAGAAATTGCACCAGCGCGGCGCGATCCTGTTCCGAACCGATACGCTGCTCGGGCATCTTGGTACCCGGGGTGTAGGCTGAAGGTCCGATCTCGAACAATTTCGAAACTGTCTCCGGCGTCCAGACGATATCGAGGCGCTTGAGGCTTTCGGAAAAATTGTAGCCCGGCACGGTTGCGATCCGTCGGCCGAAGATGCCGGCCAGGGTTGGGCCTGCCCTGTTGGCTTGCTCGGCGCCAAGGGTATGGCAGGCGACACAGGCACGAAAGATATCCGCGCCCCGGTCGCCGGCATAGGCGGCCAACGGATCTCCCGTCGTTTCCAGAAGCAGCGGATCGATGGATTCTCCGGTCACCGCATTCCAGCGACGGATGATGTTGTCGGCACCGCCGGTGAGCAGCGTGCGGCTGTCGGGCAGAAACGCGGCTGACCAGACTGGCAGTCCGGGGCCGACCAGCGTGTTCGCCAGACCGCGCGTCTTGCGATTGATCACCGCTACCGACCCGCCAATGCTCGCGGCGGCCACCAGCGCGCCGTCCGGCGAGATCGCAATCGAGATCACCGGTCTCGGTCCGGCCGCAACCTCACCTGCGGCCGCGCCGGCTCCTGTCAGAAAATAGAGCTTCCCGTCGGCGCCACCGGTCACGATCTCACCGTCGCTGCCGACTGCTACGGCGTTGAGCGGGGTCGGCATCGCAATAACGGTCGCGGCGGGCGAGTCTGAGAGCGGCCAGAGCCGCAGGCTCTGATCGTAGCTAACGCTGACCAGCGTGCGACCGTCCGGAGCGAACGCCAGGCCGTTGACGTTTTGCGTATGCCCGTCAAGCACGCGTGGCACGCCACCCGCGAGCGGCCACAACCGCACCGTATGATCCCACGACGCTGAAGCCAATGTTGCGCCGTCGGGCGACACCGCGAGCGCAGCGATCGGCGCTGTATGACCTTCCAGCACGGCATCGGGCTCGGCGCGGCCTGAAGTCCAGATCGCAACGCGCCCGTCGGCACCTGCGGTCGCGGCGCGGCCATCCTTCAGCAGCACGACCGCGTTAACCGCGTCGGCATGGAAGCGGAGCACCTGCTCGGCCGCATTGCGCGTCAGCGACCAGCGGATCGCGGTGGAATCAAAGCTTCCGGAGACCGCGGTTTGTCCGTCGGACGAAATCGCCAATGCCCGCACGGGCCCGCCATGGCCCCGCAACTGCGCCAAGGCGGCAGTCATCCCAAGCGACAGAATGATCAGCAAGGCTGTACATGTCAGAAATGCAGAGCGGGGTCTTTTGCGAGGTGGAGCATTCGCAGTTATCGTTTGCTCCATCCGCATCGCCCTTAGCGCATGCCCGGTCTGTCGCGGTCCAGGCCCTTGGCCTGGAGATCGTCGAGGTAATCCTGAAAACGCCGCTCGGCGTTCACACCGAGATCGTTCAGGAACGCCCAGGAGTAGATGCCGGTAGAGTGCATATCGTCGAACCCTAATCGCACCGCATAATTGCCGACCGGATCAACGGAGAGAATCGTGACGTTGCGCTTTCCGCCAACCGTTTTGCGTTGCGCTTCGGAATGACCCTGCACTTCGGCGGAGGGGCTGGTCACACGGAGTAATTCCGCCGAGAGCGTGAAGGTGTTGCCATCCTCGAATGTGACATGCAGCGCGCGGCGGTCCTTCACGAGCCGGATTTCAACCGGCCATGCCGGGGTAACGTTAGGCATGCTCGACATTTCAGCCGGGATCAACCCGGCCCGACCAAATTATTGCCGGGATCGCCAACCCTGGCGCCGCCGGTGGTGAATGCAGCGTAGCTCGGCTGCTGGATGGTGTTGAGCACGATCGACACGCCAACCGCGGCGACCGCCGCAAATAACAAGGCCGCAAGAAAGACTTTCATGGCGCTCCCCCACATTGACGTGTATCGACGGGCCGAACTATTCGGCCGGCATAGCCCTCGGAGTGCTCCCCGACGGCGCATGGCCCTTGGCCTGCTCTTCCTCGACCCAGAGCGAGTGATGCTCCTTGGCCCAGTTGAGATCAACCTCACCCGTTCCCATCGCATCGAACGCGCCCTCCATGCCGACCGTGCCGATATAGATGTGGGCCATCATTGCAGCGATGAAGAGCATGGCGATCACGGCATGGATCACGGTCCAAAACTGCATCGTCGTCACGTTGGCCGGAATATAGGGAAACAACAGGAACCAGCCGGACACCGACATCAGCGATCCGCCGATGATCACGATCCAGAAAATGCCCTTCTGGCCAGCGTTGAAGCGCCTGGCAGGCGGATGCTGGCCTTTGGACAAGATGCCACCGCCCTGCTTGAGCCATTGCAGATCGATCTTCCCGGGAATGTTATCCTTGATCCAGATCAGGAACATGATGACGAGGCCGAGCATGAACGGGAACGCCAGATAGTCGTGGGCGAATTTGGCGTAAGTCGACATGGTCGCGAAAGCTTCCGCACCGAACAGCGGCAGAATCAGGATGCGGCCGAAGCTGATGTTCAGGCCGGACAGTGCAAGAACAATGAAGCAGCTTGCCGTCAGCCAATGGGTGAAGCGTTCGAAGCTGGCGAAACGCAGGATCTTCGTTCCAGAGAACCCGTGATCGACGCGAATTCGTCCGCGCACCATCAAGAAAATCGCCAGCAGGGCAAGCATGCCGATGATCGCAACGCCGCCGATGATCGGCAGCTTGCTGCGTTGAAAATCGCGCCAGTCGCGGCCGGCGGGCTGAATCAGGCTGGCGGCCATGGCATCCGGAATGGTGATGCGGCCGGTGATCTTGTCGCCTTCCTTCAGCGCATTCAGGAGCTTGTCTTCCTGCACGGCTTCGGCCGTGGGCTTGAACGAAAGCTGCGCCGCCGCGGGATGCGCAAGGACGAACAGCAGCGCGAATGCGGCGCACAAGGCCTTGAGAATCGAGGCCTTGTGGGCTGCGGCCTTGGGAATGAAGGCCTTGCTGGTCGAATGTGATCTTGCCATCGCAGAACGCCCTTCGGTTTCCAGGTTACGCGAGCGCCGCCGCACGAAGGGCGACGACAATTGCATCAGCCGGTCGGCGAATCGCTATAGGCCGTTTTCCAGCCCCACATCCCCGAACCGTAACCGCGTTTCGTCACGCGCTCCTTGTAGATTTCAGCGATGATCGCGCCATCGCCCGCGAGCAACGACTTGGTCGAGCACATCTCGGCGCAAATCGGCAGCTTGCCCTCGGCGAGACGGTTGGCGCCGTATTTGGCGTACTCAGCCGGAGTGGAGTCTGCCTCCGGCCCGCCCGCGCAATAGGTGCACTTGTCCATCTTGCCGCGCGACCCGAAGTTTCCAACCTTCGGGTACTGGGGCGCGCCGAACGGACATGCATAAAAGCAGTATCCGCAACCGATGCAGAGGTCCTTGGAGTGAAGCACCACACCGTCAGCGGTGGTGTAGAAGCACGACACCGGGCAGACCGCGGCGCAAGGCGCATCCGTACAGTGCATGCAGGCCATCGACACCGAGCGTTCGCCGGGCTTGCCGTCGTTGATGGTGACGACGCGGCGGCGGTTAATGCCCCACGGCACTTCATGTTCGTTCTTGCAGGCCGTCACGCAGGCGTTGCATTCGATGCAGCGGTCGGCATCACACAGAAATTTGACGCGAGCCATGATTTATTCTCCCCTCACGCCGATTGGATCTGGCACAGGGTCACCTTGCCCTCGTGCATACCGGTGACCGGATCGTAGCCGTAGGACGTCAGCGTGTTCACGCTTTCGCCAAGCACGATCGGATCGTTGCCCTTCGGATATTTGTCGCGCTGATCGACACCCTGGAACCAGCCGGCGAAGTGGAACGGCATGAACGCCACGCCCTTGCCCACCCGGTCGGTGACGAGCGCCTTGACGCGCGTCTTCGAGCCGTTCTCAGGACCGAACACCCAGACCCAGCCGCCATCCTTGATGCCGCGTTCGCTCGCGTCCGACGTGTTGACCTCGACGAACATGTCCTGCTGCAATTCGGCAAGCCAGCGGTTCGACCGCGTTTCCTCGCCGCCGCCTTCGTATTCGACCAGACGCCCCGAAGTCAGGATGATCGGGAATTGCTTGGCAAGCCCCTTGTCCACCGCCGCTTTCTGAATCGAGAAGCCGAGATTGGCCATGCGGAACTGGCGCCCGTCTGGTCGCGTCGGATATTTGGCGACGAGTTCGGGACGCGCGGTGTAGATCGGCTCACGGTGAACCGGCACGGGATCGGGCAGATTCCACGCCACTGCCCGGGCCTTGCCGTTGCCATAGGCCATCACGCCATGTTCCAGCGTGACGCGAATGATACCGCCCGACAGATCGACCGCCCAGCCGACGTTGTCGGGATTGTTGCCGCCGATCTTGTTGATCGTTGCAAGTTCGGCTTCCGTGAGATCCTTGTCCCAGCCGAGCTTCTTGAGCACGCCATAGGTAAATTCGGGATAGCCGTCGGTCAGTTCCGAGCCCTTGCTGTAGGACCCTTCGGCCAGCAGATTGACGTTCTTCACCGAGCCGTCCGGCTGCTTCTCTTCATAGACGACGCCGAAGCGCGCCCGGAAAGTGCCGCCGCCATCCTTGGCGTGAAGGTTGGTGTTGTAGAGCGTATGCGTTCCCGGATGCTTGATCTCCGGCGTGCCCCAGCACGGCCACGGCAGACCATAATAATCGCCGCCGATATCGGGCTCGTCGGCCTTGGCGCGCAGGGTCACCAGGTCGAACTTGCCCTGGTTCTTCATGTGCGCTTTCAGGCGCTCCGGCGACTGGCCGGAATAGCCGGTCGAGAACCCGCCCCGGTTGATTTCACGCAGCAGGTCTTCGGATGATGGATGATTGTCTTCCACCTTGATGTTCTTGAACATCGGCTCGGCAAAACCGAGCTTCGCCGACAGCCGGTAGATGATCTCGTAATCGTCCTTCGACTCGAAGATCGGCTTGACAATCTGCTCGCCCCACTGCAGCGAACGGTTGGACGCGGTGCGCGAGCCAGAGGTCTCGAACTGGGTGCAGGCCGGCAGCAGATAGGTGCCATTCTTGCGCTCCGAGATCGCGGCGAATGTCGTCGGATGCGGATCGGCGACCACGAGCAATTCGAGCTTCTCGAGGCCCTTCACCATTTCAGTCATGCGCGGCACGGTATTGCCGCCATGCCCCATGATCACCATGCCCTTCAGGCTGTCGCGCTGATCGACATCGTCGGGATTGGCGAGCGTCGCATCGAACCAGCGGGTTGACGGGATACCCGGCAGCTCCATGTTCTGTTTGCGGGTGCGCGCCGGACGGCCTGCCTTGGCCGGTACTTCGTCAAAGCGCGACTGGAGATAATCGTATTCGACTTCCCAAACCCGTGCCCAGTGCTTCCAGGCACCTTCGACCAGACCGTAATAGAGCGGCAGTGTCACGATATCGAGACCGATATCGGTCGCGCCCTGCACATTGCAATGGCCGCGGAAGATGTTGGCGCCATTGCCGAAGCTGCCGACATTGCCTGTCGCCAGCAGGAGGTTGCAGTAGGCGCGGACGTTGGCGGTACCGACGCTGTGCTGGGTGCCGCCCATGCACCAGACAAAGGCCGATGGACGCTGTTTGGCGAAAGTCTCGGCAACTTTCTTCAACTGCTCGCCGGGAATGCCCGAGACACGCTCGACCTCTTCCGGCGTCCACTTGGCGACTTCGGCGCGGATCTGGTCCATGCCGTAGACGCGTTGCGCAATGAATTCCTTGTCTTCCCAGCCGTTGTTGAAGATGTGGTGCAGCATGCCCCAGATCACGGCGATGTCGGTGCCGCTGCGGAACCGGACATATTCGGTGGCGTGGGCCGCGGTGCGGGTGAAACGCGGGTCGAGCACGAACACGTTGGCGCGGTTGATCTCCTTGCCGGTGAGGATGTGCTGCAAGGATACCGGGTGCGCCTCGGCGGCGTTCGATCCCATGAAGACGACGGTCTTCGAGTTGCGCATATCATTGTAGGAATTGGTCATCGCGCCGTAGCCCCAGGTATTCGCGACGCCGGCGACGGTGGTCGAATGGCAGATGCGGGCCTGATGGTCGATAGAATTGGTGCCCCAGAACGCCGCGAACTTGCGGAACAGATAGCCGCCTTCATTGGAGAATTTCGCGGAGCCGAGCAGATAGACGGAGTCGGCACCGGACTTGGCGCGGATCTCGAGCATCTTGTCGCCGATCTCGTTGATGGCCTGATCCCACGACAGGCGCTGCCACTCGCCATTGACCAGCTTCATCGGATATTTCAGGCGGCGATCGCCATGCACGAGTTCGCGGACCGAGGCGCCCTTGGCGCAATGCGAGCCGCGATTGATCGGGCTATCCCAGGCCGGCTCCTGACCGACCCAGACGCCGTTCTGAACTTCGGCGATCACGGTGCAGCCGACCGAGCAATGCGTGCAGATGTTCTTTTTGATTTCGGTCGGCGCTCCGACGATTTTCGGACCGGCCTGCGCCTTGCGCACCGATCCAAGCGGCATCAAACCCAGTGCCGCACCCGCACCTGCGGCCAAACCGGACCGTTGCAAAAACGTACGGCGGTCGAGAACTCCCGAAGCCAGGCCGGCGGCGACACCCTGCAAACGCGCCCGGCCGGCGGATCCATCTCTTCGCTTGATCAACATGTGCGTGGTCCCATCAATAGCGGTTGACGCGATAGTAGTTCTTGACGTGATCGGTTTCCCTGTAGCGCGCCTTGACGCGCTCGGCCTGCGACTCGTCCGCTTCGGCCTCGCCGCTCGCCAGCGGCACGACCGCAGCCGCAGCGACCGCCGATCCACCCATCATGAAGAAGCGGCGCCGGTCCACGCCTGCCGCCGCCTGCGGCTTGCCTTGGCGGGCGAGCGCCTTACTGTCGGATGGCTTGCTCATTGCGATCTCCTCGAAGTCATCTTTTCCAAGTCAATCTTTCGGCTGCCTTCGGCGTCATCAGGACAGCGTAAAGGCCTCTGATTCCAGTTCCATAAAGACACGGCCGACACGGCCGACGGCACGGTAGAAATTGGCCGACCGGGACATCTCAAGATCGGCGAACATCCGCGAAGCCCACGGCTTGAGATGCCGCTCGAAGAAACGCGCCTGTTCGGCGAAGTCGGCTTCGAAGTCGCCGCGCGCAAGGCCGGCCATCACCTCAAGCAGGGTCGCGATGTGGTCTTCCGGCTCCCGCGACGCGCCTGCGCGCTCGATTCCGAGCACATCCAGATCTTCGCGGACGCGCGCCAGCGGGCGCTCGTGAAGAAAGCCGGTCATGTAATAGGAGGCATAGGGAAGCAGCTCGCCGCGACCAAGTCCGATGAACAGAGCGAAGAACTCCTTGCTGACAGCGCGATCATCCGCCGCGGCCGCCGCCGCCGCGAGTGCGATATGCGCCACGCCAAGATCGGACGCATCGCCCTTCAACGCGGCAACCCGCAACAGCGTATCCGCGTCGGGCGCCTTGCCAAGCAGCAGGGACAGCAAGCCGTATTCCGCGGCGCGCAGCGCATCGATCTCGTCGATTTCGGGTTTCGATGACACCTGATCCTCGGACGGTCCGTAAAGATCGGGGCGCAGGATGAAACGCTGAACCTGCGTCAGCGCCTCGACGGCCAGCACTCGTTCTGCCGGAATG